>NZ_QRKI01000002.1:98753-505969 GCF_003471885.1 Bacteroides sp. AM16-24
GACTGTCAATTGTCAATTTATCCCAGCGGGTCGTCCTCTATACCCCCGTCGCCTCCGGCATTTCCACCTCCTCCGGCATTTCCGCCTCCATTTCCTCCGGGAGTGGATGTTCCGGAAATATCCACGGTTGTCTGTCCGGCTTTTTGTGCTTTCAGCACAGCACGGGTGGCAGCGCGTGTAGGTACCGGTGAAAATTCCATACCGGCAAAGATGTCTTTTAAGTCTTCTCCGGGAATGAATTGAATATTGACGCCTGTGATATTGGCGGCGGTGAATTTTTCAGCCGTTTCCGCTCCACGGCTGGTGATTTGAAGACGGAATTTCCCCAGATCTCCGAAATCCACCTGTTCGCCTGCACGCAGGCCTTCGATCATGTTCTCTACGGTGGCGATGATGACGGCCGTCACGTCTGCCCGGCTGGCAGTGGTCTGCGCCGCCACTCTTTTGGAGAGGACTTTTAGCGATAACTCTTGCGAAACCTGCGCTTTCGCATACGCTTTTTTGGGATCGTCCTGATTCATGGGATTACCCATCATTGCAATACTGTAATTCAGTGGCATAAAATAAGAATTAATAATTAATAATTAAAAATGAAACCATGGAGAAGGCGATTCGAAATCATGCGTTCTCTGTGGTGAACAATACAAAGGTACAATAGGGTAGGAGATGTATTGTGAAAGATGTTGCTCCTTAATGAAAGTATATGAAAAAGGGTGGAAACTATTTATTGATAATAAAGAATATGTAAACTAAAATCGTTACCTTTATGCTTTAATAATCAATAAATGAACCCTTATGAAAACAAACTCCGAGAAAGAAAGTGATCAGGAAGACGATCAGGAAGAAAGATGGCCCGTCCGTCCTTATTATAAACGTGAACTGGCCGAAGCATACGCACCGGACATTTCGCCGGTTTCCGCCCTTAACCGTCTGGCACAATGGTTCAAGTATAACAGTCGGTTGAGTGACGCTTTGCAGCAAACGGGATACAAAACTCGTCAGCAAATATTTACTTCCATGCAGGTGGAACTGATATTCAAATATTTGGGAAGACCTTAAACCGACTTATTCATAGCAGGAGTCAGGGGGACGCTCTTATCTGCGTTGCCTGTCGGACTTATCTGCGTTGTCTGTCGGATCTATCTGCATCTGTCGCAGCACTTATCTGCGACGGATGATGCAGATATAACCGTCGGTATCCTTAAGGAATCCCTTCCGTATAGTGTGCTATGGCGCACTGGTTGCGGTAGATTTCATCGGTTTTCAGTTCCACCACCCGGTAGCCCCGTTGCCCGGCGCTTCTTATCAGCTCGAAGCCTGCCTGCTTCATTATGATGCCTATTTTGGTGGGGCTGAGTGGCTGTTTGATGGAACCGCTGATCCGGTTCAGGATATGGGCCGTGGTGACAAAAATACATTCTTCGCCCGGTATGGGACGGCGGTAATGGGTAAGGATCAGTTCCTTTTCCAGATTGGGGACTTCGAAGTGGGTGTTACGTTGGTTGACGGCCTTGACCTCTTTTTCGTTGAACCAATACCGGAACCCGCTTTTCCAAAGCGCGTATGCCTGTGCATATACACCCTCGTAGTTTGGGGTGTGCGTGTAGGGGTCGTCAATGGATACCACATTGAATGGAAGCCAGCGGCGGCTTCCACTCGGATCGGTCAGGAATTGCTCATTATTGGTGGTTCCGCAGAGACTGGCGATGTGCGGACGTCTTTCTTTGTAATGAGCGTATGCCATGCGTTCGTTCACTACCGGTGTGGTGGTCATGGCCTTGATCTGGTTTAGGGCGGAAGTGTTCAGTTCGTCGATTTCCTCCATACAAAGGAGGGCGAATTCCGTGAGAGTGAACTTGTCGTCCTTGGTGATTCGGTTATTATCTGTTTTAGTGTAGAAATAACGTTGCAATGCCGGTGGCAGCAGTTTGTTGAACCAAGTGGTCTTGAAGCAGCCTTGCGGACCGATGAGTATCAGTATCTCGTGGTTCACCACATGCTCGTCGAGCAGGGAGACCACGGTTCCGATAAGCCACTTCCGGAAGTATTCCGTGAAGGTCGCCTGATCTCCCCGTACATGTACGGTGGTTGCCAGTTCGCCGATGTAGTCGGTCACACCGTCCCAAGGGTGCAGGCTCTTGAAATATTCGGTGAAGGGGTTATACAGGGGCACATATTCCGAAGCCAGTATGTTGCGGATATCGTTGATGCGAACCGGTTTCACCTCTTTGCACATGCGGCTCCACAGGGAGTTGACGAAGCGGTCGTCCATTTCGGCATATTCGCTTGTATGGTGACTGCCGGGTTTTGCCGCTTCACATTTTCCGGTGATGACGTTGTGCCTGAACAAAGCCTGTGTTCCGAGGAAAGTCTCGATTTCTTCCACGCTGGCAAAGTTTTCATTGCCTGAGGTTGTTTTGGGGCTGTTGCATAGTGGTCGCGTACCGTGCTCACCGGTGTTCTGGTAGCACGAACTGAAGATGCCTGCGATGTCTCCGTCATAATCGGCAAATCGGGTGAGTGCCCATTCAGTGGCAATCTTTTGGGCTATGCCGTAGGAGTTGAGCAGATAGCCCATGCGCATGATATACTCGTTGTGGTGATGCTCTTCGTAGCATATCCCCTCGGCCTCCAGTTCCTGAATGGATGCTTTTACGGCTTTTTCCAGATGTTTGTTCCGGCCGGACTTTCTGGCGGAAATGGCGTTCTCCTTCTTGCTGTTCTTCAGTTCGATGTGGAAAGGCTGTGCTTCGGGATTGAAGAATACATCGGGATCGTGGGCCAGGCCGCTCAGCCGGGTGACATTTTTGCATTTCATGTCACATTCGCAGTCCAGCAGCCGGGCGTAGTGATTGTTGGTTTGCTCAAAGGCCCTGGGATAAAGCTTCAGATTCTTTTCATGATCCTCCGTTATGCAGTCTGTCAGGAAAAGAATGCGGATACCGGTGCCACTGATGGTGGTGTAGGCGAGGAGCGTGTGCGTATCTTTCCGGATGCGTTTCAACAGTTCTTGTAGCCGGTCGTCGGGAACATGGTCAATGTCTGCTAACCCAAGCCGGGTCCATCCGCAGATGTTTTCCTTTCGTTTGCCGCCCTCGAAGCGGACGGCTACGGCAAAACATGGACAGGACGATTTTTCTTGTGCGGCGGCCGCCTTTTGTTTTTGTGCAGTGTAATAGCGGTGCTTTTCGGTGCGGTCGCGTACCAGTGCGTCATTTTTGATGAGATTGACAACTTCCTGCAGAGTATTTTCTGTCGGTTGCATGTCCGAATAGCCTTTGAACAGGCTGATTTTGATTTCTGTCATAATTTGTTTTTTTAAATAACGGCCGCGAAGTTCGTGTTAAAAAGCGGATATAGATCAAAATGCATTTTCCATATATGGGAACGAATGCTAATGATTTTAACAATTATAACATTTTTATACACAGCTGTATGTTAGGATACGGCCATTAATTAATTATTCAAACAACTAAAAATGACTCAGAGAAGAAGTTCTGTTCCCAATCTGGAATTGGGTGATTTTCTGGCGACACTCCAGAAAACGGTTTTTGTCGGCAACAAGCATTTATCCATTTCGGATATTTGTCATTCGGCTTCGATGAGCTCCAAAACTTACATGAAAGTAAAAAGGGCGAAAGTATAAACTTGCATCAATATTACGATGTCTTCCGCATCTATCTGGAGGTCCTGAAGGACAGGCCTGAAGAGTGTGCCGCTGTTTTTGCGGAACTGCGCAGGTGTTTGGAGGCCGACCGTCAGCGTTTGATGGAGTAGACTCAGTAATGGGTATGTGGACACCTTTGACACCTGGCTTTCTGACTTTCCGGATAGGGGATGTAGGTAATAGGTATACAGGGTATTTGTATATGAATGTTAATTTCTCGTATACGTGTAAAAGTTGTAAAGATGGGTGGCGGAGGTGTCATAATGTTCTTATTGGGTACTTACGGAATTTTGTTTTATGATCGATACATCATCTAATAACAAAAGAATAGCAAAAAATACATTATTCCTTTACTTTCGCATGATTATTATCATGGTCGTGTCACTTTTTACCAGTCGTGTGGTACTTGATGCATTAGGTGAAGCAAACTATGGTATTTATAATGTGGTAGGTGGATTAGTCTTTATGTTTTCTGTTTTATCTGGTTCTTTGTCTGGAGCTATATCCCGTTTTATTACCTATGAATTAGGTACAAAAAATATAGAAAGACTCAAAACTATATTCAGTACATCGGTCAATATACAGATAATAATGTCATTAGTTGTATTAGTGGCATGTGAGATAATAGGTGTATGGTTTTTGAATGAGAAAATGAATATTCCTATCGATCGAATGCCGGCAGCTAATTTTGTCCTCCAATGTTCTATAGCTACTTTTGTGGTGAACTTCATTAACATTCCCTATAATGCTACGATTATAGCTCATGAGAGAATGACAGTTTTTGCGTATATTAGTATATTGGAAGTTGCATTGAAGCTGTTAGTTGCTTATCTTATTTATATGTCAGATTCCGATAAATTGATGGTTTATGCCATTCTTGTATTTTTAGTATCACTTTTATTATTTGCAATTTACAGTACATATTGTAGTCGGCATTTTGAAGAAGCAAAATATCGCTTTATTTTAGATAAATCTCTATTTAAAGAAATGGGTGGTTTTGCCGGATGGAATATGTTCGGAAATACGGCCTATATACTGAATACTCAAGGAGTAAATATGCTTATCAATATTTTCTTTGGTGTAACTACTAATACAGCAAGGGCTATTGCGGTGCAGGTAGATAGTGCGATAAATCAATTTGTAAATAACTTTATGACGGCACTGAATCCGCAAATCACTAAATCTTATGCGAGTAAAGAGTATAATTATTTATTTAAATTAGTATGCAGAGGTACTAAATTTTCATTTTTTATTATGTACTTCTTTATTGTTCCCATTGTATTGGAAGCAGAAACTATTTTAGGAATTTGGTTGAAGGAAGTCCCTAAAGATACTGTCATATTTGTGAGATTAGTAGTGTTCTCTTCCTTGGCTACAGTAATAGGAAATTCACTTTATACGACTATTCAGGCCACGGGGAAGATTCGTAGATATCAAGTGGTGATAACTTCTGTAGGTTGTCTTGTGTTTCCTTTAACGTGGATTGCTTATGAGTTAGGATGCCCTGCCTATATCACCTATATTATCTATACAATATTATATTTTTCTATGAATTTCATTCGGCTTTCTACCTTAAAAAGGTTGATGAATTTTCCTATACGTTATTTTGTGACTTCAGTTTTCGGCAGGATGGGTATTTGTTCTGTACTCTGTTTCATATTACCAGGAATACTTGTATATCTAATGACTCCCTCGTTTATTCGTTTAGTGTTGGTTGGTTTGTTAAGTTCCTGCTGGTCTATAGTTTGTTTTTATTTTATTGGATTTGATAAATATGAACGAGCTTTCTTTATGTCAAAAGTAAAAAACATTATGGTGAATAAACTGCATATAACGATTTAATACTGCTTTATGAAAATATTATTACTGGGAGGTACTGGTGCAATGGGTGAACATTTAGCCCATATATTGGCTCTAAAAGGGTGGGATATAACTGTTACTTCAAGGAAAATACATAAGAGTGAGCCAAATATAATGTATATACAAGGTAATGCACATGAGCTTGATTTTGTTGAATCGTTGTTTAGTTTATGCTTTGATGTGATTGTAGACTTTATGGTTTATAATACAGAGGAGTTTAAGCTACGCTATATCAAGATGCTTGATGCTTGCAAACAATATATTTATTTAAGTTCTTCACGTATATATGCAGATTCTCCATTGATTTCTGAGGATTCTCCTCGTTTATTGGAGAATTGTACAATTACAGAATACTTGAAAACAGATGAATATGCTTTGGCTAAGGCCCGTCAGGAAAATCTTTTGTATCTGTCTGGACGGAACAATTATACAATTATTCGTCCTTATATCACGTTCAGCGAAATGCGTCTTCAATTGGGTGTAATGGAAAAAGAAGCCTGGTTGTGGAGAGCTTTGCATGGTCGTACTATTGTCTTTTCAAAAGATATTGTTGATAAATATACTACACTAACTTATGGATTGAATGTGTCAGAAGGTATTGCCGCTATTATTGGAAAAAAGGAGGCGTTGGGTGAGAGCTTTCATATTACTGCATCCGAGTCGTATAAGTGGAGTGAGTTACTGAATACCTATTTGTCTGTGTTAGAAGAAACGATGGGATATTGTCCAAAAGTGTATTATACTGATAAATGTATTAATCTGCATGACAAAGTATCGCAATGGCAAGTACGAGTAGATCGTTATTATAATCGCTGTTTTGATAATAATAAAATTGCGGCTTTTATTGATGTGAGCAAGTTTTTGCCAACTAAGGATGGACTCGCATTTTGTTTGCGTGAATTTATCAAGCATCCTGAATTTATTAGTATTAATGTACGTCGTGAAGCATTAAAAGATAGATTGACTGGTGAATTAGCCTATCCTTCAGATTTTCCTCATTTAAAGACATGGGTAAAATATATAATTTTCCGATTCATTTATCCTATTAAGAAATTATATTAATATGGAAGCAAAGTATTACACCGTAGAGCGTGGACAGCAAATTTTAATATCTTTACTAAAGCAGCATGGTATTCGTAAGGTGATAGCTTCTCCGGGTACAACAAATATTACATTTGTAGCCAGTGTGATGAATGATCCTTTTTTTCAGGTTTTTTCATCTGTTGATGAACGTTCCGCCGCCTATCTTGCTGTAGGTATGGCAGAAGAGACAGGAGAGGTTATAGTATTGTCCTGTACAGGTGCTACAGCCTCACGTAATTATATTTCTGGTCTGACAGAAGCATATTATCGTAAACTGCCTATACTTGCGGTTACCTCTACTCAGAATGAGAATCGTATCGGGCATATGATACCACAGATGATGGATCGTTCGCAACAACAGAGGGATATTTGTGTACATAGTGAACACGTAGCTGTGCCTCGTGACGAAAATGACATTTGGGATGCGACTATCCGGTTGAATAGAGCTGTACTCGCTCTTAGGCATCGTGGTGGCGGTCCTGTCCACATAAATCTTTCAACTAACTATAATCCGGACTTTTCAGTAAAAGAGTTACCAGTAGCTCGCTGTATTCATCGTTATATGCCGTATGATGAGTTGCCTGTTTTGCCTGAAGGGCGTATTGCTATCGTAGTTGGCAACCATTTACCTTGGTCTGTAGCTCTTACGAATGCAGTGAATCGTTTTTGTGCTGCTTATGGAGCTGTTGTGTTTTGTGAGCATGCTAGCAATTATGTAGGTAAGTATCGTGTTTACAATTCGATTGTTAATCAGCAAGAAGCATTTAAAAAAGATTCTTATAGAAATGATGTGCTGATACATATTGGTGAGGTGACAGGTTATGGAAATGAGGCTGTAGGAAATACAAAGGAAGTGTGGAGAGTAAATGAAGATGGTGAACTTCGTGATTTGTACCGTAAGCTCTGTAATGTCTTTGAAATGCCCGAAGAATTGTTCTTCAGCCATTATGCCGAAGTGGCTGGCAATCGTAGTTTGCAGCAAAAGGAGGGAGAAATGTGGCTTATGTCGTGTCATTCGGATTATGAAAAGCTTCATTCAGCCATAGGTGAGCTTCCTTTCTCTAATTTATGGATTGCTCGGCAAACTGTTCACCGTTTGCCGGAAGGTTGTTATTTCCATTTAAGTATATTAAACTCTTTACGTGCGTGGGGAATGTTTGAATTACCGGAATCGGTGCAAAGTCGCAGTTTTGTAAATACAGGAGGATTTGGTATTGATGGCTGTATGTCCTCTATGATTGGTGGTGCGATAGCATATCAGAATAAACTTCATTACCTCGTTATTGGGGACTTGGCTTTTTTTTATGACTTAAATGTAGTTGGCAATCGTCATATAAGTAACAACATTCGTATTTTGCTGGTTAATAATGGCAAAGGTACTGAATTCCGTAATTACAATCACCTTGCTGCCCGATTTGGAGATGAAGCGGATCGTTTTATGGCTGCTGCTGGTCATTATGGTAATAAATCTCATGTATTAATTCGCCATTATGCCGAAGATCTGGGTTATGAATATTTGCAAGCATCCACTAAAGAAGAATATTTAGATAACATAGATAGGTTTCTAATCCCATCAATTACAGATAAACCAATATTATTTGAGGTTTTTACTAATAGTGAAGACGAAAGTAATGCTCTTAGATTGATGAATACATTGATTGATAATTTAAATTCTTCACTCAAGCAGGCTATTAAAAAAGTTGTTCCAAAATCTGTAATATCGATTGTTAGGAAATATTGTTAAGATATAGGGCGTTATGATGTGGAAAGAGAACTTTAGTTTTTTCTGCATTGACATTAGTCTAAATTCTAGTAAAATAAAGGTTAATAAATGAAAATAGGCATATTAACTCTCCCGCTCCATGTAAATTATGGTGGTATTCTTCAAGCTTATGCTTTACAAACTGTATTGGAAAGAATGGGGCATCAAGTATGGATTATTGAAGAAAAACTTAATAGACATCCCTGTTATCAAATGCCTTTGGTCTATGCTTACCGTTTGTTTAAAAAGGTAATTAAAAGAGAAAAAATCGATGTGTTTTATGAATTGCATAAAAAGCAAATTCGTAAAATTGCTTGGCAGCATATACGACCTTTTACAAAAAAGTATATCAATTCGTTTTTTGTGCGTGATTTAAAGAAATTGCAGGCTACTGATTTTGATGCTATTATTGTTGGCAGTGACCAAATTTGGCGTCCTTTATACTATCCGGAAATTGCACATGCTTTCTTGGATTTTGCTGTTGGATGGAATATAAAAAAGATATCGTATGCTGCATCTTTTGGGACGGATGATTGGGAATATACTATTAGCCAAACGCAGATTTGTGCTGCTTTACTGAAACATTTTGATACTGTTACAGTTCGTGAAGATTCTGGTGTGGAATTTTGTTCTCAATTTCTGGGAATTAATGCTTGTCAAGTGTTGGATCCTACGATGTTACTAGAATTGGAGGATTACGTTACTTTCTTTAATGATATTAAGATCCTTAAAAGTCCAGGAAATTTGTTGTGTCATATTTTAGATAACACAGATGAGAAACAGCAGCTAGTGGATAAAATAGCATTCCAGCATTCTCTACAACCTTTTGCAGTAAATTCAAAAGCAGAATGGGCAGAAAATTTGTCTGAAGAATGTATACAACCACCGGTAGAACAGTTTATTCGAGGCTTTTATGATGCGGAATTTGTTGTGACAGATTCTTTTCATGCATGCGTATTCTCTATTCTTTTCAATAGACCGTTCGTTGTTTATGTTAATAAGGAGAGGGGACAGGCGAGATTTCTTTCCCTTTTAAAATTGTTTGGTTTGGAAAAGCTATTGATTTATTCTTTAGATGAATATTATGACAGTATTATGGATAATATTGATTGGGGTAATGTGAATGCTATACTCCATCGACAGAAAGAATATTCTATGAACTTGTTAATTAAAGCATTGTATGTATAATCCAAAGATATCCGTTATAGTTCCTGTGTATAAGGCAGAAGGATTCTTATCTCGATGTGTTGAAAGTATTCTAGGACAATCTTATCATAATATAGAGTTGCTTTTGATTGATGATGGAAGTCCGGATAATTCAGGCATAATATGTGATGATTATGCTTCTATTGATAATAGGGTTAGGGTGTTTCATAAAAAAAACGGTGGAGTAAGTTCCGCTCGTAACTGTGGACTTGATAATGCGAGTGGGGATTTAATTTTCTTCTGTGATAGTGACGATTGGATAGATGAAGATACTTTTGAAGTATGTATTCATAGTAAGGCGAATGATATTGTACAGATACCGAGGGATGGAGGAAGTAATTTGAAATATTATGAAGAGGATATTTACTGCACAAAGAAACGGCATCTCATTCATTTTATTTGTGATAATTTTACGTATGAAATTTGGGGCAAATTATATAAAAAAGAGGTGATTGGTGATGTCAGGTTTCCTTTAGAAATTTCTGTTGGTGAGGATGTTATATTTTTGTTGGCTGTATATTGCAATGTGAGTAGTTATTATATTTCTTCGTCAGTGGGGATGTATCACTATAACGATGCGAATTCTGATTCTATAATGACTACTCTTCTGCAAAAAGAAAAAAATGACGAACTAATGATTAAAAAATTGCTTGTTCTGAAACAAGTGCATTGGACGCTGACTTATTTTTTTATATCTACTTATTATTGGAGGTTATGTTTAAAAAGAGATGATTTACTTATAAACTTTTGGAAATCGTTTCCGTTGTTTGGTATTTCATATCATTCCTTATCATTAAAAAGTATGATAAAAATATTATTATTGTGTATCTGTGGAGGATATAAATCTGTAGTGAAATGAAAAAACAAGTATTGGTTTCTATTATAATTCCGGTTTATAAAGTTGAAAATTGGATAGAGGGTTGTTTGTTATCTGTTTGTAATCAGACTTATGAAAATATAGAATGTATCATTGTGAATGATGCGACTCCTGATAAATCAATGGATATTGTTGAATCTATTTTAAAGAATTATACAGGCTCAATTAGATTTAAGATAATTACTCACGAATTAAATAGAGGATTGTCGGCAGCACGTAATAGTGGAGTGAAAGCTGCTACAGGAGATTATTTGTTTTTTTTGGACAGCGATGATAAATTATATTCTGCTGATGTTGTGAGTATTTTCGAAGTATATCTTCAAAAATATGGGAATGTTGATTTTTTGGTTGGTGGTTTTGATCTAATAGGCAATACTACTTCCTTTAAAGTTCCTACATTGCAAGAAAAAGTATATAACTCAAAAGAAGATATACTGATTAGTTATTTAGATTGCCAGTGGTATGTAATGGCATGTGGAAAAATGATAAGCCGTTCTTTTTTTATTGAAAAGAACATGTGGTTTGGGGAAGGACTTTTACATGAAGATGAACTTTTTTCTTTTCGCCTAGCAGTATTTGCTTCTACAATGGTAATAATATCGGAAAAAGTATATAGCTATTATATTAATGAATGTTCAATTACAGGAAATAAGAAATATCGAAATTATCTGGATTATTTATCTGTTATTTTACAGAATTATAATCTAATAAAAGAGAATAAAATTATTTTAAATAACAGACGTGTCGTTAATAATTATTTTATTTCTGTTTTATATGGATTTGTATACCATGTTGTTAAAAATAAGAAATTGAACGCTCAAGAACAAAAAAAGTTGATAATAAAATGTAAAGTATTAGCTAAAAAAATGGACTTGGATATTCCTCGTGGGATAAAATCATATATTGAATATGTATTACTTAATAGTCCTTATTACATGCTAACTATTTTCTTGAAAATTCATGTTTCAATAGGATAGTAAATGTTTTTTGAAATCTAGAAAATGGATATATCTGTAATAATACCTGTCTATAATGTGGGAAAATTTATAGACTGTGCCTTGCTGTCAATGTTTTCTCAAACTAAAACGGAGAATGTTGAATATATAGTCGTAAATGATTGTTCTACTGATGATTCAAGACTGAAGATTGAAAAGCTGGTCGTACAATACGCTCATTTAAATATTAAGTTAATAAATAATGAAAAAAATTTAGGGGTTGCAGCAGTTAGACAAATAGGTTTAATGAATTCTACTGGTGACTATATTACACATTTTGATAGTGATGACTGGGTTGAACCTGATATGCTGGAGGATATGTATAATGAAATAAAAAGAAGTGGGGCAGATATTGTTGTATGTGATTATTATGTGAATTATGAGAAAAAAGAATTGTATATAAAGCAACCAGCCAATTCGAATAGTTTAGATTGTGTGAAAATGCTATTAAAAGGGGAATTGCACGGCTCATTATGCAATAAACTTGTAAGTCGAAAACTATACGAAGAACATCAATTGAATTTTCTGGATGGTGTAAATTACATGGAAGATTTTACTGTTTGTATAAAGTTGTTTTATTATGCAAATTGTGTGGCTTATCTTCCCAAAGCATTTTTGCATTATGTACAATTCAATACTTCATCTTATACAAAATTGTTTTCTGTAGAGAAAGCTTTAAATGTAGAAGAATCTATTCATCATATTTTGTCTTTTTTAGATGAAAACCAATTGGGATTGTTATGCAAAAATGAAATAATCAGTTATAAACTTAATATGAAAAAGGAACTTGTCATAAATACCCGGGGAGCATTACAGAGAAAATATTCTTTATTTTATCCCGAAGCAAATAATCTTATATTTACTAATTCTGTTTTGCCTCTACATTACAAATGTGCTTTATGGTTCATTTCTTATAAGATGCGTTTTATTGGTAATATGATATTCAATATTGTAAATTTCTTGAAAAATGTTAGAAATTAGAGGGCTAATAAAACGCGTTCCTGTTTCTTTTTTTGTATGCGCTCTTTTATTTATATATCCATTAGGAGCGCTACTTCCTATTCTATGTGAAATCTATAATAGAAAGAAATATGCTTTTGTCTTATTGTCTGTTTTTATGGGGTTATGCGCTATTTTATTTCCTCCATTTGCTGATTTATATAGACATAATTTAAATTATTTTAATTTCTCTCATGAGTATTCAACTTTTGAGATTGTTACTTCCAATGGGCTTGACTTTCTATTACATACAATTAGTAATACTTTTTCTGATTTGAACATAAATTTTGAATTAATTCGCTTTCTTTTTGCCTTTACGTCTTATCAGATTAGTTTTTATCTTTTCAGGAATATAGTGTCTAAAAATAGAGAACTATCAGAAAATCAGAAAATTTATTTTATATCTTTTTTATGTGTATTTCTTTCAGTGCCTTTCATCTGGATTGTAAATGGGCTTCGTTATACGTTAGCTGCTAGTTTTTTATTAATGGCTTTGTATCGGATGTTTTTTATTCGAAAATATAATTGGTGGATTTGGATGGTATTGGCTGCTATTTCTCATTTTGGCATTCTACCAATAGTTTTTGTTGCTCTTTTATTATATTATCTCCGATCTTTCAGGATAAATCCAATATTCGCTTTTTTGTTTTCCGCTATATTTGCTGTAATAGGCATGAATCTTTTGTTAAGCATAATAGATATTTTGCCATTGGAAGGCAGTGTTAAGATAATAGTTAACGTATATATAAAAGGTAACGAAGGATTTACTGATAGTAGATCATTTATGGGACTTCTTGCAAATATTATAGAAAGAACCCCTTTAATCCCTTTTCTGCTCTTTTATAGAAGGGAGGATAATCCTAAAATAGATAATATTTATTTGGCATTTGTGGTACTAATAGGAGTGAGTTTCCCGGTTATGGTTTTATATGATCGCGTAACTCTGGTTGCAATGCAGTTTTTCTTGTTCTGTTTTCTGTATTTATACCGCAATACAAGATTAAAAAAGAATATGTGTCAGTTGCTATTATTATGCTATTTAATATCTAATATTGCATACTTATATGGGTATAGAGAGCCTTTGTTTTATGGTAGGACATATAAACTAATGTATTCGTCAATGCCTGCAATTTTGTGTAATAACTATGATATAAATTGGATTCGTAAAAATTTAGATTCGGACGGAGAATTTAAAAAATACTAATATGAAAATTGCTTATATCGTTCCTTCGTTGGCCAATAAAGGACCTGTGATAGTTGTTAAAGAGTTGGTGGAACAGATGGTACAACATAATCATGAATGCATTGTCTTGTATTTTGATGAAATAAAACAATTGAATTTTAGTTGTCCTACACAGAGAATAAAAGGCTCAATTATAGATTTTAGCTCTTTTGATGTAGTGCATAGTCACGGCATTCGACCTGATATATATGTATATATGCATCGGAAAAAGTTGGGAAGAACATGTTATATATCTACTTTGCATAATTATATGTTTCAGGATTTAAAGTATCAATATAATTCGATTGTAGCATGCGTTTTTGGGAAGATATGGATTCGGTGTCTTAATAGACATGATAAAATTGTTGTTTTGAGTAAAGATGCTGTGCAGTATTATAGTAAATGGATTAAATCGGATAAATTGACATTTGCTTATAATACCCGCAATCCGAATATCGAGAATAAATTGAATCAAGAGGAAATACGACAAATTTTAGATTTTAAGGAGGACAATGTTTTGATTGGTGTCAATGCCGTGCTTACAGAAAGAAAAGGCCTTGATATTTTGATAAAGGCGTTAAATAAACTGCCTGCTTGTAAAGTGTATATTGTAGGGGATGGACCCGCACGTGAATCTTTAGAGAAATTGGCATGCAATTGTGGGGTTGTAGATAGATGTCGTTTTGTTGGCTATAAACAAGATGCGTATAGGTATTTAGAATATTATGATATTTTTGCTATGCCAAGCCATAGTGAAGGATTTCCATTGGCTTTATTGGAAGCTGCCGTATATAAGAGGACTTCTGTCGTATCGGATATACCTATTATAAGAGAAGCTTTTTCTCCTAATGAGGTTTCTTTTTTCAATCTGATAAATCCTGATACTATTGTACAAGCCGTATTGAGAGCTATTGACGGAAAACAATTCGGTATCAATATGAATAAAAGGTATTTAGCAGACTATTCTCCTGCTGTAATGTATAATAGGTATATAAGTATCTATTTGAATACTCTCCATTTTCTTTAACTCCTATTCTGATTTTTTAGTATGCAAGTTACAGTTTTAATTTCGGTATACGCAAAAGAAAAGCCGGAATATCTTAAATCTGCATTAGATAGTGTCTATGAACAGACATTGTGTCCTGATGAAGTTGTTTTGGTAGAAGATGGTCCGATTGGTGAGGAATTGGAAAGTGTAATATCTGCTTTCCCTCATTTGAAAATTGTAAAGATTGAGAAAAACCAAGGACTTAGTAATGCTCTTAATATTGGCTTGAAATATTGTACTAATGATATTGTTGCCCGAATGGATACAGATGATATTTGTTTTCCAACGAGATTTGAGAAACAAATAAAATACTTTCAATTACATCCAGAAGTTGATATCGTCGGGACGTTTGCTTCTAAAATTGATGAAACAGGGTATGATTTGAATGATATTATTAGTGTACCTGTTGTGCATAAAGATATAATACGACTTATCTGGACTTGTCCTATGAATCACCCTACTGTAATGTTTCGAAAGGATAAAATATTATCTATTGGTGGCTATAATTCAGATGCAGGACCTCGGCAAGATGATTATGATTTATGGTTCAGATGTGCAGCAAAAGGATTACGCTTTGCCAACATTCCAGAATCTTTATTGTATTATCGTTTTTTCTCGGATAGCGTAAAGAAAAATAATATAAAAGTAGGTTGGTATAGAATGAAAGTTGGATTACGTGGATGTCGGTATCTTCATTTACCAATAATGGCTCATATTGGGGTTTGTGTACCTTTTATTCGTTCTTTGCTGCCATATCCAATAAATGTATATTTTCAGTATTTGATGAATCATATTAATCCACGTAATAGAAAATATGGATAGGGAATATTTAGTATGGTTTCTTTTAAGAGCAATTTTCTGAATAAAGAGTATCATTTGAAGTGGAAATTAGTGAGGATTATTACAAATTTATAGAAAACTATAAATAATATTTTCTGATGAACATACTTATTACCGGAATCCATGGCTTCGTGGGTTCCAATCTTGTTGTTGCCTTAAAGGAGCGTCATAACCTTTATGGTTTGGATATTGTTGCACCTGAAAAAGAGGGGGTGATAAATACTTTCTCTTGGTGTGATATTGAACCGACTTCTTTTCCGATGCAGCGATTGCCAAAATTTGATGCTATCATACATTTGGCAGGTAAGGCGCATGATACGAAGAATCAATCTACTGCACAGATGTATTTTGATATCAATACAGGGTTGACACAAAAGGTTTTTGATTTCTTTCTGGAATCTACATCGAAGAAGTTCATATTCTTCAGTTCCGTGAAGGCGGCTGCCGATAGTGTAGTAGGAGATGCTTTGAGGGAGGATGTGATACCTACACCGGTAGGACCTTATGGAGAGAGTAAGATAGCAGCTGAGAATTACATTCTCGACAAATTAAATAATAAAAATGAAGAATTAAAGTTGTGCCATGATGGGAAACAGGTATATATATTGAGGCCCTGCATGATTCATGGCCCGGGTAATAAAGGAAATTTGAATCTGCTTTATAATATTGTTAAAAAAGGTATTCCTTGGCCTTTGGGTGATTTTGAGAATAGAAGATCATTTACTTCTGTAGATAATCTTTGCTATGTGGTGGAAGGTTTGTTGACGGAAAATGTTGAAAGTGGTATTTATCACATGGGAGATGATGAAGCTTTGTCTACGAATGAGCTGATTAATTTGATGTGTGAGGCGATGGGTAAGAAAGCTCATATCTGGAGAATGAACCGGAAGATGATGGAAGCTTGTGCAGGTGTGGGAACACTGTTTCATTTGCCGCTGAATGCAGAACGTTTGCGGAAGTTGACAGAGAATTATGTAGTGAGCAATGAGAAGATTAAAGCTGCGCTTGGCATTGAGAAAATGCCTGTTCGTGCTGTTGATGGGATAGTGAAAACGGTAAAATCGTTTTCAAATGAATAATTAAAAGTTAAAGGGAAAGTGCGGTTATGTATTACCTGATTATATTGGTTCTGCTTTTTACAGCAGAACTTTTTTATTTTAAGATAGCCGATAAGTGCAACATCATTGATAAGCCCAATGAGAGGAGTTCTCATTCGCGCATCACGCTAAGGGGTGGGGGGATTATTTTCTACTTTGGTGTTTTGGCTTATTTTGTGAGTAATGAATGGGAATACCCGTGGTTTATGCTGGCGTTGACTCTGATAACGTTTATCAGTTTTGTAGATGATATCCGTTCTACTTCTCAAGGATTGAGGCTGGTATTTCATTTCTCGGCAATGGCTTTGCTGTTCTATCAGTGGGGACTGTTTTCTCTTTCTTGGTGGTGGATAATCATTGCTTTAATAGTTTGTACCGGCATCATCAATGCTTATAACTTTATGGATGGCATCAATGGGATTACAGGCGGTTATTCATTGGTGGTTTTGGGAGGGTTAGCTTACATCAATGCTTCAATCGTTCCTTTTGTTGAGCCTGTTTTCATTTATACAGTTCTTTGTGGGGTATTAGTGTTTTGTTTCTTCAACTTCCGTAAGAAGGCGAAATGCTTTGCCGGTGATGTAGGTTCTGTGAGTATTGCTTTCATTCTTCTTTTCCTGATAGGGAAGCTTATAATTCAGACCGGTGATTTTAGT
The DNA here is from genome assembly GCF_003471885.1 of Bacteroides sp. AM16-24. Taxonomy (NCBI): domain Bacteria; kingdom Pseudomonadati; phylum Bacteroidota; class Bacteroidia; order Bacteroidales; family Bacteroidaceae; genus Bacteroides; species Bacteroides sp. AM16-24. The sequence goes on from NZ_QRKI01000002.1 coordinate 116,066, forward strand.
TGGATTATCCTGTTGTCCGTCTATGGCGTTGACAGTGTCTTGACCATCATTCACCGTCTGATGCTTCATGAGAATATCGGTTTACCCCATCGGAAGCACATGTATCAGTTGATGGCAAATGAATTGAAGATGCCGCACGTAGTGGTTTCAGGGATTTATATGGCTGTACAAGTGATTGTGATAATGGGATATATGTACTTCTTGAATCATGGCTATATATATTTATCGTGTACTATTTTATTGCTTAGTGTTATTTATATTGTATTTATGAAGAAATTCTTCTGCTTGCATATTTCTAATAGCAGGAGTGAAAAATAAAAAAGCAGAAATCAATGGATACTATCAGAGCCGCTATCCCGAAATCATTCGGATTGCGGCTTTTTTAAAATAGTACGTTTATCAAACGCACTATTCACGCAATTTTTTGTACTTTTGCCGACTGTTTAATAGACACATCCGAAAAACTTTAAAAAACGAAATAAAATGGCAGTAGAATTAAAAGACCTGACCAAACGCAGCGAGAATTATTCGCAGTGGTATAATGAGTTGGTGGTGAAGGCCGATCTGGCAGAACAATCGGCTGTGCGTGGCTGTATGGTGATCAAACCTTACGGATACGCTATCTGGGAGAAAATGCAGCGTCAGCTGGACGATATGTTTAAGGAAACGGGACACGTGAATGCCTATTTTCCTTTGCTGATTCCGAAGTCTTTCCTCAGCCGTGAAGCGGAACATGTGGAAGGTTTTGCAAAGGAGTGTGCAGTAGTAACACACCATCGTCTGAAAAATGCTCCTGACGGTAGTGGGGTAATCGTAGACCCGGAAGCTAAACTGGAAGAAGAACTGATTATTCGCCCTACTTCTGAAACCATCATCTGGAATACTTATAAGAACTGGATTAATTCTTACCGCGATCTGCCTATTTTGTGTAATCAATGGGCGAACGTGATGCGTTGGGAAATGCGTACCCGCCTCTTCCTGCGTACTGCAGAATTCCTGTGGCAGGAGGGACATACAGCTCACGCCACTCGCGAAGAAGCTGAAGAAGAAGCAGTGCGTATGCTGAACGTATATGCTGAATTTGCTGAGAAGTATATGGCTGTTCCTGTTGTGAAAGGTGTGAAATCTGCCAATGAACGTTTTGCCGGTGCGCTGGATACTTATACTATTGAAGCTATGATGCAGGACGGAAAAGCTCTGCAAAGTGGTACGTCTCACTTCCTCGGACAGAATTTTGCCAAGGCATTCGACGTGCAGTTCGTGAACAAGGAAAATAAAATGGAATATGTTTGGGCTACTTCATGGGGGGTATCTACCCGTTTGATGGGAGCACTGATCATGACTCACTCTGATGATAACGGACTTGTACTGCCTCCTCATCTGGCTCCGATACAGGTGGTTATCGTGCCTATCTATAAGAATGCCGAGATGCTGCAGAAGATTGATGAGAAGGTAGCTGGTATCGTCGCTAAACTGAAATCTATGGGTGTTTCGGTGAAATATGATAATGCCGATAACAAACGTCCAGGTTTCAAGTTTGCAGACTATGAATTGAAAGGTGTACCTGTACGACTTGTGATGGGGGGGCGTGATCTGGAAAACAATACAATGGAAGTAATGCGTCGCGATACGCTGGAAAAAGAAACCCGTTCTTGTGATGGTATCGAGGAATACGTAAAAGATCTGTTGGAAGAAATTCAAGCAAATATTTACCAGAAGGCTCTCAACTATCGTAACTCTCACATCACGAAAGTAGATAGTTACGACGAATTCAAGGAAAAGATTGAAGAAGGTGGCTTTATCCTTGCCCACTGGGATGGTACTACTGAAACTGAGGAGAAGATCAAGGAAGATACAAAGGCTACTATCCGCTGTATTCCTTTCGAAACTTTCCTGGATGATGATAAAGAACCGGGTATCTGTATGGTGACCGGTAAACCATCGGCTTGCCGCGCTTTGTTTGCTCGTTCTTATTAATAGAATTTCAGTAAGATTATAGGAGAGGGCTGCACTTCCGTATAGGAGGATGCAGCCCTTTTGAGTTTAGAACAACTGTGTTTTCAGGCCGAATGACAAACTGAGGTAATCTTTAGGTTTCAGGTATTTATTGACAAATGCACTTACTACATACAGGTCGCAGGTACTGATCTCATAGTAAAAAGTGACGGCTCTTGCTCCCAAGCGCCAACGTGGAGGAATATTGTACGTCAGCCGTTGCCCAAGGAAAATATGGATACGTATCCTGGACGAAAAACCATAATATCCTTTGGGGTATCGCTCGGGTTCATTGGTCCAGAACTCGTCACCAAATACTGTATTGAAATACATTCCACAGGCAAGTGGTTCTATAGAAAATTCCTTTCCTAAATCAATACTCCAAGGCATGTAATTTTGCTTTAGAGTCATAGTGATTTTGGTACGCTTGGAATGATATTTGGGTAGGAAACCGAGAAATATATCTGTTTCCCATTGGTTACGTTTTCCGTAATCCCATCCTGTACCTAAAGACAATAATCCCATATTACCGGCAAATTGCAGTTTTGTATGTGTGGGAATCAGGCTTTCCCAATGTTTCCGGTAACGATGGATTCGTTTATCGTAGCGGCTGTAATGCTTATTGCTAATGTCGGCACTGTCTATTTTAGTTTTTCCTTTCTCTATCCATACAGTGTCATATTTAGTAATGATAACGGTATCTCTGCATATCTGTTGCGGCTCTATGGCAATTGTTTTTGCTTCCTGGGCACAGACAGATGGCGAACATACGAGAAAGAAACACGACAGTATTTTAAAAATAGACCACTTCACGCTCATATCCGTCGGGTGTTACAGTGAATATATAGTAGGTGCGGTTTTTCATGCAGTCATTCATGTAATACATCACACCATCTTCGAAAAGATCTTCTTCAAATAAATGATGTTCATGACCCGCTGTACAGAATAGTAAGTTGGGAAATTGTGTGATGGCATACTGAAAAACATAAGCTACGTTATTGTTGAATTCGTAGCAGAAGGGGCGGATGTGCATCGCGAATATAGTACGATCGTACTCCTCGCGGCGCTCTTCAAGCTGACTGGAGATAAAATCAAAGTCCGGAATAGGGCGTGAATAGTCATACTCAATAGCATTGGTATTCAGACAGACAAACTTGATACGTCCGGCAATAAAAGAGAAATTAGGTTCACCAAAAATGGCACGATAAGTATCTTCGCCTGTGCCGATGCAGTCATGATTGCCAAGCAGACCGACATAAGGAACTTTCAGTTTATTCATGATGTCTCGTTGCCACAGGAATTCATCGGTGACTCCGAAGTCGCTGAAGTCTCCGGTGTGAACAACGAAGTCAATATCATTCCGCTTATTGAGGTGATTAACAAAGTCTAAGGTCTCATCATACCAGCGTTGTGAATCACTTATGGTAGCAAAACGAAGGGTGGTTTTATCCTTACAATTAGCTTCTATCTTTTGGATATTATAGTTGTTAATATTTGTCTGACCGCTAATACGTACGTCGTAGGGGTGATAGTCTATCATATCGCAGCCACTCACGCATAAGCCTATAAGCGGTAAGAGTAAAAGTTTAGATAGCTTCATGTGTTATGAAATTAATGTTATTAATACCTATTATAGAGAAAACTGGCTGCAAATATAGAGTTTTCTTTTTGATAAATGCTTGTCTCATCTTCTTTTTTTCTGTTCTCTTTATGCTGAACGGCTTTCGGGTGGTTGTCTATTTTTTAGACGGAGCTGTCTAATTATTAGACACTTGATGATTGGATTTGGAAAGCTAATTTCTTGATAATAAACGGTTTTTAAGTTTTGGCACGCTTTCTGCATTTATATAGAGAGAATATCATATAATTAAAATCTTGCATGATCTATGAAGTCACTTTATTATGTCACTCAAACTTTACTGCATAGTCGCAGTTCCAATCTGATAAAGATTATCTCTCTCACTTTGGGAGTTACGGTCAGTATTCTCATTTTTGCCCGTCAGGCATTCGAACTCAATTATGATACATGCTATGAAGATTACGAGCGGCTATATATAATAAAGAACATCTACTCGCTGAATGAAAAGATTACGGAGTCACACAATACTTATGGTCCTGTTGCTGCTGCTATTGCCGACGCTTTTCCTGAAGAGGTGGAAAGTGTCACTGTCACCCAGCAATGGTTTGCCAATACCGGTTGGTATAAGGATGACAGCCGCTTTGCCTGTAACGCAATGACGGGTGATTCTTGTTTCTTCTCTACCCTGGGTATTCGCCTGCTGGCAGGCAATCCGAATGAACTGACTAATCCGGATGTTATCTTTATCAGTCGAGATATGGTGCGTGAAGTGTTTGCTGATCAGAATCCAATAGGACAAACGCTGAAAATGAACAGGGAGTTGCCTATGACTGTGAAAGGAGTATTTGAAGATTTCCCTGAGAATTCTTCACTATATGGTACGCAGATAGTGATTTCCCTTGCCAGTTCCTTTAAGCATGACTGGGGATATTGGGGATGGGATGGTGGTGACGGCTATACTTCCTTTGTGCGCTTGCGGCATGCTGAAGATGCCGAACGGATTATTGCACGTTCACCTGAACTTGTGAAACGCTTCTTTGGCGATTATCCGGATTTTAAACTTGCTATAGGGCTTACTCCGGTAAAGAATTTTCGTATGGATGATGGAGTCAGTTCTATGCGTATTGTATGGATACTGCTTACACTGGCCACTACTATTCTTTTTATAGTGACACTGAATTATATCCTGATATCTATTTCATCCATGAGTCGGCGTGCTAAATCCATTGGCGTGCACAAATGCAATGGGGCGGATGGAAGTACTATTTTCAGTATGTTTATTCTGGAGACAGCTATTATTCTGCTGGTTTCACTGGGATGCATGGCGTTATTATTGGTTAACTTCCAAGAACCGATAGAAGATTTGCTCAACGTTACGCTTGCCGGACTCTTTGGCTGGGAGAATATATGGGCATCACTTTGTGTGATCGGTTTTCTGTTTGTTGTAGGTGGCGTACTGCCGGGGCATGTGTTCTCACGTATTCCTGTTACGCAGGTTTTCCGCCGGTATACTGAAGGCAAGAAAGGGTGGAAGCATCCGTTGCTTTTCGTACAATTTTGCGGTGTGGCTTTCATCTTTGGATTGTTGGGGGTGGTTTTGTTGCAAAGTCGTCACGTCACTACACGCGACAGAGGTTTTGATCCGGCAGGTATTGCTGTTGCCTATACATCGTTTGCAAACAGCGAAAATGCTCGTAGTACATTAGTAAATTTGCCTTATGTGGAAAGTGCAGCCAGTGGCAGCGATATGATTCTGGGAGGGCTGTCTGGTGAGTTCGTGACTACAGATGCAGGAAAAGATTACAGTATGCGCTGGCTGAGGGTAGATAAAGACTATGTCCCCTTCCTGGGATTGAAGTTTAAAGAAGGCCGAAACTTGACTAAAGCTAACGAGGTGTTGGTGAATGAAAAATTTCTGGAAGTGATGCGTTGGGAGGAGAACCCTATAGGCAGGCAAGTACGCAATCAGGAAGAAATATATGGTACTATTGTAGGTGTATTGAAAGATTTTCCTACTGCCGATCCTGCCTATGTAGCAACTCAACCTCTGTTTATTACCTATACTCCCCATTTTAACTATACAGTGATGCTTCGTCTGAAAGAACCGTTTGATGATAACCTTCACCGTTTGAATGAAGACTCACGTGAGGTATTCCCACAAAATGACTTGATTTTCACTTCATATAAGGATAAGGTGGATTTCCAGAAGCGAAGTGTTACGGACTTTCGCAATGCTACGATATTGGCAGCTATTACCATTTTATTCATTACCCTAATGGGACTGATAGGATACATCAATGATGAAATGCAACACCGGAGCAAAGAAATTGCCATCCGTAAAGTGAACGGGGCTGATGCGATATCTATCCTTATGCTTCTTTCTAAAGATGTGTTCAGGATTTCTATGCCTGCTGTTATCATCGGTATAATAGGAGCGTGGTATGTAGGTAATATGTGGCGAGAGCAGTTTATTGACACGGCAGCATTTCCGCTGATATACTATATATTGATAGCACTTGGAGTATTGGGTATTATTATCGGTTGTGTTATTTGGCGTTCCTGGCAAATAGCCGATGAAAATCCGGTGAAGAGTATTAAGAGTGAATAATAAAGAGATAATTAATAACATATAATTAAAAAACATCATGATTGAAATTAATGACATCAGCAAAGTATTCCGTACATCGGAAGTGGAAACAGTAGCGTTGAACCACGTGAATCTCAAAGTGAAAGAGGGGGAGTTTGCAGCTATTATGGGACCGTCAGGTTGCGGAAAATCAACCCTGTTGAATATTCTGGGATTACTAGATAATCCGACGGAAGGTTCATATAAACTTCTGGGACAGGAAGTAGGGAATCTGAAAGAAAAAGAGCGTACACGCGTTCGTAAAGGTAAACTGGGTTTTGTATTCCAAAGCTTCAATCTGATAGACGAACTGAATGTGTATGAAAATGTGGAATTGCCTTTGACTTATCTGGGAATCAAAGCTTCTGAACGTCGCCGGATGGTGGAAGATATACTGAAACGAATGAATATCAGTCATCGTGCAAAACACTTCCCGCAACAGCTTTCCGGTGGTCAGCAGCAACGTGTAGCCATTGCTCGTGCTGTAGTTACTAATCCTAAGCTAATACTTGCCGATGAACCGACCGGTAACCTGGATTCTAAGAATGGTGCAGAAGTAATGAATCTGCTGACAGAGTTGAACCGGGAAGGGACTACCATTATCATGGTGACACACTCTCAGCACGATGCTTCTTTCGCCCATCGTACGATTCATTTGTTCGATGGCAGTATAGTGGCAAGTGTTGCAGCACAGGAAATGTAAGTTACGATTATTACAATATTAAAGTATGAAACAAATCTATTATGTCATAAGGACTTTATTACGTGGACGCGGTTCGAATATTATCAAAGTCATTTCCCTTGGATTGGGATTGACGATGAGTATTTTGCTGTTTTCTCGTGTGGCTTTTGAACAAAGTTACGACACCTTCTACAAAGACTATGACAATTTATATCAGATATTCTCTATTTTTTCAGCTGATGGTGAACAGTTTGAGCCTCAAAAGCAAAACTGTGGCCCCGTGGCAGGTGCCATATTGGAAAACTTCCCGAAAGAAGTGGAAGCAGCCACCAGTATCGCCTATTTTCTCGGTGGTCCGTTGTATAATGGCAGTGTTCGTTTCGATGATGAGATCCTGTTGGCTGACTCACTTTTTTTCCGAACTATGGGTATTGAGGTACTGAGCGGAAATCCGGAGGATGAACTGGTACAACCGGATGTTATTTTTCTGAGCGACCGCTTGGCACAGAAAATCTTCGGCGGCGAAAATCCTATTGGAAAAGTGCTGAGCTACAATAAAGAAATAACATTTACAGTGAAGGGGACTTATGCTGCTTTACCGGAAAACACTACGATGCGTCCCGAGGGAGTTGTATCTATGCCTACAGCCTGGAGTCGCAGTTGGGGTAACTATTCCTGGCGTGGGGGAGACAGTTACTACGAATATATCCGTTTCCGTCCGGGAGCTGACAAAGAGATTATCAATGCTCGACTGGATGACATGATACAGAAATATCGACCGGAAGAGGATAAGAAAGCTTATGGCTATACAGCTTTTGTGAAACCTATCCGTGATGTATATCGAAACGAAGACCAAGTGAAACGGATGGATAGCATTATGAGTATCCTAGCTCTTGCAATTCTTTTTATTGCAGCACTAAACTATGTATTGATATCCATCTCCTCGCTTACTTACCGAGCAAAAGCGGTGGGAGTACATAAGTGTAGTGGTGCAAGCGGAGGTACTGTATTCTCAATGTTTCTTCTGGAGACAGGTATTATCATTGTACTGGCTCTGGTGTTAATGGGACTGATATTGCTTAACTTTCAGGAGTTTATAGAAGATACTACCGCAGCCAAGCTGAGTGTACTTTTTGCACCCGATCGTATTTGGGTACCGCTTGCTGTAGTGTTGGTTCTTTTTGTTGTGGGGGGAGTATTGCCTGGTAGATTATTTGCGCGGATACCGGTGTCGCAGGTTTTTCGTCGCTATACGGAAGGTAAGAAGGGGTGGAAACGTCCATTACTTTTTATCCAGTTCGCAGGTGTGGCCTTTATCTGTGGACTGATGTATGTAGTGATGGCGCAGTACAATTATGTGAAAGATAAAGATATGGGATATAATCCGCAGCGTGTAGCTGTGGGGAATGCTTATTTTGGTAGTGAGGAGGAGAGTGGACCGGCATTGCAGTTTTTCCGTGGTCTGCCTTATGTAGAAGAAGTTTCTTCCGCGGTCAGTACCCCTATCTGGAGCTATAGTGGCTCAATGATTGAAGGAGAAAGTGGACAGTCCCTCTTCTCAACACGCTACAGTTTTGCTCTTGAAGATTACTTTAAAATGATGGGTATGACAATGAAGGAAGGTCGTGCTCCGCGTGCAGCAGATGAAATAGTAGTGAATGAGGCTTTTGCGGAGAGGATGCGTTGGGGAGACAAGGCTTTGAACCACCCGTTACGTACAGAAGGCAAGAATTTTAAAGTCGTAGGTATATTGAAAAATTTTCATATAGGTTCCTATTACCAGCCACAGGATGTCATAATGTTCGGATATACCCGTACTTTCGGTAATACTGTCCATGTGCGTCTCAAAGAACCTTTTGCTGAGAATTTACGGCGTCTGAACAAAGACGTAAACGAAGCTTATCCGGACAAAACGATTGACTTTGCCGGATTGGAACAACGAATATTGGAACGGTATAATCCGGTTCGTGTCTTTAGCAATGCTACGATATTGGCTGCGGTAACCATGTTCTTTGTCATGCTGATGGGCCTGATAGGTTATACTACGGATGAAGTGCGCCGTCGTTCCAAAGAAATTGCCATTCGTAAAGTGAATGGGGCGGAATCTTCGGGGATATTGGAGTTACTTTCAAAGGATGTCCTTTATGTAGCGGGACCGGCTGTCATTATCGGTATTATTGCCTCTGCGTACGTCAACGAGATGTGGATGGATCAGTTTGCTGCACAGGTGCCGCTTTCGTGGCCGGTATATGTGCTGATAGCATTGGTTATCCTGCTACTTATTGTAGCTTGCGTCATCTGGAAGTCATGGCGGATAGCGAATGAGAATCCGGTGAATAGTATTAAGAGCGAATAAAGAAGTTTTTAGGGTATGAAGCAAATCTATTATGTCATTCAAACGTTGCTGCGCGGGCGTGGTTCTAATGTAATCAAGGTTATTTCTCTTGGACTGGCTTTGACGATGAGTATTCTGCTTTTCGCTCGTGTAGCATTTGAGAAGAGTTGTAATACCTGCTACAAGGACTATGACCAGCTTTATCAGGTTTTCTCTATTTGGACTATAAATGGAGAACGTGACAAAGAACCAAGCGAGATGAACTTACCGGTGGTTGCGGGGACTATCCTTGAGAGCTTCCCGGATGAAGTGGAAGCTGCTGTCACCATTTGTAAGTATATGGTTACTGGTCCGTTATACAATGGTAGTGTACGTTTCAGTGATAATAAGATTATGGCTGATTCTCTCTTTTTCCGTACCATGGGTATTGAGGTGCTGACGGGAGATGCCGTACGAGAACTGCAACAGAAAGATGTTGTCTTTCTCAGTGATCGTCTGGCTCGGAAAATATTTGGTAATGAAAATCCTATCGGGAAGGTGATAAGTTACGACAAACAAATACAGTTGACTGTGAAGGGGACGTATGTCGCTGTGCCTGAAAATTCCACGATGAATCCGGAAGCTGTAATTTCTCTTGCTACAGCATGGAGCCGGGGATGGGATGATAATAATTGGAAAGGAGGAGATTCATATTATCAATACATTCGTTTTCGTCCGGGCGTAAAGGTAGATATTGACAAGTTTAGTGCCCGTTTGGATATCATGGTTCAAAACCACGTTCCTCGAGATATGATGCGGGGAGTAGGTTGTACACTTTTTGTAAAATCTATTTATGATGTATATCAGGATAGTGATATAACGAAACGTATGGTTTATATTATGAGTATTTTGGGATGTGCCATTCTGTTTATTACTGCACTGAACTATGTACTTATTTCCATTTCTTCTTTGGTGTATCGTGCTAAGGTAGTCGGGGTACATAAGTGTAGTGGCGCTTCTGGAAGTGCTATTTTCGGTATGTTTTTGCTGGAAACAGGCATTATGTTATTTATGGCAATGGGAGTAATGGTGGTACTGCTGTACAATTTCCGTGAACTTATAGAAAATACGATGGAAGTACGTATCAGATCACTCTTTATGCCGGAACGTCTTTGGATCCCGGTACTGGTGTTGTTAATATTGTTTGTGGTTGGTGCTGTACTACCGGGACAATTGTTTGCCCGGATACCTGTGTCGCAGGTTTTCCGTCGCTATACAGAAGGTAAGAAAGGTTGGAAACGACCGTTACTTTTTATTCAATTTGCAGGTGTAGCTTTTATTTGTGGATTAATGTGCGTGGTAATGGCTCAATATCACTATGTGCTGAACAAAGATATGGGATATAATGCCCGGAATATAGTTACTGGTCGTCAGCTTTATTTTGGCAATGAGGCAGAACGTGGTGTAGCTCGTCGGTTTTTGGGTAGTTTATCTTATGTAGAATCGGTAGAGTCTGCTTCTTGTCCGCCGTGTGTGGCAATGAGTGGCATGATGGTATTTAATGAAAGTGGGCAGGCTCAACTTTCTTCACGTTATTGTACAGCAACAGAGGGATATTTGAAAATGATGGGAATGGTTCTTAAAGAAGGACGTATGGCACGTGAGCGAAATGAAGCAGTGGTAAATGAAACTTTTGTCAAGATGCTATGTTGGGGAGATGATGTCTTAGGGCGTACAATACACAATGGGCACACTAGTCTGGGTGATCTTAAAGTTGTGGGAATACTGAAGGATTTTCAGATGAATTCTTATTATGTTCCACAACAACCACTTATCGTTCGGCACAATGAGTTTGGTGGTTGCATCCATATTCGTCTCAAAGAACCTTTTACAGCGAATCTTCGCAAACTGAACAGCGATGCATCTGCTGCTTTCCCCGACAAAACTGTGGATTTTACTTCTTTGGAACAAGAAATCCGGGAATTGTACAATGTTGTCCATGTCTTCCGTAATGCAACGGTGTTGGCAACTATCGTAATGTTTTTCGTTATGATAATGGGGTTGATAGGCTACGTTACTGACGAGGTACGCCGCCGTTCCAAAGATATTGCCATCCGTAAGGTGAATGGTGCTGAAGCATCGACAATCCTGGACTTATTGTCGCGCGATGTATTTTATGTAGCAGCTCCGGCAGTTACTATTGGTACGGTAGGAGCGTGGTACGTTAACGGGATGTGGATGGATCTTTTTGCTGTGCAAGTACCCTTGGGGTGGCCTGTATATGTATTGGTAGCGATTGCTAATCTGGCGATAATTACAGCATGTGTCATCTGGAAGTCATGGCGGATAGCCAACGAAAATCCCGTACAGAGCATAAAGAGCGAATAAGTTCATTTATATGTTTTCGTCTTGCTTACAGGTATCTGTAGGGCGGAATAAAAAGGGTGTAGCCTTCTGGACCGGATGGCTACACCCTTTGATATGGATGGTGTAGCCCTTTTGGGGGTAGGGTTACACCCTTTGGGGGTGAAGGTTATACCCTCTGTAGTAGTGGTGTAAATTACTCACAAAACACCCTCTTTGTTTTTCTTTCGTATATATACTCCCAGCACAATCAGGGCTGTAATAAAAGCAAAAAAATCGGCAACGGGCATACTGGTCCAGATACCATCCAATCCTATAAAACGGGGGAAGAAGATCAGACCGGGAAGCAGATATAAAAGTTGCCGGGTGAGCGAAAGGAATATACTGATTTTAGCTTTTCCGATACTCTGGAAAAAGTTACCGATCACAATCTGGGCACCCACCAATGGGAACATCAGCACACAAATGCGGACACCGCGGGAAGCAATATCAATCAGTTCCTGATCATTTGTGAAGATAGCGGATACTGCATGTGGGAAAAGTTCGCAAATAAGGAAACCGCTGCTTGTGATACACACACCGGTCAGAATGCTCAGTTTCAGTGTTTGTTTCACACGGTCGTGCTTTTGTGCACCGAAGTTATATCCTACGATGGGCTGCATACCCATAGTCAATCCTAACACAATCATTATATAGAGGGTGAGCAGGCGATTGATGATACCATAAGCTCCGATAGCCATATCACCCCCGTGACGTTGCAACGAGTTATTAATGATAATCACAATAGCACAGGCACATACATTCATCAGGAAAGGAGACATACCAATTGAAAAGATGCTACTGATGATGCGCTTTTTCAGTTTCCAAAAGTCCGGGCGGAAACGAACGAAACTGTCCTTATTAAGAAAATGTTTCACCACCCATACCATACCGATGAACTGTGAAATAACGGTTGCCGTAGCTGCTCCGCGAATTCCCCAGTCAAAATGGAAAATAAAGATAGGAGCAAGGATGATGTTACAGATCACTGTTACCATGGAAGTCAACATTGCCTTTTTAGGATATCCTGTGGCACGCATAATATTGTTTAGCCCGATCATTGTATAAGTAATTGGGGTTCCTGCCAGGATAATTTGCATGAAGTCACGTGCATAGGGTAATGTTTCGGAACTGGCACCGAAGAATCTCAATATATCATCCAGAAACAGAAAAGCAAGTCCGCCGAATACTACTGCATTGATTAGGCAAAACATCAGTGTGTTTCCCAATACCTCAGTTGCTCCGTCTAAATCTTTCTGCCCCAGACGGATGGAGGAAATGGTAGAACCACCTGCCGATACCAGCGTACAGAATGCTACCACAAGGTTCATCAAAGGGAATGTAATAGCTAATCCGGCAATACCCATTGCACCTACACCATGACCTATGAAAATGCTGTCGATAATGTTGTACAGAGAAGTTATCGTCATACCGATAATAGCGGGTATTGAATACTGTAACAGCAGTTTTCCGATGCTCTCGGTACCTAATATGTGAGGGTTATTATCCATAACTATTTATCTAAAGAAAGTGATGAGTCCGCGTTCGTCCGCTCCGGTCCGTGTCGTCCGCGTATCTGCATTCGCAGCAAAGTTACTCATTTATTTGCTCGGTTCAAGGATTATTATGACCTTTGTGTCGTAATAGATAAGGTATTAACATTATAAGGTAAAAGAAAGTTTATATGGCTGAAACTAAAAACATCGCCGTTCTCTTCGATTTCGACGGTGTCGTTGTCGACACAGAGACGCAGTACAGCGTTTTTTGGCATAAAATGGGAGTAGACTACTTAGGTATGGAAGATCTGGAAAGTCGTGTAAAGGGGCAGACCCTGATGTATATCTACGATACCTTCTTTCCCGGTATGACAAAAGAGAGAGAGGAAATCACTGTAGGTCTCGACCGCTTCGAACAGGATATGTCATACGATTTTATTCCTGGAGTGGAGGAATTTATTGCCGATCTTCACCGTAATGGTGTGAAAATGGCTGTAGTTACCAGTTCCAATGATAAGAAAATGGAAGCTGTATACCGTGCTAAACCTGAAATCAAAAGTATGTTCGACCGTATTCTCACGGCAGAAATGTTCACTGCTTCTAAACCTGCACCCGATTGTTTTCTGCTTGGTATGGAAGTATTTGACACTACGCCTGAAACAACTTATGTTTTTGAGGATTCCTTTAATGGGCTGAAAGCCGGAATGGCTTCCGGAGCTACAGTTATTGGTCTGGCTACCACTAACTCACGGGAAGAAATTACCCCGTTGTGCCACTATGTTCTGGATGATTTCCAGGGATTCACTTACGATAAATTAACTGAATTGCACAAGTAAAGGGAAAAAGGATTACCTTTGCGGCGATAAATAAAAGTACGAACTACAATTTACGATATATGATTTGCAACGTGTATCTGTACACAGTCAAAATTGTACATTGTAAATGATTAAATTGTAAATGAAACTATGGCTGGATATATTTCAGATGACACTCGTAAAGTGACTACTCATCGCCTTGTTGAAATGAAGCAAAGAGGCGAAAAAATTTCTATGTTGACATCCTATGATTACACTATGGCACAGATTGTGGATGGTGCAGGTATGGATGTAATCCTTGTGGGTGATTCTGCCAGTAATGTAATGGCTGGTAATGTGACGACACTTCCGATCACCCTTGATCAGATGATCTATCATGCTAAGTCTGTAGTTCGCGGAGTAAAACGTGCTATGGTTGTAGTGGATATGCCTTTCGGTTCTTACCAGGGCAATGAGATGGAAGGTCTTGCTTCTGCCATCCGCATTATGAAAGAGAGTCATGCAGATGCCTTGAAACTGGAAGGTGGCGAAGAAATAATAGGTACTGTAAAGCGTATTTTGAGCGCAGGTATTCCTATTATGGGGCATCTGGGACTGATGCCGCAATCTATCAATAAGTATGGTACTTACACTGTTCGTGCTAAGGATGATGCCGAAGCTGAGAAACTGGTACGTGATGCCCATCTGCTGGAAGAGGCAGGATGCTTTGCCATTGTGTTAGAGAAAATTCCGGCGGAATTGGCAGAACGTGTAGCAAGTGAACTTACTATTCCTATTATTGGTATTGGTGCCGGTAGTGGAGTAGACGGACAGGTGCTGGTAATTCAGGATATGCTGGGTATGAATAATGGTTTCCGTCCTCGTTTTTTACGTCGTTATGCCGATTTGCATACGATAATGACTGATGCTATAAGCCGTTATATATCTGATGTGAAGAACTTAGACTTCCCGAATGAGAAAGAGCAATATTGATAATCTTTGGTCGCTGGGATTTATGCGAATATGCATGGCTAATTTCCTGTTGTTTGCATCCCTATATATGCTATTTCCGGTACTACCTGCGGTGATGGTGTCACGCTTAGGCGTTTCTACTGCACAGATGGGTAGTATGTTTTTGGTGTTTGCGGTGGGTATGTTCCTTGTAGGGCCATTTCACGCATATCTGGGAGATGCATATAAGCGAAAGCACGTGCTTGTCTACTCTACATTTATAATGTTGGCAGCGACGGTGGGTTATCTATTTGCTGATACTTTTACGAAATTGCTGTTACTTGCCGTTGTGCAGGGAGGAACTTTCGGATTAGCAGCCACAGCGGGAATTACAGTTGCTATTGATATTACAAATTCTCCGCGCCGTAGCGCAGGGAATATGACGTATGCTTTGGCGGCTCGTCTGGGTATGCTGGTGGGAGTGGGAGTAGGAGTATGGATGTTCCAGCTCAAAGGCTTCAGTATGGTAGTGTATCTTTCCGCATTGTGCGGTATATTTAGTATACTGTTTGCATTGCGGGTGTATGTTGCTTTCCGTGCCCCTATAGGTATAGGACGTTGTAATATCGACCGTTTTTTACTGTCACGGGCTTGGCTGCCTGCCCTCAATGTAGTGCTGATAGCTTTTGTGTCGGGGATAGTAATACCTATAATAAAGGATGGGGATTACAGTGCGACTTTCTTCCTGCTTGTTTTGGTGATACTTACAATACCTCTTACGAAGATATTCGTCAAGCTTTCGCAGCATTGCCAGCGTGGAACAGCCAATACAACTTGCCATTTGGCTATGGAAACGGGGATTTTAATAGGTATTGCAGTATGTTGCTTCCTGTCAAACAACATAGAACTGTATTCTATGTATGAAGACGGTTCCTGTGTTGGGCAGCCACACTTTTATGTAGATTTTCAATTGATCTATAAAATCATAGGTGTGGGAATCATTGTAGCACTACTGTTTTATTTTCTACTGACACGTCCCTATTATAAGAGAAGACGAGTGAGATAAACCCGTGTCAAAACAAATATGGGATAAAAATAATCCCTCCAATGATTGCCGCCGCAACAGCGCATACCAGCACTGCACCGGCGGCAATATCTTTTACTTGTCCTGCAATGGGATGACGCTCCGGCGATACCAGATCCACCAATCTTTCAATTGCTGTATTGAAAAGTTCCGCAGCTACGACCACACCAATACAAAGGATAATGATCATCCATTCCGTACGTGTAATGTCAAAAAGAAACCCTGCACCTATCACGATTATTGTAGTAATCAGATGGAAACTAAGGTTCTGTTCTTTCCCAATACATTGTCGGATGCCTTTCCAAGCGTATCCAAAGCTTCGGATTTGTTTCTTAAAATCGTATTTCATATTCAATAGTTACATGTTACAAGCTACAAGTTACAAGTAGATTTGTGAAGGCATACTGAAAAGTACTAGTCACTTGTAGCTCGTAGCTTACTCAGTTTCTTGAAACTTGTTTCACTCCTTTTACTGTTCTCAACTTTTTTATAAGTGTTTCCAAACGTCCCGTATCGCCTACCATAATTGTCATAGTGCCGGAGAATAGTCCGTCATGAGAGTCTATGCCGATGGAGCGTAGAGAAATATCATTTTCTTTAGATATGATCGAGGTGATGTTAGTTACAATACCAATGTCATCATGGCCTACTACACGAAGCGTTATAGGATATTGTGTACCTTGCGATTTACCTGCCCAACGTGCTTTTACAATCCGGTATCCGAATCGTTCGCGTAGTTGAGTGGCATTGGGACAATCGCTACGATGTATCTTAATACCACCGGTCACATTCACAAAGCCAAATACATCATCTCCATAAATCGGGTTACAGCAACGTGCTAACTTGAAGTCCAACCCTTTCAGATTCTGATCGATTACCAGTACATCTTCTTTTGAACGAGTGATTTCATCATTCTGCGTTTGTTGTAGGTTATATCCTTCAGCACTACGGTATATAATGTCGTCATGCGTATCATTTTCCCGTCTCTGTTGTTCCAGATATTTGTCGATAATTTCGTTTACATCCAATGTCTCATCGGCAATGTTTTGATAGAAGTCAGTCACAGTCTTGAAACCGAGGCGTTTAATGAGGCGCATCATGACAGCTTCATCATATTCTATTTTCCGGTTTTTGAATTTCCTTTCAATAGTTTCTTTGGCAAAGGCATGCTGGCGGGCAACCATCTCTTTCAAAGCTTGGCGTATCTTGGTACGTGCTTTGGAGGTAGTCACGATGTTCAGCCAGTCCTGCTTCGGTGTCTGGGTATTCGAAGTCATAATCTCCACTTGGTCACCACTGTTCAGTACCTGACGAAGTTGCGCATTCTTGCCATTAACTTTTGCACCGATACATTTGCATCCCAATTTACTATGGATATGAAAAGCAAAATCCAGCACTGTTGCACCTTTACCTAACTTAAACAGATCACCTTTCGGGGTGAACACAAAGACTTCATCCTCATACAAATCCAGTTTGAACTGGTCCATAGCTTCCAATCCATTGCTATCTGAATTTTCCAAAGCCTCACGTACCGTAGTCAGCCATTCATCCAATCCTGTTTCACCCTTCACACCTTTATAGCGCCAGTGGGCGGCCAAGCCTCGTTCGGCAATATCGTCCATGCGTTCAGTACGTATCTGTACTTCTACCCATTTACCTTCAGGGCCCATCACGGTGATGTGCAATGATTCGTAGCCATTACTTTTGGGCACGGATAACCAGTCGCGCAGACGTTTAGGATTGGGTTGATACATATCTGTTACAATGGAATAGGCTTGCCAGCATTCCTGTTTCTCCTTCTCCACAGGTGAGTCCAGAATGATACGTATGGCAAAAAGGTCATACACTCCTTCGAAAGGGCATTTCTGCTTCTTCATTTTTTGATAGATGGAGTGGATGGACTTTGTACGTCCTTTGATGTGGAAATGTAGTCCGGCCTCTTCTAGCTTTTTCTGCATCGGGGTGATAAAAGCTGCAATATACTTATCGCGGGATGCTTTTGTTTCGTTCAGTTTATCTTTAATATGGTAATAGACCTCTTTTTCCGTATATTTCAGGGAGAGGTCTTCCAGTTCCGATTTCAACTTATACAACCCTAATTTATGAGCGAGGGGAGCATAGAGATATGCAGCCTCATTGGCTACTTGGCGGCGGGCTTCGTCGTTCTTGCTATCTTTAATCTGCCGCATGATATTCACGCGGTCAGCAATCATTATCAGGATTACGCGCATATCTTCCGCAAAAGAGAGTAATAGATTGCGAAAGTTTTCCGATTCGATAGTCGGGCTCTTGGAATAAAGTTCATTTACGCGTATCAGTCCACGGATAATACCGGCAACGTCTTCACCGAAAGCAGCCTGCACCTCTTCCGGAGTACAAGCTCCGTTTCTCACGCTTTCGTGCAACATAATGCCCAGAATCGACGCCCGCTTCATTCCGATTTCTTCGGCAACGATAACGGCAGTCTGCATATCCTTAACCAGTGGATTTAATCCGAAAGTGTCGCGTTGAACCCGGTTATCCTTTATAGAGTTGATAAGATGTGTTTTCAGTTTTCTGCAGTCGCCCTTCTGTAATGTCTCACCGGTCAACTGTAATAATTTTCGGTAGAGAGAGAAGAGCAATTTCTTCTCTTCAGTAGTGAAAAATTCATCTCTTTCCATAATCGTCCATTTTTGTGGTGTAAAGGTAGTTTTTTTCTTCTTTTCTATCGTAAGGTTTTGATAATTAAATTTCTATAAAGACTATGTAAATACCTTCGACAATAAAAAGGAAATCTAACTTCACAGATGATATCATGGTCTCATTAACAGATGATTATGTACTATCAAGATTTATAATTTTCATACATTATATATTTAAAATTCTTATATTTGTGCATCACTAAAATGCTTATAATTATGATATCCGAGACTAAAGTAAATTTAGGAGCTAAGTCCTCTATTAAACAAAACTATGTAAAAGACATCCAAGGCTCTATTGAAAAGTTACGGCAAATGGCGGAACTTATGCTTGATGGACGTGTGATCATGTCAGTTTCTGCTAAAAAAGATATTCAGAAAGCAGATACCACTCTTTACGCTGCATATTTAATTCAGGTTATTTCTATACTTGAATATCTATTCCCGTCAGAGTAATAGAGATGATACGCTAAAGATAGCTTTCGCAATTTCTACTACATTCGATGCACTCTCAAGCGCTGGGTTGGCTTTTTTGAAGAATTCTTGAAGCTTGCTTTTTTCTTCTTCATCTAAATTTTGGTAGATGAGTTCAATATTTCTTTTGAATAAGTCCAGCTCAGCACTGAAACCACCTTTCTCTTTTAGTATGTGTAATCCGTCTTTTATCAGATAATCGTCATAACCAATTTTCTTTAATAAGCCTCTCTCAACAAGACCTTCTATTATAATCTCAAATTGTTGTTCGCTGATCGGCGGATTAGGTATATCTTCATATTCAAAATGAACTTCTTTATTTCCTTTTGAGGCTTTAAGAATACTATTGATTATATCATCCCTATGTTCTGACGTGATGAATTCGGGATATTCTCTTTCATACTCTGGGTCTGCTGTTCTGAATGTTCTCATAGGCTTAGTTGTTATGGATTATATTCTGTTACGTGCTATCATATCTTATTTCCCAGTAACCGTGAATTTTGTACTGTCTCCTAATTCTTTTAGAATATTTCTTTTTTCTTCTCCTAATTTATTGTCATTTACTGGTGCATTGCTTTCATCTGCGATTTTTCTTAGTAATCGTATGATTTCTTCTTGGTTAGAAACCATTTTATTGATTTTCCAGTACCAGCATAGGAGTTCCCGGCATACAATGAATATAACTAAGAAGATTATCAAAAAGAATAAGACGTCGCTATAGTCTCCACCGTTTGTGCTAGCTGGAGCTTGTGCGAATAGTGATGTTGGCAATAATGCAAGTAATGATAATGTAATTTTCTTCATAATTGTATGTTTTTATGTTCAGAGTTAATTATTGGTTATTGGTTTTTATCTTAGATATCTAAAGTATGAAGTGAAAAAACGTGATAGGTTAACGAATAGGTAAATTACTAAAATACCATCCATCATTAATATAATTCGTTCAAAAATAATATTTTCTGATAAACAATGTATGTAGAGTTGGCACAGTACATAGATAAATAGAGAAGCTACTGAAATAGAAGCAATTGCTTTGTTGGCTTTCTTTTGCTTTTGGACGTAGTTTTCTGCTATTCTATATTTAGCTTTTGTTTCTGGACAAGCTTTTCCTGAGGTAATAAAATCTGCTATTTCATTCATATATTCCTTTTTATTGGCAATAAAAGAATAAATAACTGTGAATATAGTTATACCTATTCCAAATATAGCTAAATTAAAACTGCTAATGTCATTAATTAAAGTATTCATATTTAACTCATATAGTTTGTAACAACACTTTCTAATTTATCTATTACAAATTTATCATCATAAAGTTTAGTATTATATTCATCTTCTGTTATGGAAATGCTCTCATTGAATAAACTTTCAATCAATAAAGCATATTTCGTTTTAGCTTTTTGATAATCCTTTCTTATAGTTTGGCTAACTTTATATTCTTTTTTTCCCAGTGGAATATTGAAGATTTTCTTTTTAATTGTGATGTCTCCATCATCATTTATTATATCTATGATTTTGCTTGATGGTATTTTAGCTAAATTAAATTCTTTTTTACTGTAAATTTTACCCGCAACAATATAGTCATTAAAATTTGCATCATGTATATTGTTAGTAAATTCAACAGTTTGAAAATTTGCAGTTACATTATTAATAATGGAATATTCTTTTAGTTCTTCTTCAAAATCCTTAGCTTTGAGATTACAAATTCTTAGACTTAATACACGTTTTATCATTTCTTTAACCATGCGAATAAATTCTTGACTATCTTTGTTTGGATCGTCGTATATAAAAATATTCCAGTGTCTTTTAAATTTTGTTCTTCCTTTTATAGTCATAGGGTACATTACTATATAGTGATGATCACTACCTATTTTAACATCCTTTGTCATAGGTATTTTCTCTGACGTCTCAATATATCCATCACTTAAATTAGTTTTATGTGCACTCATTTTAATGAATACAACTGGACTTCCATGCATATCTTTTCTTTGAGCATCAAGCTTTACGATCTCATGGGTGTAGTTCTTACTTCCATTTTCTAATACAATTTTATTTGTGCTTGAGCATTTGAATTTTTTAATTTTTTCGCATACAATTCTGACCATTTCTTCTCTATCGATATCGAATAGAGAAATTTCCTCTTCCTCTATTTTTGTCGTAAATACAGGAATTCGTATTGTCATTAATTTAAGTCCTTTCATAGTATATATTGTACTTAATTGTGTTATTTATAATTGGATATATTATTTGATATTACGTTCATTCTTCAGCATTGCCAACTCGCCGTTTAACTTTCTCTCTTTCTCTTCAAGTAACTGTATAGTATTTGACTGCTCATTGATTGTTTTTTGAAGAGTAGTTATGGCATTTACTAACATTGGAATACTACTAGAACTAATTACCGTTTGTTCTGCTGGTGCCATAATTTCTTGTTGTTTCTTCTTTTTCAATAGATTGATAGACCATTTTCTTTTTTTATTATTCCAGATTATTAGTTTTGTTTCTTCAAAAGCATTATCTAATAATTTATTTACATCTTTTTCAAAAGTAGTAAACTCTTTATTGTATGTATTTGGATATTCTTTCTCGTTTTTTTTATCACTTAATATTATATGTAGCTTATCCTTTAAATACATAGCTTTTTTTGTTATTTCATTATATTGAGAATACAGTTTTTTATCTAAATAGAGAGATAGTGCAAAGTCACAACATTTTAACCTGTTGAATGGTGTAGTTACTATTCTATCTATTTCATTTTCTGGATAATTAGGTTTTAAAAATTCTATTGGGAAATTTTTCATTGATGTTCGATAATTAAAGTACGCCTCGATATAATTATTTATAGATTTTAATACTTCATTATGGCTTACAGAAAACGCAATTTCTTTTTTCTTTAGTGCTGATTTAAACATTTCATTAATAAAGAAACATAATACGCTGATTAAAAGCATTATTTTATCCCAGTGATTAAGGATAATGTTTATTATATCATTATTCATAATTATCTGATATTGCGTTCGTTTTTCAGCATTGTTAGCTCGCCGTTTAGTTTGCGAACCTTGTCTTCATATACTTGAATTGTTTTCGATTGTTCATTGATTGTGCCTTGGAGTGTGGCGATAGTATCTACTAATCGAGAAATACGTTCTGTATTCTCGTCTTTTGATTGATTTGCTGAAATTAGCATCTCACCCTTTCCGCGAAGTAACCAATCTGAAGAAATTTCCTCAAACGAAGATGAAATTGCGACTATTGTTGCAAGACTGACCTCTCTTTTTCCTATTAGCTGATTGTTGATAGTTGTTGGCTTTAATCCGCACTTAAGAGAAAATGCTCTCTCAGACAATCCTGTGTAGGCAATAACTTCTTTAATTCTGTTTATCATAACCAATCAATTGTTAAATATCCACAAATGAGGATATTATTCAAAGTTTATATTTTATTATATCCTCATTTGTGGATATATTTGCATCATCAATCAATCAATACTCCAAATATAGAGATAAAGATTGATTTTTCAAAGTAATGTTTCACTTAAAATAAACGCTAAAATGAAAAAGTACAATTTATCAGAAATTATGAAAACGGCTCACAATCTTTATAAGACTGGTAAATATACTTGGGCTGAGTCTTTGAAAAAGTCTTGGAAAATGGCAAAGTTTAGAATCTCTACAAGGATAGGAGCTTTGCAAATTAAACAAGAGATGGAAGCCGATAAGGATGCTGAGAGAAAGCGATTGCAAGAGATAAATTCTCAATATATAAATGTCATTCCTGCAAAGAGAAGTCGCTATGACAGTTTAGACATTCCTGCATCTGCGTATTACAATCCAAACAGTACCGGAAGGTTTGGAGCCCACTACGTAGGTGACTAAATAAGAGTAATTCGCAAGAAGGTATTTCTCTTACCGGGCAAAAGAAGCTGGGGCATTGCATAGAAACGCGTATATGCGAAGCCAACCGTCCGGGCGAATACTCTCCATTTGAAAGTCAAACCAAAAACTATAAAGCTGGGACTTCCCGGCACCCAGTCCGGTCTTTGAGCCTACCCTTTAATGGGAGACTGGGAACTATAAGAGAAGAGTTCTATGACTTATTGGTGAATGGAGGTTGTAAGTTTCCTCTGCTGAAAACCAAATCGAGGTGAATAGGCACAACTTACCAACGACATAATGCTGTGAGGAAGGGTCAAACTCATGTCGTTGTAAAAATAATCAGTTAGACAATTTCTTGTCGGTAAATCGTGGAATTTACTTTATGTATATAGGTGCCATAGCTCAGTCGGTAGAGCGGAGGACTGAAAATCCTTGTGCCCTGGTTCGATCCCAGGTGGCACCACTAAATTTTAAAACTGGAGCTTATGCACGCTTATAAAGACATTGAAACAAGGGATTTATTGAAATTGATCCCTATTGAAGACGTGGTTGAATACCACGGCAAGGGCAAACTCGTTTCAGAGATTGGCATTGAGGAAACACTCGACTGGATAGGCGAGGAAGAGATTCTAAAGTATATTGAGGCGACAGGACTGCTTGCCGCAATTAGGGGGAAAAAGTAAGAAAAGAACCTAATGCTGTACAGGTAAGCGTAGTAAATTATGAAAAAGAATAAAAAAGCAACCACCCCCAATGAGAGCAGTTGCTAATCAAAAACTTTTCTTACGAAAAGACAAAGAAGAGACTACTACTTATGTTGTTCAGATAGCTTCTTCTCGATCTATTGTTAGATAAACAATTTAATGATATGCAAATGGTTGTTTTACATGAGTAAGAATTTATGTAAGGCGTATATCGTTAACGCACAAATGAATATAAAGAATGAAATATAAGACCATTTTTCACAAAATAAAAAGAGCTTACCTCTCTCGCTACCTTTATGTAATGAGAGAATATCTAAAGACACATCCTCGTGGATATATTGTTCTATTCTATGATAGCAGGTGTGAGCAGTCTTGTCGTTCTCTACTTTATTCTCGTATAGGGAAATACTTGAGAAAAGGATACATAATATATCCAATAAAACAGCAATGGCAAGGAGAATCCTGCTGCAAGTGCTGTCCGTGGAAGAACTGTTTAAAGATACGATTACCGCGAACATAGCGGATGCTACGGCTAAAAAAGTGCTTTGGACTCTAAAAGTCCATTCGTTTCTTTTTTCAAGAACGTTCTGGTAGTGTTCTACCAAATCTAAATAACCATTCATATAAGCTTAATTTTAATTTGTTCACTTCAAAGTTAAGCAATCCTCCGGTTCAATTTACATTAGCGAATAATCTTGAATCGGAGGTCTTTTTATAATCATATAATAATCAGTTAAATAACTAATATGGAAGAAAATAAGAAAAGTGTAATGTGTATCATCCGTGAGATGGAGAAGGATGCAAAAGAGGTTTTTCCTATTTCCAAGAGGGCATATGTCCTTAATCTGATATCTTATCGGCTTAAGGAAAAGGAACCTGAGAAGAAATGGGAGATAAAATCCGATAATGAGAAGGGTATTTTTACTGTTACCCGTACCACTTAGAATTATGGACGTGGCGTATGCAAATGGCACCGCTGAGATATTGCTTGACAGTATTCTTGATGTGATGTCTACTGAGGCATTTAGTAAGGATAAAGCTGCGTATATAGTCGGTGGTGAGAAGAAGTTGTTGAGGCTAATTGAAGCTGGGGAGATTGATAGCGATAAGCCGTCTAATAGCCAAAATGGTAAATGGCGATGCAATGCCGCTCAGGTTCTGAGACATTGCAGGTGTATGAGAAAGAAGAAGTATAAACGAAAACGTAAAAGTTAAAAAAATGAGACAAATTAGAGTGGTTCAAACGTTGGTCGTTATCTGCGCAATGTGGGCGGCAGTTTGGCTGTCTGATGGCGATGGAGCCAGTGCAAAGGAACGTGCTGCTGGTGCGATTATTATGGTACTGGTATTGGTGATGTTGACAATCCAACATCTAATCGAAGAGCAGTCGAAAAAGAAAGCCGATAACTAATCGGTTCTCTGGTGTAGCTCAGTTGGTAGAGCGTATGATTTTTTTTTGAAGGTTTATCATAATGTCGGCGGTTCGAGTCCGTCCACCGGAGCAAGTAACTTGTGAAAGCGAACATGTATCATAACAATGGTGCATCATTAATCAATCAAAAGTCCACCGACTGTGGTCGGTGGCATTACGGGCAATTAGCTCAGTTAGGCAGAGCGGTACATGAAAATTGTTGGTAGTTTGTCATGGTATCTTTTTAATGGTTTCATCATGTACAGGTCGCGGTGTTCAAGTCCCGCATTGTCCACGAGGATAGTCCTCATATTATTAACCAATAATGCCGGTGAAAAGGACACCGTCGGGATAGCCCCGGTATTTATTTGATTTATAATTATTCCTAAAGTAGTTTGTTTACATCCCGGTGTAGCGTGATTGCTTATCCGGGAGCAAGTAACCCGCGAGGGGGAATGCATTTAATGAAATTTAGTAGTTTTGTCGTGTTTTATTTTGTGTTAGTATTGGGTGTATCGTCTGTGAAGATAGTACACCTTTTTTATTTCGGAGAAGTGGCGGAATTGGTAGACGTTAGAAAGCTATGCAGATACTCGTTGCACTTCACACTGTAAGTGGCCAATCGGTTGGAACGCTGCAATCCCGGTTCAAATCCGTTACCGTCCACAAGCCTTTAGGATGGAAGAAGCGAAATAGAAGCAAAAAGGCTCATGTAGTTTACGGGCTGCTGGTATAGATTCTGGCTGACACGACGGAAAGACGCCGAAAGACTGCATGGGTGTTTCTATTAGAGCTGAAGTTGTTATCATGTGAATGCCCCGGAGAATACTCTTCGGGGTTTTTAAATGGTGAAAATGGCGTTAAAATGGCGAAGTTTCTGTTTGCTTATCTTGTCAATAAAGGATAACTTTATAGATGTAATAAACTATAAGTCAAACCAATAAATTAAATTATGAACGCGAATACTTATCCAAGTGTTGAAGAACAGGAAATGAATCTCAGTATTTTCAACGGTGTTAAAAGTGTACCAGCAGAAGCTCTTAGAGAAATTCAGGCAGGACGTCTCAGAGGTAAAAGTGACATTAGCCCAATGTGGCGCATCCAGAAGATGACAGAAGTGTTTGGAACTTGTGGCATTGGATGGAAATATGAGATTGTCAAACAATGGCTTGAATCGTTTGAACAACAGATTCGTGCTTTCTGCAACATCAATCTTTATGTGAAGATTGGTAATGAATGGTCTGCCGCTATTCCTGGCACTGGTGGTTCATCTTTTGTAGATCAAGAGAAAAATGGCCCTTACGTTAGTGATGAATGCTATAAGATGGCATTAACTGATGCATTGTCAGTGTCCATGAAAGCGCTTGGAGTTGCTGCTGATGTCTATTTCGGGTATGATGGTAAATCCAACAATACTAAATATAATGCAACTCCACCTTTTCAGGATAATCAGGGCGGAATTACACCTGTTCCGGCTGCACAGCCTGCTAATTCTACATTTAAGGTATCTGATTTGGAAAAGGCTCTTAAAAATATGAGAGAGGTTAAAAGTAGGGAAGAGCTTGAAAAGGTCTGGTATGCAAATAAGCCTTTGACGAACAACAAGGAGTTTCTTGATGTGACAAAGCAAATGAGTATTATTTACCCCAAAAAAGAAAGTGTATGATAGATTTGATAAAATCAAATGTGGTCTTCAATGAGGAAGACCACACTTATTTCCTTGGAGACAAGGAACTGTTCGGAATTACCGGTATGATTGGCAGGCAATTGTTTCCAGGAAAATATGGTAAGATTCCTAAACATATTTTAGAAAAAGCGGCGGCCAAAGGACGTTTTATTCATTCGCAATGCCAATTTGTTGATGAAACAGGTTTGTGCACTGACTGCATCGAGGCTTCTAATTATTTGAAAGAACGTACTTCTGCCGGTTATGTTCCTCTAGCCAATGAATATCTGGTATCAGACAATGAGTATTTCGCTACTCAAATTGATAATGTTTGGTTGAAAGTTGATAAGATTGCTCTATGCGATATAAAGACAACTTATTCTCTTGATAAAGAGTATTTGTCATGGCAACTCTCTATTTGCGCCTATCTTTTTGAACTTCAAAATCCTTTGCTTAAAGTAGATCAACTCTTTGGCATCTGGCTCCGTGACGAAAAGTCTGAGGTAGTAGTGATCGAGAGAAAACCAGATTCTGAGGTGATACGGCTTCTTGAATCCGAAAAGAGAGGCCAACAGTTTGTAGCTTCTGCTCTTGTACCAGCAAATGATAATCAAATAATTGCTGTTCAAAATCTAAATTCAATAATCGAAGTTGAAGAAGCTATTGAAGCATTAGAGAAAGTGAGGGATGGGTATAGGGCTGATTTGAAAAAAATAATGAAGGAAAAGGGTATCAAATCCTGTGAAGTTGGGAGGTTAAAAGTTAGCTATACTGTAGCTTCCAAACAAAAGAAATTTGATTCAAAGAAGTTTCAGGCAGATCACCCCGATTTGTACTCTAAATATCTGACAATTACAAATAAGTCTGACAGTATTCAAATTAAACTAAAATCGGATGAATAGAATAACACTTATCGGGAATGTTGGCAAGGAACCCGAAATTAGAACATTGGAAAGCGGTGCTAAGGTGGCCGTTTTCACTCTTGCTACAAAAGACAGAGCGTTCACTTTACCTAATGGTACGCAAGTTCCAGAACGGACCGAATGGCATAACTTAGTATTATGGAAAGGATATGCTGAGGTAGCGGAGAGTTATATCCATAAGGGAGATAAACTCTATATTGAGGGTAAATCGAGAACAAGATCTTATGATGGAAAGAAAGGTGAGAAACATTATATAACTGAAGTGCATGTTGAGGGGATGGAAATGCTGACATCTAAACAACAAACACCTTCAGTTCCCGTATCACCTTCCCCATCTCAGGAGCATATTTTACCTTGGGAACGAGAAGATATAGTGTTACCAAATCCGTAAAGTTATGGAAATCCTGCTATTGAATACTCCTGAAGGTCTTAAGCCTTGCTATGATAGAGACTATGACGAAAAAAAGAAATTAGTACTCGGTAAAATGTATAAGGCAAAGATTACAGAGCCTCGTAACGTTGGATTTAATAACAAGTATTTTAAAATGATAGATCTCGCCTGGGAGTATCAGAATGAAAAGGTGTGCGAGCATTTTAAGAATGATGTGAAACGCTTTCGTAAAACTGTTGAGGTTGCTGCTGGCCATTGTGATACAGTCTTTAATCTAAGGACGAAAGAGTGGGTGGATGTTCCCAAATCCATATCTTTTGAAGAAATGGATGAGTTTCAATTTCGGGAGCTTTACGACAAAGTGAAAAATGTACTCTTTACAGTTTTTTTACGTGATATCAAGGTGGAAGAGTTTGAACGCTTTCTGAATTTCTAATGAATATCTCTAGAACTGACATCCGGGCAATAGAGCATTTGCTAAGGCAGTGCTCCATTTTTATTGAACGTACTGCACCAAAGGTTTTGCCTGATCAGGACCTGGCTCGTCGATGTAAACAGATGATTAAGAAGTTGAACAAAAAAGGATATATGATGCATACATGGTTTGAATGTAAAATCCGTTACGAGAAAGTGATGGAAAATGGTATGAACAAGAAGGTCACGGAACCTTATCTTGTGGATGCTCTCAGCTTCACAGAAGCCGAAGCGCGTATAATTGAAGAAATGACACCGTTTATTTCAGGCGAATTTACAGTATCAGACATCAAACGTGCCAACTATAGCGAATTATTCCCCAGTGAAGAAGAGGCCGCCGACCGCTGGTTCAAATGCAAACTGGTCTTTATTACTCTGGATGAAAAAAGTTGTGCCGAAAAGAAAACATCCACTCAGGTGTTGGTACAAGCTGCCGACCTGCGTGACGCTGTTAAGAAGCTGGACGAAGGCATGAAAGGTACGATGGCTGATTATATCATTGCATCAGTGTCTGAAACACCTCTTATGGATGTATATCCATATGCAGAACGTCCGGAACATCTTGATAGTATAGCTGAAGCTGCAAATTCTCCTGTTGTAAGCCATTTCATCACCTCTTTGTCTGATAATTGCAGGACTTCAATCACAGTAGCCGGCAAAGCTGTTATCATTGATAAAACCGGGCGTAATACCCGTGTTATTCCTGATAATTCGGAAGAGATTCCCAAAGGAAAGAAAAAGCCGAGTGCTAAAGGTTCAGGTAAGGTTAAAGAGAAATAACCATGACCTATGATGAGTTTTTAGAGCAAGAACGTAACCAGCCCTCTCGTAAGAAGCCAGTTGATCTTGAGCATCAAATTCAATGCGCCTGTATAGACTGGTTTCGTTTGGCCTACCCTAAGCTGCAAAGTCTTCTTTTTGCTGTTCCTAATGGTGGCAGACGTGATAAGGTGACTGGTGGTAAGCTGAAAGCTGAAGGTGCCCTTGCAGGTGTTGCTGATTTGATACTGCTTATACCCAAGAATGGGTATGCTTCACTTTGTATCGAGATGAAAACACCTAACGGCACCCAGCGTGATTCTCAGAAGCTCTGGCAGAAGGAAGTTGAGGCTGTAGGTAATAAATATGTGTTATGTCGTTCATTGGATGATTTTATCCGTGAAGTAACGAGTTATCTGAAAGAGACTGTAATGTGCTGATGTATGGAACGTAAATCATTTGTGTTTTATAAAGAGTGGAGAGAGGCTATTAAGGATTTGCCGGATGATGTCAGGCTGGAAATTTACGAAAGCATTGTCGAGTATGCTACAACGGGAAATATTCAGGGGTTGAAACCATTGGCAAAGATTGCTTTCAACTTTATAAAACCGACAATTGATAAGGATGCCAAGAAGTATTTAGCTATTACAGAGAGAAATAGGACTAACGGTAATAAGGGTGGAAGACCAAGAAACGAAACTCGTGAAAACCCAAATAACCCAATAAAACCCAGTGGGTTTTCTGGCAACCCAAATAACCTTGATAATGATAATGATTATGAAAATGAGGATAATAAATTATCCTCCCCCTTACCCCCATTGGGGAATAGAGGAGGAAATTATCTTTCATCTCCTTTATCTCAAAAAGATGGTAAGCCCCGAAATTTTGAAGGTTTATGTGAAAGTCTTAAACACTTGAATCTTTCTGAAAAAGAACAGAATCAAATCTATGTCCTGTCCAATTACGGTGAGATAGGCAATCCAGTCTGGAAGTATATTCAACAGTGCATTGATAGCATTGGAAAGTCTACCTCTGATAAAACCAGAATTAAAACGCCTGGTAGGTATATAATTTATAAAATGAAAAACGAAGAAAATGCTGGAACCTAAGTATTATATAATCAAGATACAAGACACTTATTTGGCTGAATTATTGTATTGGTGGATACAATTTGATAAACCATGTAAGCTGCTATTTCAAAAGCCTAAGTTTGCGGAGAACGTTAATTTAACTGGTGTTCGGGTTACTGTAACTACGGATGAAGCTGCTGAATTTATTCTCAAAGCGAAATCAGCGACTGGATTTAAACTATTAAGAGAAGATGAAAATCACAATCTATTGGAAAACGAATGAGATTGAGTGCATAAGACTGATTAGAGAATTATGCAATCTTCCTTCTGGCATAACTGTAAATGGTGAAACGACAGCCAATGTATGCGAAAAAGATATTGAGTTACTTCGTAAATACGAGAGGCTAGATTTCATCCAGTTACGTAATAAGCCTTGATGAAAATGGCGCTAAAATGGCGAAGTTTCTGTTTGCATAACTTGTCAATTTACGATAACTTTACTGATGTAAGGAACTAAAAGTCAAACCAATATAAAAAAAGAATTATGGAAATTCAGAAAATTAAAATCGAGAAAATTAGTGCTTCACCCCTTAATCCGAGAAAGACTTTCGATGAAGTTGCTATTGAAGAACTTGCAGCCAATATTGAGAAACAAGGTCTACTACAGCCTATTACGGTCAGACCTACATCTGAGGCACCATATTTGGATGAAGATACCGGTGAGGTTATTAATGTGAAAGACACTTACGAGATTGTTTGCGGTGAACGCCGTTTCCGTGCTCTTCAACGGTTGAAAGCAAAGGAAGACGAAGCGAACATTGCCAAAATCAAGGCCCATCGTAAAAAAACAGAGTTGTATCAAACAATCTCCTGCATTGTCAGAGAGATGACAGATGATGAGGCTTTTGACGCTATGATTACCGAGAACCTGCAACGCAAAGACGTTGATCCCATCGAAGAGGCATTTGCTTTCTCTCAGTTAATGGAGAAGGGACGTACATTGGAAGATATAGCATTGAGGTTTGGGAAATCTACCCGCTTTGTTTTCGATCGTGTAAAATTGAACAGCCTAATACCGGAATTGAAAGCTCGTGTTAGGGATGGGGAAATTCCAATTTCCGGCGCAATGATCCTCTCTAAACTTGATGATACCGAACAGGCAAGGTTTCATAATGATAATGAAGGACAGTGTAATGTGATCATGATAAGAAGATTTGTGAGTAATTCCTTTATGGAGCTGGATAGGGCTGATTGGATTAAGGATAATGTAGATATCTGGGATGATGGTACATTCAAACCGTGTGCTGAATGCGAGTTTAGTACAGCAAATCACGGTTGCCTATTCTATGAAATGAATAGCGAAAAAGCTAATTGCACCAATCCTATATGCTACAAGAAGAAACAACTTGCTTATGTCCTGCGTAGAATACAAGCAGAAAATGGTATTCTCGTCAAAAATGGTGAGCCTCTGGTATTCGGGAAAACTGTTATTGTTGATGATGGCCCGCAATCATACTGGAGTGAAGAAAAGAAAACTATGCATGATAATACATTAGAGGCTATTAAGCAGTTAGGCTATTGCATTGTTAATCCGAATGAAGCCTTTAGAAGTAAATGTTGGTACGATGAAGAAGATGAACGTCTTCAAAAGATGCTTGATGATTCTGAAATTTACCGCTGTATATCTTGCTTTGATTACTGTGGGCCAGAGTTTAAAGTTCAATACTATTACATTAGAAAAGATGTTGCTTCTACTACATCAGCACTTGCAGATCCTAAAGAAATTGAAAAAGAAAAGGTAAGGGTCCAATTGAAGAGGGCAAAAGAGATCGTAGTGGAAAAGACTGCTGAAACCCTGCGTACCTGGGCACAAGAGAAACCTTACCATGAGCGAAAAGTTGAGTTAACAACCAATGAACAGCTTGTATTTGATGTGATGGTTCTCAGCCACTGCAAGAGTTCTTTTCTTAAATCACTCGGCTTGGATAAATATGATAAAAAGAGTGATTTTATGAAGTATGTTGAGAATAACCAAGCTGATAGGGCACAATGGTATCGAGCTTTCATCGCTGAATCTTTGTCAGATAACAATGTGAATTTCTATCCTTATTTGCAAAAGTGCCAGAATCTTTTGTTCTCTGAACAGTATCCGGATGAATATCTTGAATTAGGCAAAAAACTTGGTGCATCATTTGAGAAGAAACAAAAGAAGCTCAATGCTCAACTGAAAGCACTTGATAATACTAACACAGAGGAAGCCTAACGGTTTCCTCTTTTTTCAAGGTACACCATGAATAAGACTTGGAGTAATGAACAGTTAGCTATTCTTGATAGAGAATATCCAACTGCTGATCTAAAAGAATTAGCCCAGTCTCTGGGTAAGACGAAAAGTGCTGTTAGGGCAAAGGCTAAATGTCGTAGATTGAAGCGCTCATCTGATGTAAAGGTATGGAACCCTAAAAAACAGGAAAAACTGATTGCCTTATATCCGAATCATACTAATCAGGAAATAGCTTCACTCCTTGGTTCAACCGAAAGTGCTGTTGGAGGAAGGGCTTTTAAACTGAAACTTAGGAAGTCACCGGAATTCATGTTAGAACATTCTTCAAAGGGGTTCTTTCCAAAAGGACATCAACCGGTCAACAAAGGACGTAAACAAACAGAATATATGTCTATTGCTCAGATCGAGAAAACGAAGAAGACGCGTTTTAAAAAGGGGGATATTCCAAAGAATCATAAACCGATTGGGTATGAACGTATTACCAGAGACGGATATATTGAGGTAAAGACTACTGAGCCCAATGTATTTGAATTGAAGCACAGATTAATCTGGACTAAACACAATGGGGCGATTCCCGCTGATTGCGTTATTAGATTTAGGGACGGCAATAAACTGAATGTGGATATATCCAATCTTTATCTTGTGAGTAAGTCTGAGAATATGATATCTAATACAATTCACCGCTATCCTCCTGAATTGAAGAAAGCTATCAGGGCGTACGGAAAACTTAAAAAAACGATTAAAAAGTATGAAGAATAATATTAGTATAGATAGTTTGAATACACACTTGTTTGAAGCTATCGAAATGCTGAAAAACAATAGTGATCCTAATGCATCTGCCAATGAAAAGATAGATGTCAATACCGCAAAAACCATTGCTGATTTGGGAAAGGTAGTCATAGAAGGCTATAAAGTCAAAGCACAGGTTTTAAACATTATGGCCAAAACTGACAATCCCAATAGTACTAAACAACTTTTGGGAGGTGCTGGAATAATATCACAGGAACTTCAAATTGAACAATAAAGAAGAAACTATGATAGAGAAAACTATATATATTGCTGATGACAACAGTCGATTCGACAGTAAAAATGATTGTATTCACTATGAACATCTATGTGCTGAGGTTGGCGCAGCCATGTCTTTATTGAAACCGCGTCCCAATGAAGGGTGTGATTTTGAAAATGGGGGTGGTTATATTCAACAGCACATTCAAACTTGTGAACTTGTAAGGAAGCAGATATTAGACATATGTGCTCTTGAAATGCCTTATTGGGAAAGAATAATAAAAGAATGTGGAGATGGTCTACGTCATATATCACATGCAAGTAGAATTATATATGATTATAATAATAAATGCTTTTCTTATGCTTTAAGTAGGTTACAGTGTATTGATTTTACTAATGGCAAAGAGTTCGGACAACCGTACTATGTTTCCCATCAAGATGAAGTAACTAATGAAATCTAACTTATAACTAAGTATATGAGTAAAATAAAGTTTAGATATAAATTTGATTCAACAGCCTATGTCGTAGATGAGAAATATTTTCTTGAAATAGAGCGTATAGCAAAAATGAATAGCGAGAAAATAGAGAAACTGGCTGAAAAGAAATTCAGGACTTATCTTAATGATGGTATGAATCCTATCAAATTGGAATTTAGGATAAGAGGAGTGGAAGAACTTGTAGGTCATTCTGTCATAACTGAAGGGAATTATAGTGAAAGGGGCTATCCGATGTCTGTTCCAGAAAAGATAAAGTATGCCATTGTTGATGACATTACAGGTTATGTTGAAAAGAAATTTGAGCATTACAAAGATGATTGTCAAAAGCTATTTGACAAAATTTACAAGAAATCAGAAGAAAGAAATAAAAAGAAAATAAGGTTCTGGAAATCTCTTTTTACTGTTACTTTTTTCATGCTGCTAATTGAATGTATTTGTAGAATAATTCAATAAAAGTCAGATATGGACAAAATCAAATGTATAACCCTCGATAAAGCAGCACAGGATGCTTTGCCAGAACACATCAAAGTTAATATGAAAGCTGACAGAGAAAAAGCTAAACAATGGGCATACAAGAAGCTATGTTATAACTTCGAGTATCAATTTGGCTCTAATATTCCTCATTGTGCGAAGAAAGGAGTATGTGATGAAAATTGTGAATACATGAGAAATTTCAAAACAAGAAAGAAATAAATTATGGCACATTACACATTTGAGATTTTTAAATATAAGTTGCTAACTGATAAGGACGGAGATACTTATAAAGATTATATTGACGAATTGCCAGATCTCACAATCAAGGCAAATAATTATATAGAGGTAACCTTAAAGGCACAAAAATGCTATCCGTCTGATAAATACACACATCGACTTATAGATACGAACGAGGAACATTGGCCCGCTGATACATCAGTATTTTAGTTTAAATCAAATCAAGAAAGGAACATTTGTATGGATGATAAACAAATATGTGGCGAATGCAAGCTATTCACCAATGAAGATTCATTCGGTAACGGATGGTGTGAATTTCATAAGAAATATTCTTTTTGTGAGAATGTAGCTTGTGAAGATGGAATTGAAATAAAGGGAGACAAATCCTCTGATACGGGTAATAATAATCAATAAAAATAAAACATGAATAAAAAGAGGGTGTTTTTACGTACACCCTCCAAAACGTTTAGAATAAACCAAGAGTATGAGCAGCCAATAAGATTTGAGCCAGCTTACTCAATCGGTCTAAGATTTTATCAATCTTTGCCATATTCAATCAAATTAATGATTATGAGATTGAGATTAATTTAATCAAGCAATCTCTAAATAAATGGCGGTTTTGATAACAAAAAAGCACTTCTGCTCCGGAAGCTACTTCTTCTGCCTAGAGTTTGATACTCATTGGTAGTTCTCGCAAGGCAATCAAGCCGGAATCAAAAAGGAATTGCAAATATAAGAATAAAAAACAATAATTATGATAATAGCATGGTTTTCTTGCGGTGTAACATCCGCAGTAGCTTGTAAGATAGCGTTGAGTCTGTACAAAGATGTACAGCTATATTATATTGAAACTGGCTCCTGCCATCCGGACAACGCTCGTTTTCTGTCTGATTGTGAAAAGTGGTACGGGCAACCTATCCACGCTATCCGAAGCGACAAATATACTTGCGTAGCCGATGTTCTACGGAAAGGATTTATCAATGGTGCGCATGGTGCTGCTTGTACTCTTGAACTGAAAAAGAAAGTTCGGTATAAGTTGGAAAAGGAGATTGGTTCTTGGGGCGGGCAAGTTTGGGGATTCGATTACGACCCGAAAGAGATTAACCGGGCTATCCGGCTAAAACAACAATATCCAGACACAAAGCCGCTATTTCCGCTTATTGAAAAGCAGATTACGAAACCGGATGCTATGGGTATGCTTTGGAAAGCCGGTATTAAAATCCCCGCTATGTACAAGATGGGCTACAATAACAACAACTGCATCGGTTGTGTGAAAGGTGGCATGGGCTACTGGAACAAAATCCGGAAGGACTTCCCGGAGATATTTGCTCAAATGGCACAGATTGAACGTGATGTAGGCGCAACGTGTCTAAAGGATAAAGACGGGCGAATTTTCCTTGATGAACTACCAACATGGCGAGGTGACACAATAGAAGAAATTATACCGGATTGTTCTCTTATCTGCCAAATTGAGTTTCAAGAGATAATCGACAGACAGGTAGAACGAGTTTTGAAAGGAGAAATTAGTATTAACGATGTAGCCTAACAAGGCTCAAAACAGAATAGATATGAAGAAAGAAGAAATTATAGAAATGGCGGAGAAATATTCAAGTAAACGCCATATCCAAGATGGGTATTTAGCTGGATTTCAGGCAGCGTGCAATATCATAAGGCAGAAATACCAAACATGCTATAACGAGGATTTTTGCGATGAGATGGAAGAGCTTGCACAAGTTGCATATATGGATTTAGATATTGATGATTAACGTAAAACAGTACAGTAATGAATAAAATGAGAACACTAAAACGGAAGAAGCCGCCCGGAGGCAGCTTCTTGTGTCGGTGACACTGCATTTTGATAACGCATCTTTTCTTTGATAGAATCATATATCCAAGCGGATACAATACCAGTTACTATTGGTAGGACTATATTTAATACAATAAATGTAATCATGATTCTTTTTCTTTTAGAAATTTTGCGGTAATAGCACCTAACATTTATCTGGGATTCGAACCCATAAACGCCAACAGGCATTTTTACCCTATTGTTTGTAAATGCTATTACAAAGATATAAAAGTGATATTATAATTAAAAATATTATGGCAAAAATTTATGTAGCAAGTAGTTGGAGAAATTCCTATCAACAAGACGTTGTATCATTTCTCAGAAATGAAGGTCACGAAGTGTATGACTTTACCCATCCCAATGGTGATATGAGTTATGGCTTTTCGTGGTCGAGTATTGACCCCAATTGGCAGAATTGGAGTACCCAACAGTATCGGGAAGCTCTCAACCATCCGATTGCGCAAAAAGGATTTGATTTAGATTTCAATGCAATGCAGTGGGCGGATGTCTGTGTTATGGTTCTCCCTTGTGGTCGGTCAGCTAATACAGAAGCCGGATGGATGAAAGGTGTAGGTAAAAGAGTTATGGTTTATTCTCCAAAGGAGCAAGAGCCGGAACTTATGTATAAGATATATGACTTTATCAGTGATAGCATGTTTCGAATCAATGATGAAATAAATAAGGTGTATTCTGAAAATCAAGATGCAGATACTTCGGGCAATTTAGAGGAAATGGAAGAACGTTTTTGCCTTGTACTGGAACACGCTACATTGGGAAGTATGAGTCGTTCTAACTATGATTTAGAAACAATGAAATCTGTCATTGATGATGCACAGCAAAATCATTATTATGGGGTTGTTAAGTCTGATTTAGAACTGCTAATCAAAGATGGTGGTACAATTGAAGATTTGAAGGACTATATCAAACGATTAGAGTAAATCAATAAAAAAATGAATATGAATTGGAGAGGGATTAGTTGTGCGCTTATCTGTGCGATACCTATTGTGGCCATTATTTGTGATACAGTAAAGAAAGTGTTTGAGATGAAATATAAAAAAGAAAATGATAATGAATTATGAAATACATTGTGAATCGGGCTGAATTGTTTGACTCTTCTGATAAGAAGACAGTTATAAAGAATATGAATGAGCCGACTAATGACGTAGAGGTCTTTAGGGAAGAAATTTGTAAAAAGTATGGTTGTGAGCGTGCGTTGTTAATGTACACTCAGGTGAAGTAATATAAAAAGTATAGCTATGATAACCTTAAACAAGCTTGCAGTTAAATGTTTGAGAACTGCGATCAAAAGAGGAAAAATCGGCAAGCATAGTTCAGCAAAAGCGATAATTGTCGCTATATCTGCTGAGTGGCGTGAGTTGTGTAATGCCTCTGAGTATCGTAGTATGCATATTCCTAAATACTCAGAACAAGAGGAAGAAGCTGCCGATGTCATAATCGCTTCGTTGACATATCTTCAAAAAATAGGTTGTAAAGACATAGAACAGCTTATAAAGGACAAGATAAATTTTAACGCCAAGCGAGAGGATTAAGGTTGTTATACTGACTATGGTGATGTTGATTTTGTGTTGTTGAAAAAATAGTTAGTTATGACAGAGATTATTTCCGTTGCCCTCCTGGACTTTAACAAGGGGCAACTTGCCGGGCTTCCAAAGAACCCGCGCTTTTTCCGGGATTATCGCTATGAAGCGATGAAGAAAAGTATTTCTGATTGTCCGGAAATGCTTGAACTACGTGAGTTGATTGTCTTTCCGTATTCGGATGGCAGGTACATTGTTGTTTGTGGTAATTTACGGCTCCGGGCCTGTAAGGAACTTGGCTATACCGAGCTTCCTTGTAAAGTCTTGGAACCGATTACTCCAGTCAGCAAATTACGCGAATATTCCGCCAAAGACAATATCAATTTTGGTGAGAATGATTTGGATATTCTGCAAAATGAGTGGGACAGGGCAGAGTTACAGGACTGGGGTATGGAGTTTGCACCGGAAAAGACTGAGGATGAATTCAAGGAACGCTTTGAAGCCATTACAGATGATACCGCTGTTTATCCTCTTATCCCTAAGTACGATGAAAAACATGAGCTCTTCATTATTATATCAAGTAATGAGGTTGATAGTAATTGGCTGCGTGAAAGGTTGAACATGCAGCGCATGAAATCGTATAAGACCGGGAAAGTGAGTAAGAGTAATGTTATTGATATTAAAGATGTCCGTCATGTCCTGCAAGATAGTAATACCAAGTCATAAGCGCCATGACCGGGTGTTCGCTAAAAAACTGGTGAACGATCCAATAATCTGTGTTGCTGAGAGCCAGGCAGATTTGTACCGGCAGTTTAATCCGGATTGTGAAATAGTAACTCATCCTGATGATGTGATAGGTCTTATTCCCAAACGTAATTGGATGGCAAAGCATTTCAGAGAGTTATTCATGCTCGATGATGATGTACATGCTTGTAAAGCAATATATGCCGAAAAGGGTGAGCCTTGCCGTGTAAAGGATAGGGACTTAATAACTCATATCATATTGTCTTTACATGATATAGCCAAGCTAATGGATGTGCATCTGTTTGGTTTTACTTCCCGTATATCTCCTGTGATGTATGATGAGACTGGATTCCTTTCTCTCTCAAAAATGATAACCGGTTGTTCCTATGGTGCTATCTACAACAAAAATACATGGTGGAATGAGGAGATAAGGCTTAAGGAAGACTTTTGGATAAGCTGCTATATGAAGTATAAGGAGCGCCGGATATTGACGGACCTGCGCTATAATTTTGAGCAGAAGAACACATTTGTCAATGCCGGTGGTTTGGCTTCCATTCGCAATCAGGAAGAAGAGCGTAGATCTATCCTTTTCATCAAAAAGAATTTTGGTGATAGTATCTTGTTGAAGAGTGCTACTAATAACGGGAAGGATAAGACAAAGCAGCTTGTAGAGTACAATATTTCCTGCAAATTCAAATTCTAACAGTCTGTAAAAAAGGCGTTTAAATGGCGCTCATTCTGATTGCTATTTCCGTCAATTATGATTAATTTTACTGATGTAATAAACTAAAAGTCAAATAATTAAATTGAAATTATGATTATTAGAACAGTTGGAGGATATGATTTCTATGAGGTGAGTTCTGCCATGCAAAAAGCCATCAGGCGAGCTGATACCGGTGTTGCCGGCTTTTTTGCCTTGGAGCTGTGGGCGAGTGGATATAGGGATTATGTTTGGAAGAGATTATTCACCATCAGTGCTGAGGATTGCTTCGGTATCATAACCAAAGAGATTGAGGCTTTATGGCAAGGGCATGAGCTCGTCAATAAAAAGGCTCCTCAGCCGAAAGGACGCATCTTTGTCAGTAAAGCTGTGATTATCCTCTGTGAGTGTAGGAAGTGCCGGGATGCAGATCACCTGCAAAACTTCATTTACGATAGGAGAGAAGTTGACATTGAAAAGTGGATAGAAGACGTGAGGCGATATCCCATTTCTATTCCTGCCTATACCTATGATGTACATACAAGGGTAGGGAAGAAGCAAGGTCGGACAAAGGCAGAGTTTTTCCAACAGGAATTTAATGCTTTAACTCCCCGGGAGCCTGGATTATTTGATGATTTTCCGTCAAAGAAATAGTTGCGAGCCCACAGTGTAATAGCTGTGGGCTTTTTATATAAGTCAAGCCAATAAACCAAAGAATTATGAACAGAAAAGAAAGACAAGAGGCGAGAGCCAACAGGTACAGAGAACTTGCAGAAAAAGCTAACAAACAGTCGAACGAGGCTTCTAAGCTAAGTCACAGCATGGTAGAACACATTCCTTTGGGGCAGCCCATACTTGTAGGGCATCATTCGGAAAGAGCACATCGCAGTTTATTGGATCGCTCCTGGAACACTTTGGGGAAATCTGTTAAACTTAGTGAGAAAGCTGAGTACTTTGAGCAAAAGGCCGCAGCGGCAGAAAATAATGATGCGATTTATCTTGGTGACGATGATGCTGTGGAACGATTGGAGGCAAAATTAGCAAATCTGGAAAAAAAGCAGGAAACGATGAAAGAAACCAATAAGATCATCCGGTCAAAGAAGTTGTCTGAAGTTGAAAAGCATGATAAGCTAATTGAATTGGGATATTCCGAAAATGGTGTTAGGGAAGCCTTTACTCCTAATTACATGGGAGATATTGGCTTTCCGAGTTATTCTATTACCAACAATGGAGCTAATATCCGCAGAGTTAAAGAACAATTGGAGAAAGCCAAACGGATGAAAGTTGCTGAGGATAAGGAGTATAAGATAGGCAATGTTCGCATTGTTGAAAACTATCAAGAAAATCGACTGCAATTATTCTTTCCTGGAAAGCCTGATGAGGATGTCCGAACTCAACTGAAGCACAACGGTTTTCGATGGTCACGCTTTAACGGCTGTTGGCAGTCTTATCTCAAACACTGGCAAATAGAACGGGCAAAAGAAATCATAGGAGGTTGATCTATGAATGTTTTTCAGTCTGTACCCCGTAAGGACTGCAAGGTATTTGCGAAATGTGGAGTAAAATCCCTTTCGCATTGCCGCAGGTATCGAGGAAACGATGAAGAGTGCAAGAAATGCACTCTCATCCGTCGTAAGCCTCAGAATCGTAAGTTTGATGCAAATGGTAGGGAGATGAAGAAATGTACCCTGTGTGGACATTATTTCTACTTGTACAGGTTCTATGATCGAGTAATTCATCATGGGGATAAAACGTATTACTGTAAATGTTCCCGGTGTCGTATGTGTATGTCAAAAATCAATAGTGATAGAGCTAAGAATAAGAAAATATGAAATATTATGCCTCTGTTAGTTTCGGAAAGGATTCATTAGCTATGCTTTTTATGTTGATCGAGAAAGGATATCCTTTAGATGAAGTCGTCTTCTTTGATACTGGAATGGAATTTCAAGCGATCTATGATACCCGTGACAAAGTTCTTCCAATCCTTGCCAGACTAGGTATCAAGTTTACTACTCTTTATCCGGAACAACCTTTTCTTTGGAATATGTTTGAGCGTCCTGTAAAGAAGCGAGGAACTAATATAATTCACAAGTATGGTTATTCTTGGTGTGGTGGTAAATGTCGTTGGGGAACTTCCCAGAAGTTGAAAGCATTAAAAAGATACACCTGCGACGGCATGGATTATGTAGGTATTGCCGCCGATGAAACTCACCGTTTTGAAAAGGAGAAACGTCCGAACCGTATTTTGATTTTAGTTGAGTGGGGTGTTACAGAAGCCGAAGCCCTTCAGTATTGTTATGATCTGGGGTTTACTTGGAGTGAGAGCGGGCAACAGTTATATGCTTTACTTGACCGGGTTAGTTGTTGGTGTTGTGGAAATAAAAACTTGAAAGAACTAAGAAATATATTTCTATATCTTCCTCAATATTGGATGATGCTTAGAGAACTTCAGGCAAGGACTGAAAGACCTTTCCGTCGTAATTCAGGAGAGACTATTTTTGATTTGGAGAAAAGATTTTCTGATAATACCTCCCTATGAGAATGGCGTTAAAATGGCGAAGTTTCTGTTTGCTAAACTTGTCATTATAAGTTATCTTTACTGATGTAAGGAACTAAAAGTCAAACTAATAAAAATAGATTGTAAAAAAATATGAAAGAGAAAGATAGAAAAGAGTAAGGCTTTGGTTAGGTTTATTTATCATAACCTTTATGTTATTAATATATAGTCTTATTTCTCATTTCTCATTTCATTTAATACAATGTGATATGAGCGATTTTTTATTAAAAGATGGGCTGAAAAGGGGCTGCGCTATATTGGGGGGGCGAAATTATGCTGGTTATATAGTTCTATCACTCTTAATTACTTCTGCCGGGTTTTGCCGTGCAGTCAGCCATACACGCCAGCCTATGCAGAGAGTTATAATAAATGCGGTGCCAATGAATATCACGCAATATATCCATGCGCTTATATTGGTTTGTTCTACGTAATCCTCTAACCAACGCTTCATCAATACGTATCCCAAAGGAAAGGAAAAAATAGAGGCAACAACTAATAAAATCGAATATTCTTTTGCAAACATGTAAAGTATATTTTTCATTGTGGCTCCATTCACCTTGCGAACGGCAATTTCTTTGCGACGTTGTTCGCAACTAAGGGTTACAAAAGAAAATATGCCGAAAGCGGATATTAGGATACAAACTGTAGACATAACTCCCAATACCTTTATGAGCGAGTTTTCCGATTGTATCTCTTTTTCATACTCTTTCTCTGCATCGCGCAGGATATAATGTCTGCCAGGTAGTTGGAGTTCCATAATAGAATCAACATTTTGTTTAAGTTCTTTCCATTGACCGACTTCGTATTTAACTATAATGTCAGTTTCACAACACCAAGGACCTCTGGCGTCACCGGAGTGAACATTCTGTAGAAACATCATTGGAGGTATAGGTACAGTAGGAGCAGTATTATGAAAGTCTTTTACGACACCAATAACTGTATACATTCCTATTTTCATGCCTAACGGATGTTGCACTCCCAGTTTCTTAACCGCTGTTTCGTTAATCAGTATTCTATCCGTGTCATCCTCATTCAGCATCTCTCCTTCCTTTAGTTTTATTCCATAAAAACGTACCAGCCCCAGTGTGTGATACATAATGCTAAATGCAACAGGGGCATCATCTTCTTTCTTATCATCCCACGAAGAGAAGATTCCTGTAACATTTTCTTTATAAGGTATGAGGCTACAGACATTAAGCAAAGTTTCATTTACAAAAGGCATTTTTTTGATTTCATGATTAACTTGTGCTAATTCTCCTTCTGATGTATTCCAGCAAGTCATGGTTGCAATACCTTTTCTTTTGATACCAATATCTGTATTTCGTAGAAAATGAGTCTGTTTTATAAGCACAGTTATGCTGAAAAAGAAAAGCATACCGATGCTAATTTGAAGTATAAGGGCAAATTTGCGGAATAAATGCTGATTTCCTTTAATAGTGTTTTTATGCTTTAAAATAATAGGAGATACCAAACAAAGGGCCAGAATGCTCATGATTACGAAGTACAGTGAAGCTTCAGTGTAAATATTTCCTTCTACCAACGAATACTTTTTAAAGGATTCAGAGGAAAGTTCTATAAAAAACATACCCAATAAACCGGAAAATAGTAGGATAAGCAAAAAATCTATAGTCAGCATCAGATACAAATGACTCATAGATGATCCGCAAACCTTCCTAAGATTGATTTCTCTTGCACGTATATGCAGGCGGGAGGCGAATAAGAATAAATAATTAATTAGTGAACAAAAAATGACGAGTCCGCCTATAGCAGCAAATAATTTCAAATAATGAATCTGTATAGCAATATTTTGCGGTCTGTAATGATATTCTGTAATAGGA
Source organism: Bacteroides sp. AM16-24 (assembly GCF_003471885.1). Taxonomy (NCBI): domain Bacteria; kingdom Pseudomonadati; phylum Bacteroidota; class Bacteroidia; order Bacteroidales; family Bacteroidaceae; genus Bacteroides; species Bacteroides sp. AM16-24. The sequence goes on from NZ_QRKI01000002.1 coordinate 160,132, forward strand.
ACTATACCGAGATTTTTACTGATATCCGTCCTATTTTGATTGTTTTTTATTTCTATTTTAGCTTTCGCTAATTTTCTTTGGAATACATCCACATTGGTTCCTTTACGTAGTCGGATAAGGGTTGTATAGTTTTCCATTGTCGGGTCAGTCATTTGTATGAGATTACCAAGGAAGTCATATGGCAAATTCGTATGTTTGCCAAATCCGGAAACAACTGCACAAATAGTTTGCTGTTCATTGACTTTCTTTCCTATTACGGATGTATGTCCGTAAAGTTTTATAGCTGCCTTTTCGGCTATTGCTACTTTATCAGGAAAATATAGGAAATCAACACTACTTCCTTCTTGAATTTTTACATTAAACATTTTTATGAAGGAAGAATCAATACGGGCAAGGGAGGTATACGAGGTTTGAGTACTGTCTATTTGTATTCTGTCATGATTCCATACGCATGATGATTCTATTTCCGGAAAAACCAGTTTCAGTTGCTTGTGCACTGCGTAAGGCAGGCGGGATGAAGCAAAAACTGTATTCTTGTCTTCTACAAGATTTTTTCGGCCGACAAAATATATTCTATCTGCTCCTTCATGAAAATCGTCATACGTCATTTCATAATGTATCCATAAGGTGGCAAGGGCAAAGCAGGTGAAGCCTAACGCTAGACCAAAGATACTGATAATATTTTGTGTTTTGTACTTCAGGATATTGCGGAATGCTATCTTAAAATAATGTTGTATCATAGTTTATGTTTACTTATCTGTTATTTACTCTTGATGACTTTTATAGAATTTCTAATACTTAGTCATCAAATCTTATGCCAAAATTATAACATCTTGTTTATTAGTTGTATATCAATTTTAAGACGTCAATACAATGTGCGAATATGCACCGTCTTTGTGCATATTCGCACATTGTATAGTATACATGGATCACCCAATTATTGGAAAAGTGTTCAAAAGAGAGAAACTATATTTAGAATGTACTAGGAGTGGAATATAATATTAGGTGAAATATAGATTTGAAACTATGTGTGAGGCGAGTTCTTACACGCTTTTTTATTAACCATAATTCGATGAAAAATGAAGATGATTGTAACCGGCAGTGCAGGCTTTATAGGCAAAGCGCTCTGCCAAGAATTGAGAAAACGTGCTGTTGAAGTAATCGAAATTGACCGTATGACCGGGCAAGAAGCATCAGCCATCGGTGAGTACTTGAAAGATGGAGATGTGGCGTGTGTCTTCCACCTGGCAGCGCAAACCAGCGTATTCAATGATGATTTGGCGCAGATCCGGAAAGATAACATTGATACTTTTATGATAGTCGCTGATGAATGTGAGCGATATCATGTGAAACTTGTATATGCAAGCTCTTCGACAGCTAATCCGTGTAACACCACTTCGATGTACGGGATAAGTAAGTATTTCGACGAGCAATACGCATCTATCTATTGTAAGAATGCAACTGGTGTTCGGCTTCATAATGTGTATGGTCCGAACCCTCGTAATAGAACTCTTCTCTGGTATCTCTTGAATCGGGATAAAGTGGAGCTGTACAATTACGGCCAGAACATCCGTTGCTTTACTTACATAGATGATGTGATCGAAGGGCTTATCTATGCCGTTGGCTGCAATAAGCCTTTGATTAACATAGCGAATGTAGAACCGGTTACGGTACTGCATTTTGCCAATCTTGTAAAATACTACAAAAACATTGATATAGAGCTTGTTGGGGAAAAACGTGAATTTGACAATTTGGAGCAACAGGTGAATCAGGGTATCTATTTAGTACCTTTGTCCTATATGTCAGTTGAGAGAGGCATAGAAAAGATATTCGCCAGGCGGAGAAAGGAAGATCCTCAAAAAAATGCGGAGGCGGAGAGATAGAAAAGTTCTGTAAATGAAAAGCCTTTCATAATTATTCCTACAGGTTGAGTAGCTTTGATTAGTTCTCTCTCTGTAGGAATTTATAATATGTGTAGCTATGAGTGAAGAGAAAGCATTAACATTGAAACAAGAGAAGTTCTGCCATTATTACGTTGACACAGACGGCAATGCAAGTGAGGCGTATCGTATGGCTTATGATACTTTAAACATGAAACCTGAAACGATTTGGAGTGCTGCAAGCAGGCTCCTTAAAAATAGCAAGGTTAGTGCAAGGATAAATGAAATAAGGGATAAGAGGGCGAAAGAGTCTGAGGTTGAGCGTAAAACGGTCGAGAAGGTGTTAATGGATATTGTTCTCGCAGACCCGGATGATTTGCATTATATAGACCCGAAGACTGGAAAGGCTAAGCTGAGAAGTCCATCCCAGCTTTCAAAGCGTGCTCGTAATGCATTGAAGAAGATACAGAACAAGCGGGGAGAGGTTACTTATGAATATCATGGTAAGACTGAGGCGGCCCGGTTACTTGGTGCCTGGAACGGATGGGACGCGCCTACTAAGATAGACCTTACCAATAGTGGAGGAAAATCCGGTGAGCTTCGCATTGGGTTCGATGATGATAGCGTATCAGAATTATAGGACAATAAAATAGACGATTTCGGGTGTTTCTCCAGCTGTGGAGTCCGACTTATAGAACAATATAGAATGATCGTAAATTATAAAAAACTCAATCCTAACGGCTTTTATCTGCTGAAGTACTTACAAGATGCGACATTGCGTTTCATCATCTTGTATGGTGGTTCTTCGTCCGGAAAGTCCTATAGTGTTGCTCAGACAATACTTATACAGACTTTACAGGATGGAGAGAACACTTTGGTTATGCGTAAGGTTGGAGCTTCTATACAGAAAACCATCTATGAGGACTATAAAGTAGCGGCTAAAGGGTTGGGAATAGACCATCTCTTCAAATTCCAGCAGAACACAATTAAGTGTTTGTACAATGGTGCAAAAATTGACTTCTCCGGTCTTGATGATCCAGAGAAGATAAAGGGTATATCCAACTATAAACGTGTACACCTTGAGGAATTATCTGAATTTGATGAACCGGATTTAAAGCAGATACGTAAGCGCCTGCGTGGAAAAGTCGGCCAGCAAATTATCTGTACTTTCAACCCTGTTAGTGAAACGTGTTGGATAAAAAGGAAGCTGTTTGACACAGAGAAGTGGCATGATGTCTCTATGACTGTGGAAATTGCCGGGAAAGCATTGCCGGAGGAATTGACAAAAGTAAAATCCATCCGGATGAACTCTACGAAGTCGATTTTGAATCCGAGAACCAGGCAGATAGAGGAACATGCACCGGATATGGTTGTTATCCAATCCACCTATCTGAATAACTTCTGGGTTGTTGGCAGCCCGGACGGAACTTATGGATATTATGATGAACAATGTATTGCCGATTTTGAGAAAGACCGTTTGAATGATCCGGATTATTACAATGTATATGCTCTGGGCGAGTGGGGCGTCATTCGTACTGGTAGCGAGTTCTTTGGTTCATTTCATAGAGGTAGGCATTCCGGCGAGCATCCATATATACCAGACCTCCCCATCCATATATCAGTCGATAATAATGTACTTCCATACATCAGCGTATCGTATTGGCAGGTGGATTTATCCACTGGCATTAAGATATGGCAGTTCCATGAGACTTGTGCCGAGAGCCCAAACAATACTGTGAAGAAGTCTTCCAAACTTGTAGGCAAGTATTTGAAAGATATTGGTTACTGTGATAAGGTCTACTTGCATGGAGACGCTTCGACGAAGGCAGCCAATAGTATTGATGATGAGAAACGTTCCTGGATGGACTTGTTCATAGATACTTTGCAGAAAGAAGGTTTTGAGATTGAAGATAAGGTAGGTAACAAGAATCCAAGTGTAGCGATGACTGGTGAGTTTATCAATGCTATCTTTGACGAAATAGTGCCGGGTATCGAGATAGGTATTGATGAGAGCTGTACCGTTTCTATTGAAGATTACATGAGCGTGCAGAAAGACGCTAACGGTGCCATCCTCAAAACTAAGGTCAAGAATAAGACTACAATGCAGACATACGAAGAGCACGGGCACCTTTCAGATACGTTTCGTTATGTAGTGACAGACTTATGTCATGAAGAGTACACTGCTTTCAGCAACCGGCGAAAGAGAAATCTCTACGGCAACAAGGGTGCTTTCTCGTACTTCAACCCAGGCACTGAACATGAATATAGCAATAAGATTGTCTATGTCATGCCGAATGTCAACGGACACTTCTTGCTTGTTCAAGCGTTCAAGTGTGGTGAGAAATGGCACTTGGTTGATGTCGTCTATCGGCAGACGTCTTCTATGGATGAAATCAAGTCTTCAATAAAACACCATCAAGCAAACCCTTACATTGTGGAATGCTCAAATGCTTACTTCCCAATGGTGAGAGAACTTCGTGAAACGCTTCCCGACGTGAGGGTTGCTAAAGAATTCCCGGATGTGGATAAGCGTATTGCTGCTACCTCCGATTATATTAGAGAATACTTCCTGCTATCCGAAAGTATGCTTGAGGAATCTGAAGACTATTGTCGTTTTCTGAATAGCCTGTTAGACTATAATATTGATAGTGAAAACAAAGAAGCAAACATTGCTTTGAGTGGTTTGGCGTACTACATAATAAAATACCTCTCTTAAAATATACCCTATGTAACGAGTTGATAGTTAGTTATATATGTACTATTGTACTCTTAAATGTATGTGTCAAGATGTTTTGATTCAGAAAAGCTGTATACTCTTCTGTCTATATTTGCTTCAAAAGATAATCAGATGAGTTGGAACCCTTTTAAAAAGAAATCAGATGATGATTTGAAAAATACGGCTGATAAAGAAAAAGAAATCCAGCCACAAGATACAACAGATTCTTCGGATTTTGTAGCAGAGGAATTATTTGCTAATCCTTTCGTTTGTAGTCGCAATTTCCTTGAGCTGTTCAATACCGTTCCGGAGGTATTTTTTCCTATTGACTATATCGCCTCCAGAGTTGCAGGTGCCACGTTTCAGCTAAAGAAAGCGAAAGACGATAGTATTGTTTGGGATAATCAAAAGGTAAACCAAATCCTGAATAAACCTAATTGTTTGTTTAGCTGGAAGGAAACTGTTTACTCTCATCATGTATACAAATTGTGTGTTGGCGATAGCTTTTTCAGAGCTGCTGTTCCGGAATCTTTCTTGAAAATCAAGAACCTGTGGCAATGGTGTTCCAATTATTGGGTATTGCCTGCCGATAAGGTCGAGATTGTTCCTGTACGTAATAGTATTCCATTGTTTGGCATTGCTGAAATTGAAGAAATAGTAGATTACTATAATTTGAGTTTTGGTTTCAGTGCTGGTATTCATATTCCATCTAAGCAGATATTACATGATCGTGAGGGTATTCCTAATTTATACCCGGGAGTGGGTTTCTTGCGTGGAACCAGTAGGCTAAAGTCTCAGCTAAAGCCTATAAGTAACCTTATTGCAGTTTATGATGCCAGAAATGTGATATATGTTAAACGTGGAGGTCTGGGATGGCTGATTTCTGCCAAAAAGGATGAAACAGGTACAATTGCAATGACTCCTGATGAGAAAAAAGAAATTTTGAAAGAGCATAACAAAACCTATGGAGTGGGAAAGGGGCAGTTTCCTTTTGGTATTTCAAATATTCCTTTGGATTTTCTTCGTACCAATTTGTCTATTCAAGAGTTACAGCCCTTTGAAGAGACATTAGCTGATGCAATTAGTATTGCCGGTGCTTTCGGTGTACCGGCCGAGCTTGTACCTCGTAAAGATCGCTCCACATTTAATAATCAGAAAACAGTTGAGAAGAACGTGTATAGCTCTATAATCATACCTATGTGTAGTCAGTTCTGCAAAGATATCACTGAATTTTTGGGGCTTGAATCCGATGGGCTTTATATCGACTGTGATTTCAGTCATGTCGATTGTCTGCAAGAAGGAAAGAAAGAGGCAGAAACGGTTAACACAAGTATCTCTAAGAGATGTCGTGAAGAATTCCTTTCCGGTATTATCTGTTTGAATGACTGGAGAGCACAAATAGGAGAAAGTAAGGTTGAAATCCCGCTGTATAGTAAACTCATATACGAGATGTCACCTGACGAAATAGAGAAAGTTAAAACGATGTTGAACTTAACAACAAAAAGTGTAGATGGAGAATTACAAAAACCTTCTGTGCAAAACGAAGGCAAATGATGTTGATGAAAAAGGTGTTGTTACAGTAGCTGTTAATGGCATTGGTGTTAAGGATTCACAGGATGATATTTCAATGCCTGGTTCTTTTAATAAAACATTGAAAGAGAATTTTAATCGTATGCGTTGGTTCTTAAACCATAGAACTGACCAACTCTTAGGTGTTCCTCTTTCTGGTGAAGAAAAGGAAAATAATCTTGTGATGGTCGGGCAGATTAATCTCAAAAAACAGATGGGGCGCGACACTTTGGAAGATTACAAACTGTATGCTGAGAATGGTAGAACTCTTGAACATTCTATCGGTGTCAAAGCGATAAAGCGTGATGAGGCAGATCGAAGAAAAGTAAAAGAATGGTTCATGGGAGAATATTCGACTTTGACCGCATGGGGGAGTAATCCTCAAACGTTTCTGGTTGATATTAAGTCTGCCACGAATGAGCAGGTAAAAGATGCTATAGAGTTTATCCGGAAGTCCTTCCATTTCAGGTATTCTGACGAACGTTTAAATGCTTATGATATGCAACTGAATTTAATGCTAAAAGCGCTTAGTGGTGCTCCTATAGTAACTTGTCCACATTGTGGCTATGAGTTTAACTATGATGATGTTCCAGAAGTAACTTATTCTCAGCAGGTATTAGAGCTTGCTGCGCAATATCACCGGTGGATTACAGAGGATATTGTCCGTGAGGAAATGAATAAGCTCACCCCGCAAATCCGGGAACAGGTTATTGCTATTCTTGACACACAGAAAATGCTGGATGTTAAGTCTATGGATAATATCTTGAATTATGTACGTTGCCCTCATTGCTGGGCAAGAGTCTATAAAAGTAATGCAGTTATCAAAGATGAGTCAACAGATACTTCACCTAAAGGTAGCGATGAGCCGTTGAATGACACTCAGACCCCGCCAGCAGGAGCCAATGAAGTAACTGTTGATACAGAGAAAGCCGCTGATACCAGCACTTTCTTCCACACTCTGAATGATTGCTTTGTCGAACAATAAATTGAAAAAAATTATGTCTTTAAAGAAATTTACTGTATCAGATTTTAATCTGAAAACTGACCATCTGCCGACTGAGCAGAAGTCGTTCATGGAAAACATCGCTGGTATGATGTGTGATGTCATGAACAAATCTCTTGAGGGTATGCTTTCCCCCAGTGAAGTGACTGAAAAGTTCGCCGAAGTCAACAATCTGTTGAAAGCTTACGATGGTGAAAAGTTCACTCAGCTTATCAAGGACAACGAAATCCTCGTTGAACAGGTCAAGAATTTGGGTGAAAGCATCGAGAAAATGAAACAAAAAGGCTTATCAATGGAGACTATCAACAAATTCGATGAGAAATTGAATGAGATGTTGGACTCTGAAAAATTTGCCGATTTTGTTTCTGGCAAGACGCGTAAATCCGGTGCTTTTGATGGTTTCTCCTTGAAAGATGTTGTGTCTATGACCGACAATTATACCGGTGAATTATTGATTACCCAACAGCAAAAGCGCGTAGTTAGTCAGGTTTCAAATAAACCGTTGCATATGCGCGATGTGCTTACTACTTTGCAGGGTGATCCGGCGTTCCCTCAGTTGGCTTATGCCCAAGTGTATGATTTTGACCGTAACGCCAGGTATGTTACCGAGAATGGTAGATTGCCTGAATCGAGCATTAAGGTTAAGGAGCAACAGACTGGCACTAAACGTTTGGGTACACATATCCGAATTTCCAGACGTATGCTCAAAAGCCGTGTGTATATCCGTTCATACATCCTTAATATGTTACCTGAGGCTGTATGGATGGCTGAAGACTGGAACATCTTGTTTGGAGATGGCAATGGTGAAAATCTGCTCGGTATCGTGAATCATACAGGTGTTACTTCTGTAGAGGCCATCATCAGTGATGCTATAATCACAGGTTCTGCCGGTTCTGTCAAGGCTGTATCAGGACAAAATGATAACAAGGATACTGTCATTGAGTTTGCCAATCCGCAAGACTTAATTATTGATGGTATGACAATCACGTTTGCCAAGGCAGCCGTGAATACTGACCTTAACAGCGCTCATGCTCTCGTTAAGATGAATGACCGTCAAATTCTCATTGAGGGTGTTGCATACAAAGGTGCTGAGACTGCCCTTGCAGAAATGACATTCACCGTGAATAATGCTGCTTTCAAGAACATCGAGGAACCGAACTCCGAAGATGTCGTAAAGACTGCTTTCGCTGTAATGACGTATGCACAGTATTATCCGAACGCCATAGTTTTGAATCCGATCACAGTCAATGCTATCGAATCTGAAAAAGACACTACCGGGCGAAACTTGGGGATTGTTTCAATGCGAAACGGTATGAAATACATTGCTGGACGTCCTGTCATTGAATATCAGGGTATCATGCCTGGAAAATATTTGCTTGGAGACTTTAATCAGGCTTCAAACTTGGTTGATTATTCTTCATTGACTCTTGAATGGGCTGAAGATGTTGACACCAAGTTGTGTAACGAAGTTGTTTTGATTGCGCAAGAAGAAGTAATCTTCCCGGTTTACATGCCTTGGGCTTATGCTTATGGCAATCTTGCCTCTTTGAAAACTGCGATCACTAAAGCTAAATCATAAAATATGAAATACATTCTTGATGGAAATGAAAAGGATGTCGCCAATGTGATTAGAGAACAACGCATTCGTACAGGTAGGGGATTGATTTCATTCACCCCTATCTCCGAATGCGGGCTTATCACCAAGGAAGACGCCCGTAAAGCGATGGATGAAAAGCTAACTGAACTTACTGCATCCGTTGAAGAGAATGAAAGTCTGAAATCGCAAATATCAGGTTTTGAGCTGAACATGAAAGAGAAGGATGCTCTCATTACTTCTCTGACTGCTGAACGCGATGGGTTGCAGGCCCGTATTTCGGAACTTGAAGCTGTTGCAGATAATAAGGAGTTGCCTGCAGGTGACTCAAAGGAACTCCCGGCCGAAGACTCTAAAGAACTTGAAACGTCTGACGATAAAACAATCAACGTAGAAGAGAAAAAGAGGGGGAGACCGGCTACTCGTAAAACTGAATAACGATGCTAATTGATGTTTCATATTTCCTCGCTGGGCCGCGGCATATTGCTAATGCGACATTAGCAGAACTTCCTTCACAAGATTCCATTGCTGTGAATGATACGATAGTGGCATATATAAAGGAGTTCCAACCTCTTTTCCTGTCAAGCATGTTGGGGCATAAACTCTCCAAAGAGGTAACAGACTATCTTGAATTGCTGGAACAGGAGAATGCCGAAGCCGAGGAAGACAGTGAGGAAGAAACTACTGTCGCAGCGGGTGAGGAAGAATCAAAGTATGAATCATTATGCAAGCTGCTACGCGAACCGTTCGCTAACTATGTGTTCTTCTATATCCTGCGTGATGCCAATACTCAGGCTACCATTAAAGGAATTGTACGACTAAAGTGTGATAACACCTATGTCGCACCGATCCAACGGCAAGTAAGTACTTGGAATGACATGGTAAAGAAGAACCGTGAGTTTGTGAGGTGGGCATCTTCGAAGCAATGTCCTTTCACGGTAAGTATTGACAGCAATTTATTAACTCCGATCAATACTTTCAACTTATGATCAATACCGATATCATAGACATATTCGCTGATGTGGTGAAGAAAATCCCGGAAGAGCTTGAGGTGATCTATACTGATAGTAAAGGTACCCGGAAGGTTATTAAGAACCTGCCAATAAATTTTGTATTCGGAAACGGTCAGTATGTTAAAGACGTACTTGATACCGCTACTAAATCGGATAAGACGACACCTTCAAAGTTTCCTCTCATAGCGCTATTCTGTCCGATTACTGAGGAAAGGAACAGCACGGATTACTTTGCAAAGGCAAAAGTTTCATTAGTCATAGCTTGCTCATCCAACCGTGAGTGGAGCAATGAGGAACGTCATATCACATCTTTCAAGAATATTCTTCGTCCGATTTACAACCGATTGATAACTGTTCTTCTGGAAGATGAAAGGTTTGATTGGGGGTATGAAGACAAGGTCAAACATGGTTATTCAGAAAACTATTCGTATGGCAGATATGGAGTCTACACTGAGAAGGGTGATGCCCTTAGTGAGACTATAGACGCCATCAATATCAAAAGTATGGAAATTACTATTAACAATCCAAATTGTAGATAAAATGAGAAATATTAGAACCTGTGAGAGCGCGTTACTTAATACTGGCGGCTCTACGTGTCAGATTGATTGGGGTAGGGTTAAAGGCTGCATCATTGTAGAGAAAGGCCAGAAGTTACCTGCTGAACTTACAAAGGAAACACTTGAAGAATTGTGCCATGCCGACCGGCCTGGTCGGGTATATCCGATTCCTTCCTTTGTAGAATATGCTAAAAATGGCGGTGAACCTCAGGTTAATGCTGTAGGTTATGGTCCAAGCCAATACAATGGAATGAGTGCTGAAACGGAAACATTCACTTTGCCTAAGTTTGATGAAACGCTTAATGCTAAACTGTTGCAGGCTGCCACCAAAGAGTGGGATGTTTATTTCTACGACGATAAATTCTTGTATGGCTACAATGATGGCACTGATATACTCGCTGGAATGTCGATGTCAACGATTTATCCTACTGCAACTCCCTTCTCCACCAGCTCCTCAAAATCCACTATGACAGTCAGCTTCTGTCATGCCGATATTGAGGATTTGTTGACGCACATTGATTTCGTCAAGCTAAATTTCAATATCAAGAATGGACTCAAAGGCTTGACAGAAGTTTCACTTGTGAGCAAAGAAGCCAACAAGTACAAGTTGATCGAGAAAATCGGCGGGTATGACCTTACTCCTTTGCACGGTGGAGCAATAGCAAAAGCCGCCGATAAAGTGTTGAACGGTGCTACGGTGGCTACTTATGCAGATGGAATTCTTACGATAGAGCCTGCTGACGGTGGAGGAACAGTCTCCCTTAAAGCTCCTTCTGTATTGTATGAGAATGGTATCAAATACATTGAGGGGGTATCTGCATGATCATTGAAGGTGTGACTTTTATTGAGCCGGCAATAAAGGCTATGAAGAAGTCCGACTTCATTAATAAGCATATGCCGGTGATTTGGCAGGACCGCCCGGAGAAAGATCGTAAGAAAATGCTTTCTGATGCATACGATTTGATAAAGAAGGGAAAGGTCAAGGAAGAAAATGAGTGATGAACGAGGGGGATGAGGGATTTTTCGCATCCCCCTTTTCTTTTAAAAGATATGGCCAGCATAGATGAAGTATATGAAGTGATCCATAAGATTAATACCGGTATCAAACGGGAATGCCTTGCGTGTATGGAGGATAATAGTAATGTGATTGAATCTCTTATACGTGAGCAACTTTACAGTGGTATGAACGGAAAAGAACGTTTGCTTCGTCCGGATTATGATAATGATCCGTATTTCAATGAACCGGGGCCCTGGTTCCATCGGGCGAAAAGTTATAAGAAGTGGAAGAATGATATTACTCCACCAATTGAGTCAGAGGTTTTATTCCTGCCACCGCGTCCGATTGAAGTTCCCAACTTGTACATAACTGGTAAGTTCCATGATAGCATACAGACCCGGTTATCCGGTGAGGTCATGGAGATAAAGACTATTGGCTTCATCGAAGGCCCGGACATTGAAAAGAAGTACGGTAGTGAAATCTTTGAACTTGGAGATACTGCAAAGAAATATTTCTCTGAACGTATTCTTCGCCCCTGGCTGGAAAAATTCATAGCTAATAGCGGTTACAGATGAGTTGCGGTTGTGATAATAAAAAGATTATGTGCGAGTATGCTCATGTGAGCGAACTTGCACGAAAGGCTGCCATATTGGAACAGTGCATCTATGTTGTGTATAGAAGACAGGATGGTACGTATGGCTTCGATAAGGCAGGTAGTGAGATAGATGGTGAAATTGTCGAATTTAGACATTATTTGTGATGGGAGAATTTGGAATAAGCGGGTTGATTAAAGATGGCGAGCTTGAGAGACTTGAGCAGTGTGATGTAAAGTTACTCAAAATAAAAAAGACCTATATGGAAGTGGCAGAAGAGCTTGCCAAGGGATTGAAAATGGAGATAGAGACACCTAAAGAGCTTGATAAGCTGTTTGCACTATATGCGGCTCAGACCAAAAAAGCTCAGGAAGCTAATGTTCAGTTGAATGAGACGGTAAAGAAGCAGGAGGAAATCATTTCCAGAGTTAATGAAAGTATCAGTGAGCATATCGTTGAGTTGGGTAAAGAGAATGCCAAAAAACGCGAGGTTTACCAGACTGACAAGAATGCACTTGCCATTGCTTTGGACATAGTCGGTGCTAGGGGGCAGAATATTGAGAGCTTGGTTAGAATCAATACTGAACTGAAAACAGTTACTGAAGCACAAAAACAACTTAACGATGCGGAAAAGAAAGGAACGCTTGCCAGCGATGAGTTGCTGAAAAGAAGACAATCGCTTTTAGAAAGAGAAAGGACGCTGAAGACGGCTAAAAGTGAACTTAACAATATCCTTTCAAGAGAGGAAAAACTTTCTCAGGCCGCTGCCGGCAGTTATGACCAGTTATCGCATAGGCTGGAACTGATGAAAAGGGCTTATAAGCAAATGAACCAGGTTGAGAAAGACAGTCCTAATGGTAAAATTCTTGCCGCTGAGATACAGAAGGCTGATAAGCAACTGAAAGAGCTTGCGGCTGATATGGGAGAGTTTCAGCGTAATGTCGGTAATTACGCTTCGGCATTGGATAACGAGTATGCTCCTGCCATAAAGAATGCGTTGGGCTTGAATAATAAATTTGCAGATTCATTGCTTAATATGGCGGCTGAAGCTGATAAGGAGAATTTCTTTGATGTCTTGTCTGTAAAGGCAAAGGCATTTGGCAACACTTTACTTACTTTACTTAAAAATCCGGTTTTCCTGTCTGTTGCGGGAATGGCTACTGCCGGTGCTGTTTTTAAGTTCTGGTATGACTATAATAAAGGGCTTGTGAAAGCCTCACGGCTGACCTCGCAGTTTACCGGGCTGCAAGGGGAAGAGATGAAGCATTACCGAAATGAGGTTCAGGCTCTTTCCGATACATATGATAAAGACTTCAAGGAAACTCTGATTGCTGTCAATGCCGTTTCCAAACAGTTTGGCATAGGTAACGCGGAAGCCCTTCAGCTTGTCCGTGACGGTTTTATAGCCGGAGCTGATGCTAATGGTCAGTTTTTAGATAATCTGAAGGAATATCCGGCATATTTTAAGGAAGCGGGACTTTCTGCCAGCCAATTCATTGCCATTACAGCACAAGCCAATCAGTCAGGCATTTATTCAGATAAGGGAATTGATGTTATTAAAGAGGGTAATCTCCGTATCAGGGAGATGACAACTGCGACAGCGGATGCTCTTGATAGTATTGGTATCTCTTCAAAAGAAGTAATGGAAGGATTACGCAAGGGTGAGCTGACAACATTTGAGGTAATGCAGAGAGTATCAGAGAAGCTAAATGATTTACCGGAGAATAGCTCTGCGGTCGGTACCGCCATTGCAGATATATTTGGCGGTCCGGGGGAGGATGCTGGTCTTCAATACCTGCGTACCTTGAAAGATATTACCACGAGCTTGGATGATGTGAAAGGGAAAGCTGGTGAGCTTGGAAAGGTACAGGAAGAACTGTTAAGGTCAGAGACGGAACTGGATAATGCCGTTTCAGACTTATTTGACTCTACAGGCGGTTTCTTTGAGATTATGACGGCAAAAGGAAAAATCTTTATTAATGATGTCTTAAAGAGTGTTTTAAACGGAATACAGGAAATCACCACCTCTGTTGAGGAGCTGGGAGAGAAGAGGTTACGGCAAGCCAAACTTCAAGGTGAGGAAGCAGCTAAGATAGACATACAGTGGCAGGAAGAAAACAGGAAGCAGATTGAGCGTACGGCTGAACTTTATATAAAAAACGGTATGGATGAAACGAAAGCCTACCAAAAGGCCAAAGATGAACGGTTGGCTGTTTTAAAACGTTCGGTTGCCATTGAAAAAGAGGAACTGAACAGTTATGTGGAAACCAACAAACAATTGAATAAAGAATTTGCTGAGAGTAGTTTTTGGAAACAAGGTTTAGGACTCCAAAAAACTAATTCTGAATTTCGTGAAGAAATAAATAGAACATTCGATCTCATTGAGTTCAGAACAGCTTCTCTTGCTTCTGCGAATTATAAAATTGATTTTATCTCCAATATGGACTTTAGTCCCAAAACTGATGCAACATCCGGAAAAACTAAAGAACAAATAAAAGCCGAAGAGGAAGCGGCTAGAAAAGTTTTGAAGATTCAACGTGATTTGGAAGAGTCTGAGATAGAGATAATGAGCGATGGTTTGGAAAAGGAACTTGCTAAAATAGAACTATCCTATCAAAAGCGGGTTGATGCTATAAAAGGCAATAGCACTGCTGAAAATACTCTGAGGATTAATCTTGAAAAACTTAAAGTTAAGGCTTTAGCGGAATATGAAGAGGAGTATATTCATCGATTCGAGAAGGTGAATATAGAAAACCGATTATCAGCGGTAGAAAAAGGCACTAAGGAAGAGCTTGACTTAAGAATGCGTCTTCTTGATGTTGGGGAAGAAGAAGAGAAGAAGGCTGCTGAATCCAGTGGCGAGGATGTCTTTCTTATAGAACAGAAATACGTTCGGAAACGACAGGAATTGAATGAAAGGTTTGCTTCTGAGAAGAACAAAAAGCTTGAAGAGGAGTATGCTTCGAGAACTGTATTGATTAATGCAGCAATGGCCAAGGAACTTGATGAAATTGCAGAGCTGTATAGAATAGGTGAAATGAACACTGAAACCTATGAAAAAAGGAAATCGGAAATCTCCCAAAAATATATGTTGCAACAGTTGAAAGATACCTTGAAGTTGGCTAAGATAATGGCTGATACTCCAGGACTTTCTCCTGAAGACAAATTGAAAATAAAGGAAAAGGTTGCTAATGCTGAGATAACATTAGCTAATGCGGTACGTGACGCAGAGGAGGATTCCATAAAAGATGCTGAGAAGGAACACAAGAAATATCTGGCTGAACTTAAGGATAGTCTTGGTTATATAAATGATATAACAAGAGGTGCTCTTGGCGATACGGCTGATATATTCACTGGCTTATCTAAAATCATACAAGATATCGCTGAGGATGGTAAGCTAAGTTTTGAAATGTTGGCATCTGCTGTTATAGATGTGTTCAGTGGCGTTAATGATATAGTTCAGAATAGCTACGGTGTACGAATTGAAAAGATAGAAGAGGAACAAGATGCTAATGATGAGGCATGCGACCGGGATATTGAACGTATAGAGAGATTGGCAGAGACTGGTGCTATTTCGGAGGAAGAAGCTGAGGCTCGTAAACGCGCTGCGGAGGAAAAAACTGCTGCAAAAAATAGAGAACTTGAGAAGAAAAAACAGGATCTTGCCAGAAAGCAGGCTATTTGGGATAAAGCTACAAGTATTGCACAAGCAGGTATCGCCACAGCGTTAGCGATTACTAAATCATTGCCTAATTTTGTGTTGGCGGCCATTGTTGGAGCTATGGGAGCTATTCAAGTTGCCACTATTGCCGCTACCCCTATACCATCATATGCTGAGGGTACGAAAAATAGCGCTCATCCCGGGGGAAAAGCTCTTGTAGGTGATGCCGGAAAGCGTGAAGTTGTCATGTATAAGGGACTTGCGTGGATTACCCCGGACACTCCCATGCTTGTTGATTTGCCTAAAGGTGCTCAGGTATTCCCTGATGTTAATGATTTCGGTCCCATTGACTGGCAGAAGGACAGCTTTTCTCCTATGTTCTCTTTCCTGGGAAATACTGATAAAGGAAGTGCTACTACTGTCTATAACGATTATTCCGGCCTTGAGCGTCGTATGGATATGACGAACAATCTGCTTATGAAATCAATGAAACAGCGTAGGAGAGAGGCTTACAATAGGGAGTTTGACTTATATATATTGAACAAATTATGAAATCAAGATTAAACGAAATAACATTAGCGCAGTTTATTGAACTGTTATGTGGAAATTACCTTGTGTTATCAGATGGCGATGAGGTTAAAGAAAACGAGTTGCAAGAATGTGCCCGTTCGTTAATTGCTTCATACCGATTTATTGCTGACAAGCCTGGAATGAGGGCTTTAATAGCGGATAAAGAGGAATCTGTGAAATCAAAGATGAAAGTCTTCTTTCTTCGTATCTGTAATATGCTTGTGTTGCAGGGAGAATTCGCGGATATACGTTCCTTACTTGTTATGATTGATGAGGATGTTTCCGGTGTGAACGATGACAATCTAAAAGATAGAGTTGCTGATTTGCTGAGATATGCTACCTTTGAACAGCATCGTAATGAGGAAGTAAATGCAGATCCGGAGAAAACTAAAGAGAAGTCTTCGCCAGATGATATACGTTCTTATTATGACTCAGAAATTGCATTTATTATGACATACATCAAAATGCACATTGATATGCATCAGATTAATGCTGCTGTGTATGCCAATATTGTAAACCAAGTGAATGTTGACATAATGAATAAGAGGGGAACATTTAGATAGTATAAATATTTTTTTTAATGCTATCAGACTTTTGATGAACTCATTAGTAATTCTTTTTACGAACTACTAATGAGTTTTCTTATGCAAAAAACAAGCATTAAATGCGGCATTGACCATTTAGGTTATTGCAAGCTGTTACAAAAACTAAACTCTATTGAGAGTAAATGTAATCGGATAATTCTTGAGTTATCCGAAGTAAAGAACCTTGTTCCCTCCAAACCTTCTGTTGATAGACTCATAGAGTCTTTGGAGCAGTCTGCCAATGATTTGTATGAGCAGAGTGTCAGGCAGCGAGAACTTGTCGAACAAAGCATAGCTGGTGAAGTTACCATGCGTATCGTGAGGAGGAATGAGTATGGACTTTGAGAAGGAAATAGCTTTGATTTATCCTTGGATCGTAAAGGTTGCAAGAAAGTATTGTTGGTCTATGCAAGATGCAGAAGATCTTGCAAATGATACAGTTTATAAAGCCTTGTTGAATAAGGATAAGTTTGAGATTGGTAGACCTTTGAAGCCTTGGTGTGAAGTGATCATGCAAAACACTTATATAACCAACTACAACCGCAAGTCCATCATTCGCTTTGTTGACTATGATGATGTCTGTCAAGTTGTATCTTTACGCTTGGCATCAGAAGGGACTTTATTTCATGAAATCTTATCGATAATCCGGCGATGTGCCTTCAAATCATGTTGCATAGAGTGTGTCTTATTATATGCTAAAGGTTACTCGTATGATGAGATAGGCCAGTTGCTCAATATTCCTGTTACAACGGTACGCAGTCGCATATCTTTTGGTAGGGAATTATTGAGGCGTGAACTTAGATGAAGTGATATTAGCAAATTCATGCTTTTATTTGTATCTGTTATAATGCGTTGATTATAATATGATTGCGCGACTTTTACCACATTTATGCAATGTCAAGATAATTGCCAACCAGTTTGCCGGTTGGCATTTTCTTTATATTCGCCGCAAAAGAAAAATGTATGAACAGATATATTCTAATCATCAATGGTACGGCTCATATTATTAATGAGGATTGCATTAGTAATTGGGATGAGATTAATATCTCGTTGAAACGGAATGATTTTAGCGGGATAATTCGTTCATTCTCTTCGAAGTTTGAGTTTACCGGGAAAGCATATAACCTTTTACTTAATGAATACCGGACCAACTATTTGAACGCTAATGCTCAGATAGAGATATACACTATTGATAACGATAGGAGCAAGAAGTATCTCTTCGGTAGTTATCTGGATTTCGGTTCATTGGAATATGATGATAGCATTTTATATATCAATGCAATAGATAGTACTCTTGCAGCTAAGATTAAGGCAAAGAAGAGTACTCAGTACGAATACCTTGTAAGTGAATTAAAGGAAGAAAAGGCTCTCAATTATGATCGTTTGTTGATGCTGAATACATTTAACTTCGACATTGATAACGATGAATATATATATCCTTCTGGTACGTCTCAGGCTAATACGAATATTGATGTCTATGTTGTAGATACTAATCCTGAAGTGTATGTCGGTGATTTTATAACACCATACCATGAATCTGATGGTGCTTATTATGGCAATACCAAAGGAGTTTTCATGAAATTGCTTGCTTTACCTCCACACGGCTTATACATGGATTTGAGTTGTGATATTACCATTTCATCCGGTACTGGATCGTTTCAAGTTGAATATCAAAAAATGGTTGGTGGAGTACCTTCAGTGGGTTCTGTTAATGGTTCACATACAAGTGGTCTTAAAGCTGGAAGCGTATATCATTATAATGAAAAAGGGCTTGTCTTGGTAGATCCGACAAAGAATGAATCTGGGAAAATAGGTATGGTTTATAGAATCTATCTCAATACAGAAGCCGGAGTAAGAATCAATATTGAGAATTTTAAAATGTCTGTCTATTACATGGCAAAAATGCAACCAGAACGTATTGATGTCATTAAACCCGATGTACTTCTTAATCGCTTATTAAAGAGCATGAATGAGGAAAATGAGGGCTATGTAGGCGAAATAGAATATCAGGATGATACTCGGCTGTCCTCCACTGTGATAATGGCGGCAGAGAGCGCCAGAGGATTGGACGGGGCTAAAATATATACTTCATTCAAGAATTTCTCTGATTGGATGGAGGTTGTCTACGGCTATGTACCGGATATTGCTGAAAATAAAGTCGTTTTTAAGAAGCGTACTTCTTTGTTTCATTCTGAAGTACAAAAGCGCATAAGCTATACTGGAATGGATTTTAAGGTAAAAGTGAACTCATCACTTATTTACTCTTTACTGAGAGTCGGTTACGATAAACAAGACTATGACAGCATCAACGGACGTGATGAGTTCCATTTTACGAATGAGTATGACACAGGGATAACCATTACGGATAAGGCCCTTGAATTGATAAGCCCTCTTCGTGCTGATCCTTACGGAATAGAATTTTTGGTAAGCAAGCGTGGTAAAGATACAACCGATAATGAGAGTGACAATGATGCTTTCTTTGTCGGTGCTCATTTGAAAGAAAACGCTGAATGTTATGAGCTTGTACGAGAAGGGTATAAAGTATCTGGAATAATTTCATCATCAACCATATTTAACGCGATGTTTTCACCTCGATCTATCATCGAAGCTAATAAGGAATATATTGGTTCATTTGTCAAGTCATTACGCTTTGCTTCTTCATCGGGTAACAGTGATATCCGGATTAATGATGTTGCTGAGAACTTGGATATAGAACTAACAGATCCTCTGTTTACCGTGAGCACTCTGAGTATTAGTACTGCTGACGGTGGAATACCATCGGATGTGAATGCTCTTGTTGAGGTTGAAAGGAATAGCCTGCTATATACTTGCTTCATAAACGAGCTAAAATACAAGATTGGGCACTATGAAGGGGTTGATTATAATTTGCAAATTAAAAGTATTGGTTAATTATGATAAAGATATCACCATTTACTCCACTTTTCTT
Source organism: Bacteroides sp. AM16-24 (assembly GCF_003471885.1). Lineage (NCBI taxonomy): Bacteria > Pseudomonadati > Bacteroidota > Bacteroidia > Bacteroidales > Bacteroidaceae > Bacteroides > Bacteroides sp. AM16-24. The sequence goes on from NZ_QRKI01000002.1 coordinate 179,816, forward strand.
TAGCCCATCCTCTGATAAATTCGGGGCTGAGAGCAGGTACATACAGTTGTTTGCACCTGCCGATAACATATTCATAGAGGTTATTACCACTACTGAGTATAAGATAAATGGTTTACTGAAGAATCATGTTGATGGTACCAGCAGGGAAATCGAGTTTCAATCCTTTTCTTTGAAAGATGGTTCTACAGTCTTCCATTCAACAATCACCGGGCTGGCATCTGGTTATTATTCAATTTCTGTAGGCGATCAAGAATGCAATGTCTTCAAAGTGACGGATGATGAGCACGAGTTGGGTAAGACTACTCTCATTCGTTACTCTATGCGTAGTAATAAGCAGAGGAATGATTGCATATTCTGGAACGGTGAAGAACAGTTCTATTTTGAATTCCGTGCACCTGGCGGCTTCAAAGATGATGATTGGACATTTGCCGTCAACAATGAGCAGTTTGAAATTTCTAATGGAAATATCGTTGAACTTTTTGCTGTAGAGAGTACTCAGAAGAAATTTACTCTTGGTAATGCTGAGGGATGTCCTGTTTGGTTTGCGGAGCACCTGAACCGGATACTGTGTTGCTCGAACGTGTATTTCAATGGTGTGCGATTTGTCCGTAAGGGAAATAGTGCGCCGGAAATGACTCAGGAAATTGTGTCATTGAAAAGCTATATTTTCAAGGTGTCTTTACAGGGTATGGTTGACAATATTGATGTTGATTTCCCTGAAGGTGGTGAAGAAGAAGGTGGTGAAACAGGGGGAGGCGGGGAGGGGTACATTTATTTGATAAAGCTCAATGATACTGTTGTTCCTACTGATAGGAACACTTTTTCATCATTGAGGTTATTGGCTGAAATAGATAAAGCGATTTCGGCTAATAATATCTTGTTTATAGATACATTTCTTCGCAAAGACCAGCCAGACAGCACCAACCACCTGACAGGTTTCAATGCCGGTATAACTATCGGAGAATCCAAGAAGCAATTACTTGATATCATCCGTCTCTCTGATTTGGATATCCATCCTTCCGATACAAGCGTGTACACGGCTCTTACTACCGACCAGCGTATTGAGGACGAATTGAAACCTCTTGAAGACAAGTATATCCGTAAGGATCAACCCGATAGCACTGGGTATATTACGGGCTTCAATGCTGGCATCACCATAGGTATCAATAAAAAATCCTTTCTTGACATTATCCGTACTACAGATACCGATACCGCCCCCTCGGACACAAGCGTATATTCCTCGCTTGTAACCGATGAACGGTATATTAGCAAATATCAGCCTGACAGCACGCTCTATCCCGTTGACTTTACAGCCGGCTTGTCCATCAACAGCAAGCGTATTGGCGATGTCATCCGCTACTATGACGAAAACAAGCCGGTTGCCACCGATGCTAACATCTACTCCGCTTTGCAGACCGACCAGCGTATAGATGAAGAGTTCGGCAAGATAGATGACAGATACATTCGCAAGGATAAGGAAGACATAGCACATAAGCACATCACGTTTGAGGATGGCATCACCGTCTACCAGCTTGCCGAGATGATGAATGTGGACGTGAAGAATCTCGCCACCATCGCCAAGGCCGTTGTTTCCATCCTGCGTTCCTCCAAGTTCGTAGACGGTTTTTCCGGTGAAGGTTATCAGATCTGGCAGGACATTGCTACCGGTGACTGGAATATGACGCTTGACCGCCTGACCGTCCGTAAAGTGCTTACCATCTATGAACTCGTATTGCAGAAGATACGTTCTGTAGGCGGCATGGTGGTAGTCAGTGCCGCCAACGGCAAGGTAAAAAGTGTGGAGCGTATCGGCAACAACTACCTTTTTACTTTTGAGGATACCAACCAGTTCCAGCCGGATGACTTCATGCGTTGCCAGGTGTTTTCTCCTTCCGGATTGAAATACTATTGGGTGAAGGTAGCCTCCGTCAGCGGCGAATCGGTCATTGTGCCGTTATCGGAATTTGACGGCGTGATACCCGCAGCCGGTGACGAAGTGGTGTTGATGGGCAACGCCACCGACAAACGCCGCCAGAGCCTTATCCTTATCTCCGCCACCGAAGACGGGCAGCCCCGCTTCGACTGTTTGGACGGGGTGAAGTCCAAGAACCTTGAAGGTTGCCTGAAAGTGCGTGTAGGCTCACTCGACGGCATATCTGACAGCCGCTTCCCGGCAGACATGCAGCCAAGCGGATACGGCCTATACGGCAACAACTGTTTTCTCACGGGTATCTTTGTCCTATCCAACGGCAAGGATGTGATGACCATGTTCTCCATCATGGAGGGCATGATAAAAAGCGAAATCTCATCGGTGCGCAACGAGATCAACGCGAAGGACAACTACCTTAGTAACGCCTCCTTTTCCGGTGACCTGATGGACTGGTCATCCACTAATCGCGTCCGCGTGTTCCGTGTGGATAACAGGCTGTTGAGCTTCAACAATAATTTTTATGCGAATAAGGAGAACTTGGCCAGTATCACCCTTGAAGACGGCAGAAGTGTTCTCCGTCTGAAAAACAGCAGTATCACTCAGTATAACTCCAATTTCGCCCGCTATCCTAAGTTTGATGAAAAAATCAAATATGAAGAAGTGGAAGTTCCTGTACTTGACGCAGACGGAAACCCCGTACTTGACGAGTCAGGGCAACCGGTAACCGAACTTCAGGAAGTACCTGTCCTTGATGGAGAAGGCAACACGGTAATGATCAAGATTCCCCGCCAGTTCTACATCTCCTTCAACTATATGGTCAAACGGACAGGCACGCTTACCGTGTACTTCAAAAACGAGTCGTCCGATGAGAGTGGAAACAGCTACAAGGAGGAATTTGAGCCTTATGATCCTATCTATTTCGTACAGTCGCTACTTCCGACATCCGGTTTTCAAAAGATGGAGATTGCCGGCAAATGGAATGGCAAGGGGCATTTTTACCTGGCTTTCACAGGTGACATGTACCTGTACTCGCTGGCACTTGCCGACAATCCTCTTGCCGAGATGGAAGAAAAGTTCACCATGCGCTTTGAGGCGACCGACAAGAAGATTCAGGCCAACCTCGATGAAATCAAGAAGACGGGCACCAGATTGGAAGAGTATCACAGCGAGTTCCTACTGACGGCGCGTAATCTGCAAACGAAGTTTACCGAGGATTTGTCAGATGCGGAGAGCCGTATCACCGCAGCTTACAAGAGCTATGTGAACCTGACCGCCCGTGACCTGACCGTGCAGTTCCAGGCAGACATCAATAATGCCGAAACCCGCATCACGGAGGCATACACTTCTGCCATAGAGCTATCCGCCAAAGGACTGCAGACGAAGTTTACCGCTGACCTCACCGACATGGAGGCAGGCATTACCGCAGCCTACAAGTCCTACGTGAACCTGACGGCTCAGAACCTTGAAGCGGGTTTTACCGAAGACCTGACGGACTTGCGCACAGGAGTCACAGAAGCATACAAGGCTGCTATTGACTTGTCCGCCCGTGGGTTGCGTGCCGATTTCAACTCTTCCATCGCTGACCTCAACGGCAAGTTGACTACACACACCAGCAGTTTCCACGTCACAGCCTCCAAGATCGAGGCGATGGTGACAGCTACCGACAATATCAGCAATACCATTCACACTGCCGGTTGGATCACCACTGCGGACGGCAATAAACTCTGGGCGACTATCTCCACGGTAGACGCTTTAGGCAACAGATTGACCTCACACGAAGGTAAATTCCATGTAAGTGCAACTGAAATCAGCGGTATAGTGACCCGTATTGACGCCACTGAATCAAGCATTTCGGGGATTAACAAGACTATATCTTCATCAGGCTGGATCACCACCGCTGACGGCAACAAGCTCTGGTCGACACTGACTCAATACAACGCCTTGAATCAAGTGGTATCGACCCATACGGGCAGTTTCCACGTCACCGCTGACAAGATCAATTCGATGGTTGAGAGCATTGATGATACCGGCCGTAAATACTCCGCCATCACGCAGACTGTCGGTGAAATTCGTGCTGATGTGAATGACGTATCCGGCAAATATGCGAACCTCAGCTTGAAGGTAGATGCCATTTCCGCAGTCGTAGGCGATGGCAGTACCGGATCGTTCAGCGAGTTTTTGCAGACTGTCAATGAGATTTCGGCATCCGTGACCGAAGTGAAAAACGGTTTGGATACACATAAAGGCAGCTTCCACGTCACCGCCGATAAGATAAATGCGATGGTTTCCGCTACTGACAGCATCAGCAACACCATCCGCACTGCCGGCTGGATCACCACAGCGGATGGTAACAAGCTCTGGTCGACACTGACTCAATACAACGCCTTGAATCAAGTGGTATCATCTCATACCGGCAGTTTCCACGTCACCGCCGACAAGATCGAGGCGATGGTGACTGCTACCGACAATATCAGCAACACCATCAAGACGGCCGGCTGGATCACCAAGTCGGACGGCAATACCTGGTGGGCTTCCAAGGGCACTGAGCAGACCGCATCCGATGCCGCCAAATCTGCCATAAACGCCGCTACTGCCGCGGCCGATGCCATGACAAAAGCCAACTCCGCCTATGACAAGGCTGATGATACGGCTACTGCACTTGTCCAGACAAACTCCAGCCTGTCAGCCATCGCGGGTCGCTTCAATGCCGACGGTACGTTGAAGGAAGGTGCGGGCTGGGTAACCACGGCTGATGCCGCAGCACTCTATGCTACAAAACAGACGGTCAACTCGCTGGGCGAGCGTGTCACCACTGCCGAGAGCCGCATCACCGCCAACGCGGACAGCATCAGCCTGACCGTGAAGAAGGACGGCATAATCTCCGCCATCAACCAGACAGCGGAGAGCGTGACTATCGACGCATCGAAGATAAACCTGAACGGTAAAGTGACAATATCCTCACTTGCACAAGATGTTAAGAATAGCATTGACAGCAAAGTATCCACAAGTTCACTCGGCAGTTTGGCTTATAAAGATGCGGTCGAGTTGGCCCAATTGGGCGATACGATTATCGAAGGTGGATATTTAAAAACGAACCTTATCAATGTTGACACGCTCATTGCTAAAAAGATGCACGCCGATAACGGCAGTTATACAGTAGATGTTGACTCGTACGGCATTCGTATGAATGACGGGAGAACTAACATACTGGATATTAGGGCAGAAAGCGTTTCTAACACCACAGATGCGATCTTTGAACTGCACAGCTATGGACGTACCGGCGGCAGATTGAAAATGAGTACTTCTATGGGTATATATAAGTATGATAACTTTGATTATCTGCAGTTTGTTCTTAATGAAAGAGGACTGTTCTTTTATAACGAATCGGGCGATATTACCAAATCATACCCTGCATATTGACAATACAAATTTTATAAACTTATGAAAAAAGAAAAAGAAATCAAAGAAGAGAAGAAAGTCCTTTTGGTGGACTTCTCAAAAGTGAGTGTTCAACTGACATTCGAAGGTGATCCGAAAGAACTGGATTTCCGCAAGTCTCTGGGCAATGCCATCCGTCAGGCATCCGGTGATATCGCGCTGGATGACTTCGCACGCAAGGTGTACTTTTCCGAAGGGCATGTGGAAGTCCCCGAAGAGTACTTCGCGTTCATCAAGCATGTGGTGAAAGAGAAGTACAACACACCCACACAACAGGCATTTGAATCATTATTAACCATTTAATTATAGGAGGAAAAATTATGGCAATCGTTTATTCAGAACAGTTTGAGACAAAGAAAGCAACCACCAACGTTGCAGGTACCGGAGCTAACTACCGCATCGAGTACATCGTGCGTAATCCGGTGGGTGCCGCCATCAACAGCATCACCGCCACCATCTCGCAGGTGGCCACCGAGGGTGAAGGAGAGACACAGACCGAGAAGCTCACCCGTGTGGGCAATGCCTGCGTGGACGTGGACAACAACCGTACATACTTCGCCATCGAGCGTCATGCGGAAGTGACAGCCGACAATCAGGCAGCTTTGGCCGCGCAGTACTTCGCCGATGTGAAATCTATCCTGACCGTATAACCATGGCAGTACTTGACAGCACTCAATTTAATCAACTGGTGCAGGAGGTGCGTGAAGCGCTCCTTGCCGGCTCGCAGGGTGTCGGAGAGGTCGAGATAGTCTCTTCGCTGTCCAATATAGTGAGCCTGCCCGCGCTTCGCCTGGTTGGTGCCACGGAATCGGTCGTCGAAGCCCCGCTTGAACTATTGTCTGCTCCGGCGGTGGAAGCCGCCGCCGATGCACGCAAGGCAACGGATGATGCTGTCGTGGCGGCCGTCAATGCCGAAGCTGCTGCAGACCTCTCGGAAGCCGAACGTAAGGACTTGGCGGAGATCAAGGAGCAGGCAATCAAGGCAGGCGCAGACGCTGCCGCCAAGGGAGACAAGGCTTTTGCCGGGGCAATCAATGCGGATAACGCCACACTCTATGCTATGCAGATAGCATCCTATCTGCAGACCAAGTTAGAACAGGTACAGATAGTGATACTCTCCGGCAAGGCTATGCAGGATGTCATCGGGACGCTTGACAGCCAGGTGAAAGACAGCATCCTTATATGTGCAAGTACAAGGGAGGCAGCCTACGCCGCCATCCTGCAATTGCGTGAATTGCAGAAGCAGGTAGCGCAGGCGATTGTGGACGCATACGCCGTTTTCGACCAGATGCAGCTTTCGGTTGCCGATGCCCGGCAAGCGACTCAGGTCGCAGTCAAGGCGATGGAGCGTATCTGTGAGCTCTCAGAACGGACGGAGCAGGTCATTGTCGAGTCTGTGATACAGACCGGGGATGCAAGGCTGGTGACTGTCAGGCTGGAGACACTGGAGAAAGACTTGTTGTTATCCAAGTCCGCCGCCGACACCGCCACAAGGCTGGCACATGAACAGGCAGACAGAGCCAAGCAATCGGCTGACGAGTCCGAACGCCTGAATATGGACAGCATCCTGCTTCATGAACGGCTGGATGCGCTTGCTCCGGTTCTGGAACAGGCTTCTGAGGATGCGAAAATTTCCGCTGCCGGTGCCGACAACGCCGCCGGTCACGCGACCGAACAGGCTGAAGCTGCAAGGCTGGCTGCCGAACGCTCGAATACCCTTTCCGACAATCCCCCGAAAATCATTGATGGAGTCTGGTGGAAATATGACGAAAGCGTTGAAGGTTATGTCAGTACTGGCCTGCAGGCTAAAGGAGATACCGGAAGCAGTTTCAGGGTTCTCGGCAATTATGATACGCTTGAAGGGTTGAAAGCCGCCGTCCCTGACGGCTCAGGCGTTGACGGCGTGTACGGTATCGGCTTGGAACCTCCCTATACCTACTATGCCTGGACATTCATTGATGGTGTCTGGGACTGGAATACACAGGGGCAGTTACAGGGCCAGCGCGGGGAAAGCGCCTTTGAGGCTGCTGTCCGCATATCCGGTTATGCCGGTACCGAGGAGGAATATGCTTGCAATCCCATAGAGAATGCCGGCCTTGCCGAAAAGGCTGCCGGAAAAGCCGCCGTTGCCGCCGTGCTTGCCGAAAACGCCGGTATCCTTGCATCGGGTTCTGCCGCCGCAGCCGACCTTGCCGCTGAGAATGCACGTAACCTGGGTACTTCCGCCGGACAGGCTGCCGAACGTGCCGGGCATGCGGCCGAACAATGCGACCTCTCTGCCAATGAGGCGATAAAGGCGGCGATAAAAGCCGGGGAAGCCGCTGAAGGTGCTGTCTTCTCCGCCGCCGGTGCCGACAATGCCGCCGGCCACGCCGAAGAGCAATCGGAGGCCGCCCGCCTTGCTGCCGAACGTGCGAGGCTCTTTGCCGACAATCCTCCGAAAATAGTGGAAGGTTATTGGTGGATATTCAACGAAGAGAAAATGGAGTATGCCAATACGATGATATCCGCCGAGGGCAGCGGTATGGACATCCTTCCTTTCACGGAGAGGGATGATGTGGAAATCCAATGCGGGAGCATCCACCTGTCATCCGGATGGAATACGATAGAATTTCCGGAGAAGTTCAGCGGCATCCCGATTGTCGTCTGTACAACTCTTGTGGAAGATTTTATAATCACTCTCAGTAGTATAAGCGAAACATCCTTCCAGGCCTACCTATTCCTTCCCGGGGATAGCATGAATTCCGTTTCCGGGTCAATTAATTACATTGCAACATTTAAAGAATAAAAGATATGGATAAAAACAATGAGTTGATGCGATATACTTATCTGTTTAAGGGGAATTACCGTAAGGGCGTGGATAATCTGAGGTATGTGCTTTCAACGGATGCGCTTGCTAAAGAATTCATAAAATCACAGGGAGTAAGGGTTCTTTTCGGTTTAAAAACCTCATTGGATACAAGTCGCAATCTCCTGTCATATACTCATGACAGGAACAGCGCCGAATTACTGTCCGCCCTTAAGGAAAAAGGATTCTATGAAGACGCCGCAAGAAGTTATTTTGCCATCAAGGTCGGAAAGACTTTGGATGATTATGATGAGATACTGTCCGATGCCGGATGTATGGCTATCATCATCAGTAGCTTAAATTGTCTGAAAGTCATAATCGATTCCACAGTTTTGTATAAAGAAATCATCGGGTCTGAAGTTGCAATGAATGCTGTCATGAGCAACAAGTACGCATTCAAAATATTTACTGATGATAGTATAGGGCCGGCTATATTGAGTAATCCGGTTGCTGCCGGACAAGTGGCGGATTCACCCTTCTGGCCGGACTTGTCCAATGAGAATTATATCACTGCTGTCATCCGTTCGCTTTCCGGCATCACCTATACTACCGCTATGACCGTAACACAGATTTTGAGTGACAGTGATATCATGGAAGTTGCGTGCAGAACTCCCAAGGCATTGGCGGCCATGGTCAGTAATAAAACTGTGATGAAAAAAATGAATGATAGTTATACGGCTGCTGTCTACAAAGCCCTGTCCGGAAATGATGACACCTTAAGAACAGTTGTCGATTCTCCGTATTGGCCGGAATATACCGTTTCAAACAGCAATATCGCGATAGGACTTTTAAGGGCTTTATTCCCTAACTACAACATATCCACTATAGATTCATCCGTATATTCAAACCCTGTATTGATAACGCATATAGCCAACAGCCGGAAAGCCGTCAAGGAGTTTGTCCTGGCATGTGTATATCTCAGAGTGCAGATTGCAAATAATTCAAACTCTATGAAAATCCTGCTTGCGGATGAAGAATTTTCCACTTTGTTTTTTGCCGACAAGGAGGCCTTTGAGTCGATGACCGCACAAAACAACTGTATGTATGCAATCCGCGATAGCCTCGGCTGCCTTAGGATAATTGCGTCAGATCCGGATATAGTGGGAACCCTTATGGAATCCGACCGTTGGAATGTTCTAACAGGTAGTCAATTGCCTTCCAAACGCCTGTTGCTGATGTCGCTGGGCCGTGAGCCGGATGAGGTTGAAACGCTTGGCGAAGTTCTGGAAAATGAGGAGCTGATGGTGGAGATATTCACTAATGATTTAGCGGTTGAGATGGTTATAAACAGTACCTATATAATGTCTGTCATTGCTAATTCTCCCGCTTCAATAATTGTACTGGCCGCAATACCCGATGCGACGGATACTTTGATGAGGTCTAAATACTGGAGCAATTATTTTGGAGAGGTCAATAGGTCATTATCCCGCTACACGCTTGCGTTACTCGGACGTGATACTGAGGAGTTCTCATCTATCAGCAACATTGTGTCTAATACCTCGGTCATGGAAGCCGCTACTTCTTCCATCGCTGTTTCCAAAATCTGGGCAAGTAGTAAAATTGCGCAGAATGCCATTTGGACGAATGCGGATGCACGCGCTTTGATTGTCTCCAGTGAGACCGCTTTTCCGCCCATTGCACGATCCGCAGTTGCGATGGAGGTGGTTGCCGGTAATGCCGGCGCGATGGAAGCTGCCGGTGGCAGCGCAATAGCCATGGCAGCGATTGTAGCGAGTGGCATTGCCATCGATACCGTGATTGCAAAAAACAGCTATATATCGAATTGGTCAAATAATGAGATATCCGTTCACGCCATTTTCAACAATGAGGCTGTATTGAAAAAAATACTTGGTGATCAAAGTACTGCATCCGCTTTTGTCGGTACGGCATTGGTGTTACATGCCGTAATGCAGTCGACACTTGCAAAGGAACTGGTCGTGTCGAACAGTTGCCTGACCAGCGCACGTTCCCGTTTGATCAGTTCTTTAAAGAGTGATACCACATACTTTGAACTGTTCAGGGAAGAAAGGACTAATTCGAATGTCTCTGATGCTGACATAACGGGTGAAGACCTTGTGGTTGTCGCTAATCCAATGATAACCAATAGCAATGGCGGTTACACTGCCATGTTCCACGGCTTTGACAAATCAAAAATGATAACAAGGAGCAATTCAACCTCTACAGGAGACTACTATTCCTATGTAGGTATCGGAGGGGCCATATTCGCAGGCTACAATGGCTATAATTCTGTGACATCCCGTGTTTATAAAGCCAAGAAGTTATGAAGATAGAAACATTAAAATCCACCGGCTACACGAAGAGGGAGGATACATTGCGTATCCTTGTGTGCGCGGAGAACCGGCAACAGGTCAATGACGTGCTGGCAGGAAAGGAGGTATTGACTGTATATACTGACAATACCGGTGAAGATATATTCGTGGAGGATTTAAAAGGATACCTGTATGCGGACTCTTTGACGGAGATATCGGAAGGATGCTTCGAACTGGTCCTGACAAACAAGGCTCCGACATCGCAGAGTGTCAGGGAAAAAGTCATTGCCAAGATAGAGGCATACGATAAGAGCAAAGCTGTTAACTCGTTTACGCTTGGAGACAAGCGGATGTGGCTTGACAAGGAGACACGGGTAGGGCTGGTCAACTCCATCAACATTGAGAAAGCGGCAGGAAAGGAGACAACTACGCTCTGGTTCGATGCGGTTCAGTACGAGATTCCGGTAGACACGGCATTACAGATGCTCGCGGCACTGGAGCTATACGCGCTTGACTGCTACAATGTCACGCAATCGCATATTGCATCGGTCAAGCTGCTGGATGACATCAGTATGTTGACGGAGTATGATCACACCACTGGCTATCCTGATAAATTAGTGTTTAACCTTAATACTTGATGATATGATTTACTTGTATCTACTATCGTTGATTCTGCTCACCATATATATAATGTATGCGGTGAGGATGTGTGGAGTACCTTGGAGTTTGTCTGATACTTATTATCAGTTGAAAAAGCGGAACCGTCCGGCATGGTTGTTCCAAATGGCTATGATTATTCCTGCCATGCTCTTGATGCCGGTGTGGCTGGAGTGCTCTTCCGGGAACTTGCAGTTCCTCGCATTCCTCTCATGTGGAGGACTCATGTTCGTGGGTTCTGCACCGCTGTTCAAGGAGGAGTTCCAGTCGAAAGTCCACTATACCGGTACCGCCATCAGTGGGCTGGCGGCAATTCTATGGCTATGTCTGTCCGGATTGTGGTGGCTACCGTTGATAACTGTGAATGCAGCCGTAGGGATTGCCATATTCAAGAGCAGATGGATGTTCTGGCTGGAGATGGCGGCATTCGTGAGCACGTATATAGGATTGCTGATTAGAATTATACAGAAATGAAAGGATTGGATGAATTGTTCGTGGTGGCATGGATGCTGTTCGGCATCCTGCTTACACCTCTATTCTTTATTGCATTTGATTTTTGGGCAGGAACCAGAAAGGCAAAACAGCGTAAGGAACCAATTATGAGTGACAAGTTCAAGCGGACGGTAGATAAGATTGCGAGGTACTACAATGCCTTGCTTGCGCTTGTCGTGGTCGATTGTATGCAGATGGCTGGTGTGTGGTATCTGGACAGCTATTACGGATACCATATACCTATTTTCCCTTTCATCACTTTAATTGGAGCTTTCGGAGTGGCGGCTATAGAAGTTAAGTCCATCTATGAGAAAGCAGAAGAGAAAGAAAGAAGGGAGATGAAGCAGGTGGCTGCACTGGCTACTGAGATAGCCAAGCACAAGGCTGACCCGGAAGAGATAGCGAAAGCTATAATAGATTATATGAATAGTAATAAGGAGGAAAGGAAATGAAGTATTTTACAGTAGCAGAATTTGTGAAAAGTGACACAGCCGACAGGCGGGCTATCGATAACCGCCTGCCCAAGGAATTACTGCCTAACGTGCAGGCATTGGTGAACAACGTGCTTGACCCGTTACGGGAGGCATACGGCAAGCCTATACGGGTTAACAGTGGTTTCCGTTGCCCGGCACTCAACAAGGCGGTGAAAGGTTCTGCCACCAGCGACCACATGACAGGACGGGCGGCGGACATTACCGGAGGAAGCCCGGCTGAGAATAAGAAGTTGTTCTATATGATTCAGGAGCTTGAACTACCCTTCGACCAACTGATTGATGAGAAGCACTTCTCATGGGTGCATGTGTCTTATCGGGAAGGAGCTAACCGTAATCAGGTTCTTGCGTTATGAAAAAGCTGCCTTGGATATTAGTCATATTGCTGGCTGTGGCTTGTGTGGCGGCTTGGTTCCGTCCGCATGAGCCTCTCCCGACAGAAATACGTACCGAGACAAAGGTAAAGACTGTTGTAAAGGTAGATACGCTACTTATCTCTGCGCCTATAGCTCCTCTGTTAGTTTTCCAGCTAACAGATACTATTCGTATTGGTGACACTGTTGTTCATCGTGAGCAGGCTTATTATGAGGATAGTCTTTACCGGGCATGGGTAAGCGGATATCGGCCGAGATTGGATAGTTTGATGGTGTTCCCTAAGACGGTGTATCGGACGGTAACGAATGATATCTATCATACTATCAAGGTGAAGGATAAGCGTTGGGGGCTTGGATTACAAGTAGGTTATGGGTATCCGGGAGGATTCTATGTTGGGGCTGGGGTGAGTTATGATTTATGGCAGTGGTGAATATGGTATTAGTATCAATTATATTAATCTTTGATATATAAATTTGATGATGATGGAAAATATCATTATTTTTGCCGAAATCTAAATTTATATTATATATGAAATGGTTTCAACATAAAAGATATACAATTAAAGATCTTAATACTCCAAGTAGAAAAATCAGATCTGCGTCAAGAGGGAGGTTTAAAATAGCAATAATTGATGATGAAGAATTTGTTTTTTTAGAAGAATTAAGAAAGAGTGGATTTGATATAACGAAATATGATGATGCTTTAGACCTTCAGATGCTTGATTCATACCCTATTATTATTTGTGACATAAAAGGGGTTGGTAGGGATTTTAAATCACCTATGGGGGGAGCTTTTTTGATTCGTGAATTGAAAAAGAAATACCCTTTAAAAGCTTATGCTACTTATACAGGATCAACTTACGATATTTCCATAAATAACTATTTAGAAGGAGTAAGTATTATTAAAAAGGATATAGAGATAGACGATTGGTGTGTTGAAATAGATGGTCTCATTCGGAAGATATCAGATCCTAAGGAAGTTTGGCTAAAAATAAGGGATATATTATTAAAAGAAGAAGTAGATTTAATATCATTGGCTGATTTGGAGGATGAGTATGTCGATATTATACTGAATAAAAATGGTGATTTTCATAATTTCCCTTCAGTAAAAAAGAATAATAGTATAAATCCTGACATTCGTGCTATTGTCCAATCATTAGTAGCCGGAATTATTCTAAATGTATTATGATTTTATCTCCATTTCCATATAAAATGCTTGCTGATAGTATTATATCTAATGGATGTATTTTTAATATCCCTCAGTTTTGTGTAGATAAAAAAGATAATCCTAAATGTAAGGAATTTTATCATTTGTTGAAGGAGAATAGTGGTTTTCATATTTGTCCATACGGATTTGCTGTAGAATGTACGAAGTTGGGGGGAGTAAATATTATATTTACATGTTTAAATATTGAAAAAAAAACAGATAGAAAAGTAATACGTAAATTAAATCCAAAAATTGATCAGACATTAAGAATGACTATTAGTGAATATAATAATCTTAAAGTGAACTTTGAGGATTTTATTTATGAGAATCAGCCAACCTTTGATATAGCTGCCAAGTATACTAAGGATAGTTCTCAATTGAAATTAGAAAAAGAGTTGTTGGATAATACCATACATGAATTGCGTAAGTTAAATACTCAACTTAAAGGAGTTGTTACAAAATTAAATCAATCAATTTCACAATTGAGAAATAAAACAGAATATATTGAAACTTTAAATTTGGATATATATTCTATTGCAAATTTGATGTCTATTAGATTGGATACTTATGATTTAGAGGTAAATCCTGCATTGAATTTATCATTAGGTAAAAGAGATATTGCAATATATAAGAAAATAGAGAAAGTTTATAAATGTTTAAATGCTGAGGCTAAACGTAAAAATATTAGCATTTATCTTGATGGAAAGTCTTACAATCTATTTAATGCTAATAATACTATAGAAATAGCTTTTTTTATTGTGCTTGAAAATGCAATAAAGTATTCTTTGAAAGATGAGACAATTACGATTACATTTAAAGAGTATGAAGATAGATTGAGTTTAACTTTTAAGAATTGGGGGATTCGCCCTGGCGATGATGAAATAAAGAAACTTACTGATCGTAATTATAGGAGTAGGAATATTATAAGCCGAAATATTGAAGAAGGAAGAGGGATAGGGTTATATTTGTTAAATCAGATTTGTTCGGTAAATGAAATTCAATTAAAGATCAGGGTAGGAAATGATAATCGGTATTATGATGGATATCGTTATTCACCTTTTTTTGTTGAGATGAAGTTTGATGGAATGATTAAAAATGAGGATGAGATGGATGATATCTAATTTGAGAAGTTGTTGAATAAGTTATCTGTTTTTTGACTTGTTCCTATTATAGCTTGCCTTTGCAACAAAAACATTATTACATACAATTATGATGAAGGCATCAGTATTTATGTCCGCGCTAATATAAACGACATCAGGCAGCATTATCCGGATGCTTTCTATAATCCTGCAATTGACAGGTTGTATCGGTTAAAAGAATTTGTAGAAGGGGCGGCAGAATAAGCCGTCCCTTATTTCTACCCTTTCATCATCATTATAATTTAGTGCTGTTTCTTATGATAACCTACCTCGATATTCGAGCATACCGAGGATTCTCTATATCCTTGGAATCAAAAAGACTTATCTTTCTGAAAATGTAAAAATATAGTTCATTTTCATAATTGAAATAAAAAGGGCACAAAATAAATTTGTGTTATTTCTTTTATTATCTTTGCACTCAAATAACAGTTTATATGTGTTTCTTTAAAGATATTCATGATGAAAAATGTATTTATTACTTTATTACTCAGCGTGATAATGTTGTCAGCAAAAGCACAACAAATGTATGAGAATAAAAACATTAATTATTCTTTGGATGTGATAGAAGCCGAAGCTGCCAAAGGAAATGTTGTGGCTATAAAGGCTTTGGGGGATTGTTATAATTATGGAAAACGGTATGATGCTACATATAAAGGGGTTATTGATTATAATAAAGCATTGGAATGTTACAAAAAAATTTCCGATTACGGTTATCCATGGGGAGCATGGGAGATAGCCCGTATGTATGGAGCAGGGAAACTGGAAGACGCAGATGCGAAAACTGCTGCAGAAATGTGGCATGAAAAGGCATTTAAAGATTTCAAAATCTATGCTGATCGAGGTGATGCAAAAGCGATGGATAATCTGGCGGAATATTATGCCGGTTCTTATGGAGACAAATATCAAGACGGACTGAAAAACTTATATTGGTCACTTTGCTCACTTGAAGCGGGAAACCCAAGTGCAGCAACAAATGTTGCTTTTTGTTATACTTATGAGAAAGGTGTGGAAAAAGATACTGTGTTTGCTTTGGCATGGTATGCGCGTTTTTGTATAGGAGCAGCCAAGAAAGGATGGCCTGTAGAAGCATATTTGGATTATAAGGAGCTTGTAAAGGCTGGTTATTCAAAAGCAGACTGGGAACGTCTGGCTGAACCTACATACTTGCCTGTTCCTCGTATATCAACGCAAAATGAAGACAGTATCAATGATGTGGCAATTTTTGCAGTTGATTTATTAAAAACGCGGGCAGAAGATTTTAGGATAGCTTGTCGTACACACAAACGCATGACGACAACTTCTGTCGGTAATGAATCGTTTACGAACAGTACAATACCTTCGGCAACGTACGCAGAAACGAAAGCAAGCACTCAAAAGCGCAAACGGAACTGGCTTTCAGTAATTGGACGTGCCCTTGATGTTGCGAGTTCAATTGCCGGTGGACAAAATGTAATGTCTGCATTGCCCCAATCTTTATCAAGCAACACAGCCAATGCCGCAATGCTACAGTCGTTTCAATACAGTGGTGAGCAACGTAAAGGGCAGCAGGATTTTAACGGGCGTATCATCAAAAATGAACTTACGGCTCCTTGTACTTACGGACAAGCGCACTATACATGGTACGAGGACGGATATTGTTTTGTATACTCGGTGTCAACGTGTGTGGGCTGTTACGGAAAAAAGATATGCACCATCTGTAATGGGCAAGGTAAAGTATATAATTCGTATTTCAAAAGCTACCGGCAGTGCGTTGGATGTCTAGGAAGCGGGAGGTGTAAGTATTGCCAAGGTGCAGGTAACCAAACAATGAGTAAGTTATGGGCTCCTGGTGAAGCAGAAGCTTATCAGGCAGCCAAAAGTGAAGTAGTCGACAACTCTTCATCGTCAAGTAGCTTTTCGTCGTCATCTTCAAGCTCAGGAACGTGTCCCAAATGTGGTGGTAAGGGATATAGACCGGAATCATATACTTATGCTGCTGGTTCAAGCATGGCACCGTATCATAATTCCGGTGGAACTAATTGTTCCATTTGTGGTAAAACAACGGATCATTACCATTACCGCTGCACAGAATGCAAACGCCATTGATTCACAATTTGCATACTGCAAGAAAGAATTTTAATCTAAAAATATCATCTCTTGATTTTAGAATATTGGGGTTTATGCTTGTTGACATAATATTTATATGAAGACGTTTAGTGATTAGTTGTCTATATTTGTTTTTTATGAAAGAAGGCAGCCCAAAGACTGCCTTCCAGAATACCAAGTTCATCAGCACATTTCAACAATCCCGTTTTGGTATTCTGATGTAGTTACTAATGATCTTTGAAAAAGTTTAGTCCAGGCACAAAAAAAGTGAGGGGAACCACCCCCTCACTCAAAGTCAAACCAAAAACTCGAATTATGGCCGAGTCCTTGATGTCACAAAGGTAGTAAGTTATTTTAGATTATCAAGCACTTTTCTTATAGCTTGTGTCGCCATTTCTGGTGTAACCGAGATATAGTTAAATAGACACGAGCCTTGTGTATCTAATTTATGCCCTAATATATAATCAATAATACTATTTTGAACGCCAAGTTCAAAAGCATGTTGTGAAAATGATTTTCTTGCAGAATAGTATATCAATTTTTTATTAAGGTTTATTTTTTTTGCAAGTTTGGGCATATTCCTTGTAAAAAATGCATTTATGTTTTTGTAATATTGGTTTTTAATGAATTGTATTCGACCGTTATTGCCCATATACTTTTGTGCAATTTCGACAGCTTCATTAGGCATATTGAATATTACTTTTTCATTAACTTTATAATACCCTTCTGTCTTACGTCTAACGTAAGATACGATAGGTTCTCTAAAATCAATGTTCACCAAATCTATGATATTAATTCCCCCTAAATAATATGATAACATAAATATATCTCGGCACCTCAATATATTCTTCTTTGTTATAACTGCATCTCGTATGTTTTTGATATCATCAACTGAAAGCCATGCGTCTCGTACAGGAACTTTAGGCAGTTGGATTCCTGTGAATGGGTTTATTTTGTATTCTGCATACTGGCATTTTTTTGCATAACTTAATAATATCATTAATAATGCCATTTTATTACGTATGGTTCCTGGAGAATAATGCTGTTGCAACAAATACTTATTGTATGCAAGGACTGTGGAGTGGTTAACGTTTTGAATGAGTAACTTTGTGTTCATAAACTTAGCTAAAGTATTGTAGGATGTTCTATAGGAATTGGCTGACGATCCCTTTATTTGCGATAGATTTATATATTCTTCAAACACAGAATGTACAGTTCTATTGTCTTTATCATGTACATGCTGAATATGAAACACCAATTCAGAACAGGTCAAGCAGTTTATTGTTTCAATCTGATATATTATCTTCTGGTATTCTGCGAGAATAGAACGCAGTTTAGTGTTCATGAAGCTTGCATCATTCCTTTTGATAACCTGTCCGTTTTTAAACTCTTTCGCAGAATTTATACGAAGATCAGTAATTATATACCTAGTTTCTCCATTATGAGAAACTGCAACTCTTATTTTGTGACTCCCATCTTTTAATGCCTTTGCAGGCACGATAACAAGTGATAAATTGGCCATAGTTTTCGACAATAAAAAGGAAATGTAATTAGTGAAATTGACAATTTTTCGACAATAAAATAGCGTCAAATGTGACGTTTAATTAGAGTTATATACTAATGAAACCTCTTGAAGTTCAGTGCTTAATGAAAAATAAAATATATTCTTCAAAAAGAAGGTAGTTTTTTTCTTCTTTTTCTTGATAGGGCTTGCAGTTTTTTTGTATTTTTGGCAATCAATTAATAAAAATAGATAATATGATAACACCGCAAGACAAAGAGTTGCTTATGCAAAAAGGTATCTCAGAAGAACAGATAGCCGAACAACTGGCTTGTTTCGAGAAAGGTTTTCCATATTTGAAGCTGGCTGCTGCCGCTTCTCTGGAAAAAGGAATTCTGGCTCCTGCAGCAGATGAGCAAAAGCTCTATCTCGATGCATGGGACGCTTATACCCGGACAGATAAGGTTGTAGTGAAGTTTGTTCCTGCATCAGGTGCAGCGAGCCGTATGTTCAAGAATTTGTTCGAATTTCTCGGAGCTGATTATGATGCCCCCGAAACTAAATTTGAAAAGACATTCTTTGAACAGATTGAAAAATTTGCTTTCTATGATGATTTGAATGCTGCCTGTGAGAAGATGTCTGGAAAAGATATTCCTGCGTTGGTGTCTGAGGGAAACTATAAAGCCGTAGTTGCTGCACTGCTTGAAGCTGCAGGATTGAATTACGGTGCATTGCCGAAAGGTCTGTTGAAATTCCACAGATATGAAGACGGTAATCGTACACCGCTGGAAGAACATCTTGTAGAGGGTGCGCTCTATGCAGCCAATAAGAATGGTAAAGTAAATGTGCATTTTACTGTTTCTCCCGAACACCGCCGTTTGTTTGAAGCATTGGTGGCAGATAAAGCGGCTGTTTATGCAAAGAAATACGGAGTAGATTATAATGTAACTTTCTCTGAGCAGAAGCCGAGTACGGATACGATTGCCGCTGATATGGATAACCAACCTTTCCGTGATAATGATAAGTTGCTGTTCCGTCCGGGTGGCCATGGTGCATTGATCGAAAATCTGAATGACCTGGATGCAGATGTGATCTTTATTAAGAACATCGATAATGTGGTACCCGATAAGCTGAAAGGTGATACTGTGCTCTACAAAAAGTTGATTGCCGGAGTATTGGTTGCTTTGCAACAAAAGGCATTTGCTTATCTGGAACTTTTGGACAGTGGCAGATATACTCACGAACAGGTGATTGAAATCCTGCAATTCCTGCAAAAGAAACTCTTCTGTAAGAACCCTGAAACCAAGAATCTGGAAGATGCCGAACTTGTACTTTATCTGAAAGAGAAGCTGAACCGCCCGATGCGTGTATGCGGTATGGTGAAGAATGTAGGCGAACCGGGTGGTGGTCCGTTCCTGGCATATAACAGTGACGGAACTATTTCTTTGCAAATTCTTGAAAGCTCCCAAATTGATATGGATGATCCGGAGAAGAAAGAAATGTTTGAGAAAGGAACGCACTTTAATCCTGTAGATCTGGTTTGTGCCGTACGTGATTATAAAGGCCATAAGTTTGACCTTGTAAACTTCGTAGATAAAGCTACCGGTTTTATTTCTTACAAATCGAAGAATGGTAAGGATCTTAAGGCACTGGAACTTCCCGGTTTATGGAACGGTGCAATGAGTGACTGGAATACGGTATTTGTAGAGGTGCCTCTAAGTACATTCAATCCGGTGAAGACGGTGAATGATTTGTTGAGAGAACAACATCAATAAATGATACTTGCGGCTGCGTAGGTCGACGCTTATAGCTGCGTTGCCCCTCACTTATATAAGCGTAAGCTTGCGCTTATATAAGTGAGGGGCAACGCAGCTATAAGTGTTTTTTTATTAGAACTCCACCGTAAGTCCGATTGACGGTAAAACTGTTCCACTTTCCTGTTTTAAATACTTCATTTTATATCTTTGTTCTCCAATGGGAGCAGAAGGATTTTCAATAACTCCTGTACTCATAATCACATCCTGCTGTTTCAGTTTGCTTCCTGTTATATTCTGTATATCAATGTAAAAGCCTACCATGCAACGATGGAAATAGAAAGACTTATCTATACGAACATCGAATTGGGCAAAGTTAGGAAGTCGTTCCGTATTATACTTTGAATAATCATAATAGGGACGTCCTTGCGCATTCCATGCTTCAACCAATGAAGACTTATCTTCGTCATAAGGAGTATAAGGGGCACCACCGATATAACTGAGTTTGCCTCCAATGCTCCAACGGCGAGGCAGATTGTAGGTGCCACTGACGTTGAGGATAAAACGATTATCCCACGCAGAGGGGATATTACGGAATTCACTACGGAATAATGTGAGTGAAGATACAAAATTAAATTGTCCCGGTACTTGCCAACGCAACATGGTTTCTATGCCATAAGCTCGTCCGCGCTCTGTAGGAATCAGTACTTCGTTACCTACAGTACCATAATCATCTCCTTTACATGCCAATGGGATATTATCCCGTACGGAAAGGGGCATGCGCCCATATCGTTTGAAGAATCCTTCCGCCGAGATCATCAACCTGTCTTCCAAATGCCAGTCAAGCCCAAGACTGGTTTCTATAACCTGCATGTATTTAAGGTTCTTATTTATATAGATGCCGTCATTGTCTTTAAATCCTAAAGCTGTATATGGAGGGAGTTGATAATACAAACCTGCACTTCCACTTAATGCCCATTGCTTGGTAAGATCATAGGATAATGAAAAACGGGGAGAAAGTTGCTTCCATAACTCTTTCATTTCCTGATTGTAATTATTGCCATCTGTCCGGATACCTGCTGATGCGGAGAACCGTTTATTCGTGCTGATATAGTCTGTGGAGAAGAAACCGCCCCAGCTGAATATGTTCAAATCCGTGTGGTAGATAGAACTGGAACTGAGTATCCGTTGTTTGGTACGGTTGGTGTAATTAGAATAATTCACTTCGACACCTTCTTTCAAAGTCCATTGTCCCAGTCTTGTTCGATTTTCAAAACGAAGGGTAGTCTTTTGCTCTACAGATCGCAGACGGAGGGTTAGATTATCTTCGGAAGAATCATCGTTATTCAGATATTTCACATTACGATTATTCAGATAATTATGGCTTAGCGTGAGTGTCTGTACGTGTTTTCCTGCATAATGGCGATAAGATGCTCCTACGGTGAATGTTTCCTGATGAATGGTAGGGAGATAACTTAATATATATTCCGCATCTTCTCCTTTCTCGTCCGTATTCAGTTTCATTTTATCAATTCCTGCCAGACCCAGTATAGTCAGTTCATCATGGGCTGATAATTTTGTCTTTAGTTTGAATTGCCCGTCAATGAAATTAGGCAGGAAAGGTAGCCCCAATGCCTTGAATAATAATTGAAGATACGATTGTCGGATAGAGAACAGGTACGTCGTTTTATCGCTCAGGTGCCCGTTACCACTGAAGGATACTTCGGAAGCTCCCAAGGTCGCTTTATAAGTCTGTTTATCCGGATTACCATCTCTCAAACGGAAATCTAATACAGAACTCATTGCTCCGGAGCGATCCGCAGGAAATGCTCCGGTATAGAAACTGATTTCCCGTATCAAATCTGCATTAACGATGCTAACCGGACCACCTGATGCTCCCTGTGTAGCAAAGTGATTGATATTCGGGATCTCTATTCCATCCATATAGAAACGGTTTTCAGAGGGTGATCCACCCCGTACAATCAAATCGTTTCTGTATCCGATAGGTGAGAACGATACACCTGGATATGCCCGCACAATTCGCGAAATATCCCGGTTCCCTCCCGGACTTTTTTCTATCTCTTGTAGCCCGATAATACGCATACTTACCGGACTCTCCACGGTTTTCCTAAAAGGGGAGGGGGTTACCACAATTGCAGCCAGCATATTTTCATCTTCTTCCATCTCAATCTCAATGAAAGGTGTAGAGGCAGAAACCAAATACTCGGAAGTAACAGCACTTTTATATCCTATCAGCGTTGCTTCGAAACGATAAATCCCAGGTGGTACTTGTTCTATATGGAATATACCCAGTGAATCTGTGGACGCTCCTTTTCCTGGGATACCAGCAACCACTACGTTGGCATATGCCAACGGTTGTCGAGATTGTTTATCAATGACTTTTCCGCGCACGGAGTAGTTGACCGTAGCAGCGTAGATGCACACATTGCACAGTAGCAGTGAAAGTGTCAGTATAATATGTTTGTTTGTTACCATATATGCAAATATAGATATTATTGATATATAATAGATGGAACAGGGGCATAAAAAAACTGTCCGGAAATTATTCCGAACAGTTCTCATTTGTTGTTTAGCTGTAAGATTAATATCTTCCACCGCGGTCGCCGCCATAGCCACCACCACGATTGCCGCCGCCATAACCACCGCCACGGTTGCCACCGCCGTAACCGCCACCACGATTACCGCCGCCGTAACCACCACCACGGTTGCCGCCTGCAGGTCTTTCTGTTCTGGGGCGAGCTACGCTTACTGCGATATTCTTACCTTCAAATTCTGTTTCGTTAAGAGTGTCAATAGCCTTCTGACCTTCTTCATCATTCGGCATTTCTACGAAGCCGAAACCGCGTGAACGTCCCGTCTCTCTGTCGTTAATAATGTAGGCTGAAGTTACTTCGCCATACTGTGAAAATAATTCCTGTAAGCTGTCACTGTTTGTGTTCCAGCTTAAGTTTGCAACATAAATGTTCATTTCTTTTTGTAAGTTAAAATTGTTATTTATTAATGATTGAGATCCGCACGGCGTTCATACCTCGCGTACCGCGTTCAATTTCAAATGTAACGTTGTCTCCTTCTGTTATACCTTCAGGAGCAGAAGTAATATGGAAAAAATATTTTTCACCACTTCCTAAATCTTTTATAAAACCATAACCTCTGGATACATTAAAATGTTCAATGCGTCCGTTTAAAGGCAGAATTTCTTCTGCTTCGCCTTTTTTAGGAATTGATATTTCTATTTCAGAAGCATCTATTTCCTCTTTAGGCTTTACACCTTCAGGTGTAGAATGAAGAATACCGTTTTCGTCTACGTATGCCAGCATCTCTTCGAAGCTACGGCTACCACTGCTCAAGCGTTCTTCTTTTCTTTTCTGTTTTTCTTCTCGCTTACTCTGTTTCGCTTTTTCTCTGTCTCTTTTACTTGATGTTACTCTTTTTACTGCCATTCTAAAATTATTATATATTATGCAGTTTAAAAACACTGCACTTAGTTTTTCTGACTAATGGTAGCATGCAATCATTCAGGACTAGCATACAACAATTGAATCGTATAATGAACAAAGGAGCTGATTGTGAGGTCAAATTTGGAATGGAATAATTTGCGGAATCCCGCAAAGGCAAACATGCACAAAGAAGATTTCAGAATAAACCCTATTGTTTATGGTACAAAGATACAGATAAAAATGAGCTATCCATTTGTTTTTTCAATTATTTAAAGCTGTAGCTACTTATTTTTTTATGTACATTTGTGCTTCTTAATATAAACACATAGCAAAAATGAAGAAAATTTTATTGTTAGGTTCCGGTGAACTGGGTAAGGAATTCGTTATTTCTGCCCAACGCAAAGGCCAATATATCATTGCCTGCGACTCCTATGCCGGAGCGCCTGCCATGCAAGTGGCTGATGAGTGTGAGGTGTTCAGTATGCTTGACGGCGATGCTTTGGAACGTGTAGTACGCAAACATCAGCCGGATATTATTGTACCGGAAATTGAGGCCATCCGCACAGAGCGTCTTTATGATTTTGAAAAAGAAGGTATTCAGGTAGTACCCAGTGCGCGTGCTGTGAATTTTACTATGAATCGCAAGGCTATCCGTGATCTTGCTGCCCAGGAATTGGGCTTGAAAACTGCTAAATATTTTTATGCCAAATCTTTCGATGAGTTGAAAGCTGCTTCTGAGAAAATTGGTTTTCCTTGTGTGGTGAAACCATTGATGTCTTCTTCAGGAAAAGGACAGTCTCTTGTGAAGAGTGCGGATGAACTGGAACATGCCTGGGAATATGGTTGCAACGGTAGTCGTGGTGATATAAAGGAACTTATTATTGAAGAATTTATAAAGTTTGATAGCGAAATAACTCTGCTTACTGTAACGCAGAAGAATGGCCCTACATTATTTTGTCCTCCTATCGGTCATGTACAGAAAGGAGGAGACTATCGCGAAAGTTTCCAGCCGGCTCACATTGATCCTGCTCACTTGAAAGAAGCACAGGAAATGGCTGAAAAAGTAACACGCGCTCTGACGGGTGCCGGTCTTTGGGGAGTTGAATTTTTCTTGAGTCATGAAAATGGAGTGTATTTCTCGGAACTTTCTCCGCGTCCACATGATACGGGCATGGTGACTTTAGCCGGTACACAAAACCTGAATGAGTTTGAACTTCATTTGCGTGCAGTACTCGGCCTGCCCATTCCAAATATCAAACAGGAAAGGATAGGAGCCAGTGCTGTTGTTCTCTCAACAATTGCCAGCCAGGAACGTCCGAATTATAGAGGTGTTGAGGAGGTAACAAAGGAAGAGGATACCTATATTCGTATTTTTGGTAAGCCGACAACACGTGTTAACCGTCGTATGGGAGTAGTGTTGTGTTATGCCCCGCTGAATTCAGATTTGGATGCATTACGGGACAAAGCAAAACGTATTGCTGAAAAAGTAGAGGTATATTAAGATTTACTTTTTATATAATAAGATAACAGTTGTCACATTCTTTGCGACAACTGTTGTCCTATTTCGCAACTACTATTTCAACATCATATCCGATAAAAAGTCCGCTTTCAATTACTCCGGTAATCGCTTTTAAATTTTCTTCCAAAGAAGGGTCAATATAACTGAAGCGGGTATCAAGAATAAAATTACCATTTTCAGTCAGAACAGGTCCATCTTTTCCACCGGCAAGACGCAGTGTTATTTCAGAAGCTCCTAATCGCTGCATCTCACTCTCTACAAAAGTCAATGCGCTTGGAAATACTTCTACAGGTATTGGGAAGCGGCTCCCCAAATGATCAACCAGTTTTGTGTCGTCAATAATAATGAAACTCTTGCCACTACTTTTTATCAGAAGTTTTTCTTTAAACATGGCTCCACCACGTCCTTTTATCAGACTCCGTTCCGGATCTACTTCATCAGCACCATCAAAAGCCCAATCCGGACGTTTATTCCAAAGAGTAGTTTGTGGTATACCCAGTTGTATGCAGCTCATGGAAATTTCAGCAGAGGCAGGGATAACCTCTATGTGCAGAGATTCTTTGCGAATACGTTCCGCCAATGCAAATAATGTAAGGTAGACAGTAGAGCCGGAACCAGCCCCAATCACATCACCTTCTTTCGCCATTGCAGCAATTTCTTGCGCTACGATTTCTTTTCCTTCACGATTGATAATTGCATTCGACCATTGCAAATGATTTATCAGTTGATTATCCCATTTCATAATTGGAGCGTTAATCGTTATTGTCTTCCTCGTCGTCAGTCAGATTGTTCAACTCTACTTCAAGGTCAACTAACTCTTGTTCCCAAATTTTTCTGATGTTTGCCGGCGTATCTTTGGGAGCTTCTTTGATACGTTTTTGAGCTAATGATACTTCATGCTCCAGCTGTGAACGTCTGCTCATAAGTCATTCTTTTATATAGTTATATAAGTAAATAACACATTATTCTGCGTATTTGTTTTCATTTTTTGTAAAAACTATGTGTTATCCGAATAGCTCGGGATAGATTTCTCCATCACCACCGGATACATCAAGACTCTGTAGTAGTTTACCGTCAGGAGCATAGAAAAGCTGAATTTCTTTGTCGGAGTTATACTCTTCTATATCGATGATTACTACAGTAGGCATTTTGGGGAAGGTAATTATCTTTATATATCTGATTCGTATGGGAGGTGTCTCTGTCTGCATGAATGCTTTAGCTATGGGAGCAGGGACGTCCTCCAGGCTTCCGACATTTGTCTCTGTCATTATCCACTGGGCATTGTTGCCGAACCAAACGTTCATTTCGTGGTTATCCGATACGAATCCGGCAATATGGTAATCATTTTTATGTTCCCATTCTACGTTCGCTACTTTAGGGTACATCTTTCTGAATACTTCCTGCACCTTTTCGGGTGTATTGTCGGCATGCACAGAGACAGATATCAGCAACAATATGCTTCCCAATAAATTGATTTTAAACTTTTTCATAATCAAGGTCTATTTTTGCTTGTCATTAGAAACAACCTGAGGAGGCTTTTGTTTGCGGTTTTTTTGATCCAATGAAACAATTCGTTGAGTCTGCGATATCAAGTATCGTTTAATGTACTATTTTTTTTAAGTAACCCGTTGGCGGGATTACCGGTTTCTTCCTTGTACCCGGAAAGGGACAAAGCCGGACTTGGAGCATACTTGATCCGTACCAACTCCGTACCAAATTCGGTTGAAGGTACCTTTATACGGGAATGGTACGGAGCAAGTAGGGGCTTGATCCCTTTTTGGTACGTCTCTGACAGGAGGCTGAGTCATTTCTAATCCCTCCGGTATATTCTTAATTCCTGTTTAAAATATAGTGTTATTTCCGTCTTTTTCTTGGCAAACTGTTAACAAGGTGGGTGTAACTATTAAACCTTGTTGTAAAACGCAGTGAAATGACTCTGAAATTTGGAGAAATCAAGAAAAGCCGTACCTTTGCAATGTGTTTTTCATAGTATTAGATTTAAGGTTAACAAAAGATTGGCTGTCTGGGATAGATAGCCTTTTTTTATGTCTTCTTGTTACTACTCTTCTCCAAGAAAATCATAGGATGGTGCAAAGAACAGAGTTCCTGTAATTGCAGTACTGAAATCTAACAAACGGTCGGTGTTACCTACCGGATTTCCAATAAACATACTTTCCAGCATCTGACGTGTAGTACTGAATGTACTTGCATAGCCTATAAAATAGGTGCCATATTCTCTTTTTGCCGTATTTGCAAAGGGCATATTTGCACGTACGATTTTCAGATCATCACCGATATTAGCAACGGCATTGTGTGCATTCGCCGGTTTTTCTTCATCCGATAACTCCACATCATTGAATTTACGTCGGCCTATCACTTTTTCCTGTTCTTCTACCGAAAGGGCATTCCAGGCATCCATGTCATGAATATATTTCTGCACAAATACATAACTTCCACCGGCAAAATCAGGATCTTCTTCACCAACTACGGCAAAGTGATAAGGATTTTCGTCTACAGCCGGAGATTCTGTTCCATCTACGAACCCAATGATTGCTTTGCCATCCATATATCTAAAACCATGAGTTTCATCAATAGCTTCAACAGCGCCTTTCAGCTTTTCATCAATAATAGAGGCAAACTCGTAACATAACCCCATTTGCTTAGCGCGGATATGAAACAATATATCACCAGGGGTAGATACTGCTGTTTGTTTACTTCCCTTGATTTCCTTAAAAACTTCCAGTTCTTTGGGCCTACCTTTGCCTGGGAAAATACGATCCCATACGTCTGCACCAAAGCTTATCGTGCTACTGAACTGTGCATCGGGGAAACGGTTACGCATACTACGTATTAATGCCGAGAAATTGGCACATACATCTTTTACTTTCTCAACTGAATCAGGAGATTGATTTAATTTGTAAACAATGAAAATGGCATTTTCGCCTTGTCTTTCAGTTACATCCTGTGGGGTGTTTCCTGCGAATGGATTTTGATGTGAATTCATGCTTTTTCCTTTCATTAAATTTATACTTCAAAATATAACTTGCTAAATGTTGTTTTGTTCATACAAAAACAACAGAATTCCTTCTTTGTATCTGTTGGTGAATGTTTAAGCAACGTTAAATGGATGTCGCTTTTTTGTTCTGATTGTAGTAATAATAGTTCAAAAGGGTATAATTTATAGAAAAAACGTTTTCATAGAGTACAATCTGAAAGTTTTTGTGTTTACATTTGCAAAGTTGCTTATGTAACTATCCCGTTAGAATTAAGATTTGAAGCTTTGAACAAAAACTATTCAATAGGTGTTAAGCTCATAGCAGCGGAATGACAAGAACGCGACTTGAAGAGTTTAGAAAAAGAGAAATTATATAAAAAGATTGCTTATGTCACAAATTATCGGACATATCTCTCAGGTCATCGGACCGGTAGTAGACGTCTATTTTGAGGGTACGGATGCCGAATTGATGCTTCCAAGTATCCATGACGCACTGGAGATAAAAAGATCAAATGGAAAAACATTAATCGTAGAAGTGCAGCAACACATCGGCGAGAACACGGTGAGAACCGTAGCCATGGATAGTACAGACGGCTTGCAGAGGGGTATGAAAGTGCATCCCACAGGCGGTCCTATTACTATGCCGGTGGGCGACCAGATTAAAGGTCGGTTAATGAATGTAGTGGGTGATTCCATCGACGGTATGAAAGAGCTAGACCGTGCCGGTGCTTATCCCATACACCGTGATCCTCCTAAGTTTGAAGATTTGACTACCGTACAAGAGGTGCTCTATACAGGTATCAAGGTTATCGACTTGCTGGAGCCTTATAGCAAGGGTGGCAAGATCGGTTTGTTCGGTGGAGCTGGTGTAGGCAAAACAGTACTGATCCAGGAACTCATCAATAATATTGCCAAGAAGCAGCATGGTTTTTCTGTGTTTGCAGGAGTAGGAGAGCGTACCCGTGAAGGTAACGACCTCTTGCGTGAAATGATTGAATCCGGTGTGATCCGTTATGGTGAGGAGTTCAAGAAAAGTATGGAAGAAGGAAACTGGGACTTGTCTAAAGTGGATTACAATGAAGTGGAGAAATCACAGGTTTCTTTAATATTCGGTCAGATGAACGAACCTCCCGGTGCACGTCAATCTGTGGCATTATCCGGACTGACAGTAGCTGAGTCTTTCCGCGACCAGGGTGCTGAAACCGGTGGCTCGCGTGATATATTGTTCTTTATAGATAATATTTTCCGTTTTACACAAGCTGGTTCCGAAGTATCTGCTTTGCTGGGACGTATGCCTTCGGCTGTAGGTTACCAACCAACGTTGGCTACTGAAATGGGTGCGATGCAAGAACGCATCACTTCTACCCGCAATGGTTCTATCACTTCCGTGCAGGCTGTATATGTACCTGCTGATGACTTGACCGACCCGGCGCCTGCTACTACCTTTACACACTTGGATGCCACGACGGTATTGAGTCGTAAGATTACTGAGTTGGGTATTTACCCTGCTGTGGATCCTTTGGAATCCACTTCACGTATCCTTGACCCGCATGTTGTAGGAGAAGAGCATTATGAAGTGGCACAACGGGTGAAACAAATCTTGCAGCGTAACAAGGAACTACAGGATATTATTTCTATTCTTGGTATGGAAGAGCTTTCGGATGCCGACCGTACATTAGTGAATCGTGCACGCCGTGTACAACGTTTCTTGTCGCAACCGTTTGCAGTTGCCGAACAGTTTACCGGTGTACCGGGAACGATGGTGCCAATAGAAGATACCATCAAAGGCTTTAAGATGATTCTGGATGGTGAGGTGGACTATCTGCCCGAACCTGCTTTCCTGAATGTTGGTACGATTGAAGAAGCAATAGAGAAAGGCAAGAAGTTATTGGAACAAGTAAATGGTTAAAAATTAGAAGAAGGGAAAGAGGCTATGAAGAAGTTGTATTTGAACATAGTGTCTCCTGAAAAGGAAATATATAATGGAGAGATTGAAAGTGTAACGCTGCCTGGAACGATAGGAACGTTTACCATTCTTCCGCAACATGCACCCATCGTGTCCTCACTTCGTGAAGGAAAGGTGATATATGTACCGGAAGGGGGCGAAGAACAGACTCTTGATATCGAAGGTGGGTTCGTTGAGTTAAGCGGTGGAGTGGTTTCCGCCTGTGTTGACTAATGTTTCCTTTTCCGGAATTATCTTTTATTTCTAATTTTTAATTTAGTACTATGAGTATCAGCTTGACAAAACGCAATTTCTTATACCAGATCACCCTGTTAACGTTAATAGCAGGATGGGTGGGCGCAGGGATTTTACATTATCTATTACCTGGACACTATTTCGGAGGATACCCTTTTATTCCGGTGTATTTCTTCTTGTTCGGTTTTTTTGAAATATCTATGTTCGACGCGTGTCGTAAACATGCCCCGCAGAAGATGTTGCTGCTTTACATGGCGATGAAAGTGATGAAAATGTTGCTCTCCGTGATACTCTTGGTGGTGTATTGCTTTGCAGTACGTGAAGAAGCCAAGTTATTTCTGTTGACATTCATCCTTTATTACATAGTCTATTTGATATATGAGACGTGGTTCTTCTTTACTTATGAAGTAGGAAAGAAACAGAAAAAAGAAAAGAAAAATGAAACAAATGCGTAATCTATTGACTGGAATACTCCTGATGCTGGGAATGCTGTTCACCACTCTGCCCGTTGCGGCACAGGGTGTTGAAGCGGAGCTTGACAGCATAGCCAAACGGGATGATGTCACTTCTGCCGAACAGAAAGAAAATACGGTAGATGTGAAAGAAATCGTCTTCGGACATATTGGCGATGCTTACGAATGGCATATCACTACATGGGGAAAGACGCATGTTACTATTCCGTTGCCTATTATCGTATATAGTTCGCAGACTGGCTGGCATGCTTTTCTCTCTTCTCGTTTGGAAGAGAATGAAGGTTCTTACGAGGGATTCTCTATAGCTCCGGCAGGTAGTAAATACGAAGGTAAAGTAGTGGAATATGACGCAGCTGGAAATGAAATACGTCCTTGGGATATTTCGATCACCAAAGTGACGTTGTCATTGCTGATTAACAGTGTATTGCTGCTGATTATTATTTTAGCTGTTGCTCAGTGGTATCGAAAACATCCGCAAGGCAGTGCGGCTCCGGGTGGCTTCATCGGCTTTATGGAGATGTTTATTATGATGGTGAACGACGATATCATCAAGAGTTGTGTAGGGCCGAAATATCGAAAGTTTGCGCCTTACCTGCTGACAGCGTTCTTCTTCATTTTTATAAATAATATCATGGGGCTGATTCCCATCTTTCCGGGTGGAGCCAATGTGACGGGTAATATCGCTATTACGATGGTGCTGGCACTCTTTACATTTGTTGCCGTCAACCTGTTTGGAACGAAAACTTATTGGAAAGATATCTTCTGGCCGGATGTGCCCTGGTGGTTGAAAGTACCTGTGCCGATGATGCCTTTTATTGAATTCTTCGGTATCTTTACCAAGCCATTTGCTTTGATGATCCGTCTTTTTGCCAATATGTTGGCCGGGCACATGGCAATGCTGGTATTGACGTGCCTCATCTTTATTTCTGCCAGCATGGGTCCTGCATTAAATGGTACGCTGACCGTAGCCTCTGTGCTGTTCAACATCTTTATGAATGCGTTGGAGTTGCTGGTAGCATTTATCCAGGCATATGTATTCACTATGTTGTCTGCCGTATTTATCGGATTGGCTCAGGAAGAACATAAAGAAGTTAAAGTGAAAGAAAACAACAATTAATAATAAACCATTTAAAAATTAAGAATTATGTTACTATCTGTATTATTGCAAGCTACTGCAGCTGCAGCCGGAATTAGTAAATTAGGTGCAGCACTTGGCGCCGGACTTGCCGTTATTGGCGCAGGTTTAGGTATTGGTAAAATTGGTGGTTCAGCTATGGAGGCTATTGCCCGCCAGCCGGAAGCATCAGGAGACATTCGTATGAACATGATTATTGCCGCTGCATTGATTGAAGGCGTTGCCCTGTTGGCGGTAGTTGTGTGTCTGTTAGTGTTCTTCTTATAACTAAAATGTAGATAAATTATGTCATTGTTATTACCCGATAGTGGTCTGCTGTTCTGGATGCTTTTGTCATTCGGCGTGGTGTTCGTGGTGTTGGCGAAGTATGGCTTTCCTGTCATTACCAAAATGGTAGAAGGTCGTAGAACCTACATTGACCAATCGCTGGAAGTGGCAAAAGAAGCTAATGCGCAACTTCAAAGGCTGAAAGCTGAGAGTGAAGCATTGGTTGCTGCTGCCAATAAGGAGCAAGGACGCATTCTGCGGGAGGCGATGCACGAGCGTGACAAGATTATCGTCGAAGCACGCAAGCAGGCGGAAGTCGCCGCGCAGAAAGAGCTGGACGATGTGAAGAAGCAGATACAGCAAGAAAAAGAAGAGGCAATACGTGATATTCGTCGCCAGGTTGCCGTGCTTTCTGTAGATATTGCGGAGAAAGTAATCCGTAAGAATTTGGATGAAGAGCACGAACAAATGGAGATGATAGACCGGATGCTGGACGAAGTGCTGGCAGCCTCAAGAAGCAATTAAGTAGCGATAAAGCGATTGGCGATGAGTGATTAGCGTAATGCTGATTATGAATCGCTGATCACTAATAATTAAAGGAAATGGATATAGGAATTGTTTCGATGCGATATGCCAAAGCGTTGATAGAATATGCGAAAGATACGGGGGCGGAAGACCGCGTATATCATGAATTGCGTATGCTGGAACGGAGCTTTCGTAAGCATCCTGATTTACGTGAGGCGTTGGATAATCCCATTTTGAAAATCAATGAGAAGTTTGCTCTGATTTGCACCGCTGCCGTAGGCAATGGAGAAGTGAGCCGGGAATTTTCCCGTTTTATCACCCTTGTGCTGAGAAATCGGCGGGAGTACTATTTGCAGTACATCTGCCTGACTTATCTTGACCTATACAGGAAGTTGAAGCATATTGGTGTAGGAAAACTGATTACCGCCGTACCTGTGAGCCGGGATGTCTGGGAACGCATTCGGAATAGTGCTTCTACTCTGCTACATGCACAGATGGAGTTGCAAACCGAAGTTGATCCTTCTATTGAAGGAGGTTTCATATTTGATATTAACGATTTCCGCCTGGATGCCAGCATTGCCACGCAACTTAAGAGAGTGAAACAACAGTTCATTGATAGGAACAGAAGAATTGTATAAGCACTAATCATTAATCACTAAAGAATCATGTCTGAAAATATAAAAGTAAGCGAAGTCTCCGATATTCTCCGTCATCAGTTAGAGGGAATCGATACCCGTGTGCAGTTGGATGAAATCGGTACGGTGCTGCAAGTCAGTGACGGTGTGGCACGTATCTATGGACTGCGCAATGCCGAAGCAAACGAACTGTTGGAGTTTGATAACGGTATCAAGGCGATTGTGATGAACTTGGAAGAGGACAACGTAGGCGCTGTTTTGCTGGGCCCTACAGATAAAATCAAAGAAGGCTACGTCGTAAAGCGTACCAAGCGAATCGCTTCCATTATGGCGGGAGAGGGTATGCTGGGACGTGTTATCGATCCGTTGGGGGCACCACTGGACGGCAAAGGTCTTATTGGTGGAGAACTGTGTGAGATGCCTTTGGAACGTAAAGCACCGGGTGTTATCTTTCGCCAGCCTGTAAATCAGCCGTTGCAAACCGGATTGAAGGCCGTGGATGCTATGATACCTATCGGTCGCGGACAACGTGAGTTGATCATCGGTGACCGTCAGACGGGAAAGACAGCTATTGCTATCGATACGATCATCAATCAACGCGCCAATTATGAAGCAGGAAACCCTGTGTATTGTATCTATGTAGCTATTGGTCAGAAAGCTTCTACGGTCGCTACCATTGTAAACACATTGCGTGAATATGGTGCAATGGATTATACGATTGTTGTTGCTGCTACGGCAGGTGATCCAGCCGCGTTGCAATATTATGCTCCGTTTGCAGGTGCTGCCATTGGTGAATATTTCCGTGATACCGGTCGTCATGCATTGGTAGTTTACGATGATCTTTCTAAGCAGGCCGTAGCTTATCGTGAAGTATCACTGATATTACGCCGTCCATCAGGACGTGAAGCGTATCCGGGTGATATCTTCTATCTGCACTCCCGTTTGCTGGAGCGTGCTGCGCGTATTATTAATCAGGAAGAAGTGGCACGTGAAATGAATGATTTGCCGGAAAGCCTGAAAGGTAAAGTGAAAGGTGGCGGATCACTGACTGCATTGCCTATCATCGAAACGCAGGCAGGAGACGTATCTGCCTATATTCCGACGAATGTGATTTCTATCACCGACGGACAGATATTCCTTGATACTGATTTGTTTAACCAAGGTAACCGTCCGGCTATTAACGTAGGTATTTCCGTGAGTCGTGTGGGTGGTAATGCTCAGATTAAGGCGATGAAGAAAGTGGCCGGTACATTAAAGATAGACCAGGCGCAATATCGTGAACTAGAAGCATTTACAAAGTTCAGTGGCGATATGGATCCTGTTACAGCACTGACCATTGATAAGGGACAAAAGAATACCCGTTTGTTGGTTCAACCGCAATATAGTCCGATGCCGGTAGAGAAGCAGATTGCCATTCTTTATTGTGGTACTCATGGACTGTTACGTAATGTTCCGTTAGATAAGGTGACTGATTTTGAACGTAATTTTTTGGAAGCACTTGAAATGAATCATCGCGCGGATGTACTCGATGTATTGAAGAGTGGAGTCATTGACGATGATGTTTGTAAGAAGATAGAGGAAACTGCGGATCTCATGTCGAAACAATATTTGTAATCAGTGAATCGGACCTAATGAGGTAATTTCAATCGTAAATCAATAAATCGTAAATAGAAGTGGGTTCTTTAAAAGAAGTAAAAAACAGAATAAACTCCGTCAAGAGTACGCGTCAGATTACATCGGCGATGAAGATGGTGGCATCCGCAAAGTTGCACAAAGCACAATCGCGGATTGAGAATATGCTGCCTTATCAACAGAAACTGAATGAAATCCTGACAAACTTCTTGTCTACAGATGCCACGTTCGAGTCGCCTTATACCGAAGTGCGACCTGTGACACGGGTAGCGGTAGTGGTTTTTTCGTCTAACAGTTCGCTATGTGGTGCATTCAATGCAAATGTAGTAAAGATGCTTGGAGAAACACTGGCAGAATATAAATCACTTGGCAAGGAAAACATCCTGATATATCCTATAGGGAAGAAGGTGGAACAAGCTACTAAGAAATTAGGCTATGCATCGCAAGGAAGTTATCAGGGAATGGCGGAGAAACCATCCTATGTACAAGCATATGAACTTGCTGGATTGTTGATGCAAGAGTTTGTAGAAAAACAAATTGACCGTGTGGAGCTGATTTATCATCACTTCAAATCAATGGGATCGCAGATACTGACGCGTGAGGAATATCTTCCTATTGACTTAAGTAAAGTGGAAGCAACAGCTGCAATAGAAGGATCGGGAAAACGCGGTTTTCAGAATGATTATATTGTGGAGCCATCTGTCGGCCAACTGATTGCGGATTTGTTGCCAAAGGTGTTGAGTCAGAAGCTTTTTACTGTACTTCAAGATTCCAATGCCTCTGAACATGCTGCCCGTACACTTGCTATGCAGACTGCAACAGATAATGCGAATGAACTGATACAAGATTTGACGAAGCAATATAATAAGAGCAGACAGCAAGCGATTACAAACGAGTTATTGGATATAATTGCGGGAAGTCTCAAGTAAGAAAGCTACGAGTTACGAGCTACGAGTGCCTTTCGGAATATAGCGCAGCCACTTGTAGCTCGTAACTTGTAGCTTTTTTCATTTTCATGTAAAAAGATGTGCCGATGGAGGCTTTTCCTCTTTTATTTGTGCTACCTTTACACCTCCAAACAACATTTATGAGATAATGGAACAGAATCCAGAATTGGCACTTGCATGGCAATTTATTGAAAATACAGGCACTCATCTCTTCCTGACCGGTAAAGCTGGTACCGGAAAAACTACATTCCTGCGACAATTGAAGTCCGGAAGCCCTAAACGTATGGTTGTTCTTGCCCCGACAGGCATTGCGGCTATTAATGCAGGTGGTGTAACTATTCATTCTTTTTTTCAACTACCTTTTGCCCCCTACGTGCCCGATACTTCATTCAGTGCGGATGGTAAGGCACAATACCGTTTCCGTTTCGGAAAAGAGAAACTTAACATCATGCGTAGTATAGACCTGCTCGTAATTGACGAAATCAGTATGGTACGTGCCGACCTCCTGGATGCGATAGATGACGTGTTGCGCCGTTTCCGTGATCGTAGCAAGCCTTTTGGCGGTGTACAATTATTGATGATCGGAGATTTACAGCAACTTGCTCCGGTAATCAAAGACGAAGAATGGCAGATGCTAAACCGCTATTATGATACTCCCTATTTCTTTTCCAGTCGGGCATTGAGGCAATCGGAGTACTGTACCATTGAATTGAAGAAAGTTTATCGGCAGAGTGATACTCATTTTCTGGACATGTTGAACCGTATCCGGGAGAATCGTTGTGACAAAATTTTGTTGGATGAGCTGAACCGTAGGTATATTCCGAATTTCAATCCTTCGAAAGAGGAAGGATATATCCAGTTGACTACCCATAACTATCAGGCGCAACGTATCAATGAATATGAACTGGCACAACTACCCGGTCGTTCTTTTACCTTTCGCGCCCAGATAGATGGTAAATTTCCTGAATATTCTTATCCTACTGATGAAGTACTGGAGTTAAAATGTGGTGCGCAAATCATGTTTGTAAAGAACGATTCATCCGGTGAACACCGTTATTACAATGGTATGATCGGTGAGGTGGTAAATGTATCCGCTTTAGGCATTGAGGTGCGTAGTAAAGGAAGTGAGGACGTCTTTATGCTGCAAGAAGAGGAATGGACCAATGCAAAATACGTGCTGGATGAAGAGACAAAAGAGATTACAGAAGATATAGAGGGAGTCTTCAAACAATTCCCACTGAAACTGGCATGGGCTATAACCATTCATAAAAGTCAGGGTTTGACGTTTGAGCGTGCGATAATTGATGCCAGCGCTTCCTTTGCGCACGGACAGACGTATGTGGCATTGAGCCGTTGTAAGACGTTGGAAGGTCTGGTATTAAGTGCTCCATTATCTGCCAGGGCAGTAATCAGTGACAGTGCTGTGGATACCTTTACAGAAGATGCACGTAGAAATGAGCCTGATGAAACGCGTTACCGGAGATTGCAACAAGCGTATTTTCTGGAATTGTTATCAGGATTGTTTGATTTCTTACCATTGGAACTGGCATTGAAGCATTTTGTGAGGTTGGTGGATGAACACTTGTACAAGCTCTATCCCAAACTATTGACTGAATATAAATCAGAAGCGGAACGTTTCCATGAAAAGGTTACGAAAGTCGCTCAAAAATTTAGCTTACAATATACGCGCCTGGTTGATGGTGCGGCGGATTATGCTACAGATAAAAGTTTGCAGGAGCGCATTCACTTGGGAGCGGAATATTTCAAAGAACAATTGGCACCCTTGGATGCTATCAGAAGTAGTACAATTGTAGAATCTGACAATAAAGAGCTGAAGAAACAGTTGAAGACTGCCAGTGAAGAGTTGGATGATTTGCTTCTCTTGAAAGTCGATTTACTGGAATTCGTAATTGATAAGGGATTCCATGTAGGCGAATATCTGAAGCAAAAGGCGGTACTTTCCATTGACGATACGGCATCGACCAAGGGCAAAGGAGAAAAGCGTTCCGGTAATTCTTCCGAAAGAAGGAAACGGAAAGACGAAGCCGAGGAAAGTGGAAATACCCCTGCACGGAAAAAAACAGCAGCAGTGGAAGTACCTTCGGACATCCTGCATCCCGAATTGTACAAGCGTCTGGTGGCATGGCGCAATGCAGAAGCGTCTCAATTAGGATTACCGGTATATACCATAATCCAACAGAAAGCTATTTTGGGTATTACCAATTTATTACCAGAAGATAAATCCGCTCTTCTCCGGATTCCTTATTTTGGTAAAAAAGGAGTGGAAAAATATGGGGATGAGTTGCTGGAGATGGTACGGGTGTACAAGAAGGAGAGTGGAATTGCAGAAACGCTGTTTAGTGATTAGTGGCATTCACCACTAATCACTTATTTAAAGACTGAACATTAGTTTTATTCCTTCTTCCAGAGTATGCGGCTGGTATCCCAGTTCTCTGCGTGCTTTTTCAATGCTTAATCCGCTGAAACGGGGACGGGGAGTTGTTTCTCCCATTTGTTTGGTGGTGACTGGCAGAATTAATGAATAATCCAGATTCAAAGTATCTGCTACGCGATAAGCAATATCGGCTATAGTCAGACATTCCGAGCCACAGATGTGATAAATGCCATTATTGGGATGATTTATCAGTTTCTCTATTCCTTGAGAGACATCGCCTACATAGGTTGGCGTGCGCCATTGGTCGGAAACCACCCGTATTTCTTCATTATTTCTTAAACGATTGGCTACCAATTGCAGAATATTCCCGTGTTGTCCCGGCAAGGCGGCACCATAAACCACTGCCACACGTGCGATGGCATAATTGCTACAGAGCTCAGCTACCCGTTTTTCACCTTTCAGTTTGGTTGCCCCATAATAGTTGACGGGATCAGGAGTATCTTCTTCCGTATAAAGCTGCCCTGTATCTCCATTAAATACAAAGTCGGTAGATAGATGTATAAATCGTGCAGCGGATGCTTCGCACCGGAATGCCAATTGTCCCACAGCGTTGACATTGATACTGTCTGCCTCCTCACGGTGTGCTTCACAATAATCAGGAACGGATAATGCAGACGTGTTAATCACTACATTCGGACGTACTTCCCGGAACAATGCGCTTTGTTCCCCCATCTGGCAGATGTCTGCACTGATAAAACGATAATTCCCGGAATCGGGAGCAATGTCGTCATGCATAGAACAACCTGTTACTATATACTCGTCATTGCGTGACAAATCATTCAAGATCCGGCGTCCTGTGAAGCCATTGGCACCTATTACCAATACTTTTTTCTTCATATTCATATTATTTCAGTATATAATCCCTTGACTGTTGTCTTTTTTTAGTAAGGTCCATTCCTTCCTTGTTGTACTTCGATTCTAATTCCGAATGATCCGTTTGCCGACTTCAGTTCGAAAGCACCTTTGAAGTTATTCCGTTCCCACGGCAGGGCAGAAGGATTAGGGACTTTCCGTCCGTCCTTGTCATACTCTCCATAAGTATTGATGCGCATTCCATTCTTCAGCCGGAAACTTCCCATTTGCAGGTTTTGGGGAGATGATCCGAAACCTGTCAGTCCGAAAGGGTTCATACTGTATATGGTGGAGCTACCTAAACTAAATAAGTGTGAGTAGCCTTGTGAGTAGGTCACATTCGGGTCCAAGCGAAACAGAAAACTATAATCTTTGCTGGCATCGGGAATGTCTAAAGTCATTTTGGGCATTTTGGGAGCTGCCATTTTCATCAGGTTCATATCCAAAAGGAATCCATCAAAATTCTTTGTTGCCGGCATATTCATACTGCGAACACTGTCAGCGGGTACTTCATTCTGGGCATTTACTCTGAAAGAAAGAAGACAGAAAAGTATGATTAGTCCTATATATTTCATCACTTAATGGTCTTTATTTAATGGCGAATATAAGAAATAAGTATGAATTATGGAAATATATAGCATTTATTAAAATAAAACTTGTATATTATATGCTGATATTTGAGTATTGTTGTTATCTTTGGAGCGTAAATAATTGAATTGGTTTTATAAGCAATCTATTTGTTCCTCTCTAACCGGTAAATGAACGGGCTGTATCTCGTGTGGAAATGCAGCCCGTTTTCTATTTCTTTTTTCTATTGAGATGAATCACCGGAGCAAGTATCGGGACTGTTTCCCACTTCATTTTCGAAGCATTGTACGCTCGTTCCACGCCTCCCTGTATTTCCAGATAATCATTGATTTTCACTTCCATGACTACACCGTAGTGGCTTTGTGGATACATAGGATTCATATATCCGTTCAGAGAGTTTTGTTTGCCAAAGCCTGAATATTGTCCGAAGAAGCGGATACGAAGGAAATTGTTGATGCGATAGGCGGCAGAGGCATCCAAGCCAATATCGAATTGAGAACCATGCATGCGCGAAGGGATGGTGTATTTGGCGGTATACATACCCCCTGTCAATTCCCAGCGTTCATTAGGGCGATATATAAAATCGGCACCTGCCTGGATAATTGTTCCCATAGTAGGGTAGGTATTGTAGGTGCTGAATGTGCTCAATATACTATTAGGTGAAAGCTGAAAAGCACCGTAATGCTCGTAATCCATCACGAAAGGATCGTAACTGCTGACCATCTTTCCCATTCTGATATCCATCCACGGAAAGTTGGGATAATAAGTCGGAAGAATGATGCGTAAGTCTGTGCTATCCATGCTGAGAGACGTCTTTACCGGCATATCCCGATTAGGAGCGGCAGCAGTTCCGGGTGGAGGAAACAACGGTTCTTTTCCCATTTCCGTGGGAAAACGATTCAATAATGTGCTGTCCTTTGTTTGCTCGTTTTGTGCAGCAACGCGAAAGGAAACAGTGAGAAGGAACAGAATGATGAATAGTTTTTTCATAAGTCGTTATGTGTTAACGGAAGTTTCAGTTGATGATAAGTTTGTATCCGATACCTCGGACATTGACAATGCGGATACGTTCGTCCTTGGAAAGTTTATGTCGTAATTTAGTGATGAACACGTGCAGGCTGCGCGAATTGAAGAAACTGTCGTCACCCCAAAGATCGAGCAGGATATTCTGGGTATTCACTACTTGATTACGGTTTTCGCACAGGCGTTTCAGGATTTCGGCCTCGCGGTGGGAGAGTTCCTGCTCTATTCCGGTATGGGATAATATCTGTGTGACAGAGTTGAAATGGTAATCGCCTATCTTGAAACAGGTTTCTTCCTTCTTCGGTTCCTCTTTGAATGTAAATGCTTTGCCCACCAGCGCTTTAATGCGTACGATAAGTTCCTGCATACCGAAAGGCTTTTTCAGATAGTCGTTGGCCCCGAGTTCAAAGCCTTCTACCACATCGTTGATGGAAGAACGGGCGGTGAGAAAAAGTACCGGAGTTCGTTTGTCGGTTTGACGGATATGGCGTACCATTTCAAAACCATCCATACGAGGCATCATAACATCTGCTACCAGTACATCAGGGCGTAAGTCGAAGAACATACGCAGACCTTCCTCGCCATCGGCAGCTGTATGGATGATGAAGTTCTGGCCTTCCAGCGTATCTTTGATAATCATGGCGAGGGTTTGTTCATCCTCAACCAGCAGTACCTTGATTTTGTCCATATCTTGATTCATTTTCATAATAAGCAATGTTATTCAGATTCTTATTGTAAAAGTACTTCCTTTTCCCGCTTCACTTCGTACGGTTACAATGCCACCGTGCTTTTCTACCATTGTCTTTACATAGAAAAGCCCCAGCCCGTAGCCTTTGGTATTGTGGATATTTCCTGTCGGAACCCGGTAGAATTTATCGAAAATGTGAGGTTGTTTATCCGTAGGGATACCAATACCGTGGTCTGTAACTGAGATTTCCACTTGTTCCGTTTCCTTTTTCCGGCAACAGATCATTATGTCGGCTTTATCCGGAGAGTATTTGATGGCATTATCTATCAGATTACTCAGAATATTACTAAAGTGTGTACGGTCGGCAATGATTGTCAGGTCTTCCGGTGCAATGTCGAGATTGATTTCTACAGGCTTGCCCGCTTTCAGTTTATGCTGTTCGATGAGTGCCGGGAACAGATCGTGCAAGCTGAGCGTCTCCGGATGCAAACGGAAGGTTTTACGGCGTTCCATACTCATGGAGAGAATTTGTTCCACCAGTCCGCTTAATCGCTGTAACTGTTCCTGGCAGATACCCAGATACTTATCCCGTTGTTGCTTGTCTTCTGCCAGATTGAAATTAAGCAAAGCATCGTTGGCGGCATACGCCACAGCAATAGGTGTTTTCAGCTCGTGGGTAATGTTGTTGGTAAAGTCGCTCTTCATCTCTTCCAGTGTTTTCTGCCGCAAAATGGTGCGGATAAGAAACCAGAAGGAGAAACCTAATATAATAAGAATAACGAATGATGTGGTAAGAATACCGCTCATCTGCCGCAATACAATCTTATAAATAGGCTCTATTGTGAGGCGGTAACTTTGATTGGAGTGAATGTCGAAAGCATAATTATATTGTTTTGCTTTTTCACTGGGTATGTATCCGGGAGTCCCGACAATGGCGAGCGTATCAGTATAAACCAGCGTTGAGTCCGGATCAGCACCGGAATGAAGACGCTCCAATCGGTAGGGAAGTTTAAGCCCCCGTTCTTGCAGATAGGTATTCAGCAGACTGTCATAAACGGCTATATCAGGTTCTATAAAAATATCCAGCCCCGAGTGCATTCCGCGCTGGATGAAAGTGGCAAGTTCCATCATACTGCTTTGGTCACGCAACATCATGTCTATTCCACCTTCGGCTCTTAAAGAAGCCTGAGGTTCATCCTCATTGATCACTGTATCCTCCAGGACCTCTTTTACTGAATCTCTTTCTGCCCAGACTGAAATATTTGTGCCTTCCTGTCCCTGTGTGAAAAGGATATCTCTTGTCGAGTCGTTCGGGTAACTCACTGATACACTATCATACTTCATAGGGATACCTTCTTTTAAAAGTGAACGACTTCCGGCACTGTCTGTTTGGTTAACAGTTGTACTGCTGCGGACAAATGATTTTCCGGAATCGGAATTGTATCCAGCTGAAACCTCTACGGAACCGTGGGCTTTATTTTCTTTTTGCATCTCCTTTACACGAAGCATCATCTCATTATAATCACTCATGCGCATGGCTTCTACGATGCTTTGTTCCAATTCGTGCTTCATTGTTTTGTATAGCCCCGTGATCCAATATGCCTGGTAAATAAAGATACCCAGCAGAGAGATTATGACTAATATAGCGATAGGTTTGAATGGCAGTTTCATGTAGCTCTTGTATTTATATGGACAAAGATAGGAAAGATAACCACTACATGTATGAACGGTAAGACTAAATAACACTTCAGATAACACTAGATAAGACTACGTAAGTTCCGGATAACACAAAGTCCGGAAGATTTCACCGTACTTTGCAGTGCAAGAGCTTAAGGGATGATTCGGTTTTGCACAAGGCATCTTTTGCAAAAGATATAGGGATAATCCAGTTCGTTCCCTTGCATAATTGGGTGCTAACCTTGGTCAACAGGTCTGTCAACCTTGGTTAACAGGCTTGTCAACGTTGGTTAATAGGCCTGTCAACCAAGGTTAACATCCAATAATATCTAAGTCTGAACACATTTATGTCGTATCTAAAACAAATGAACATGAGGTCTTATTACTATCTTTCCCTGATGCTATGTGCATTGAGCGCAGGAGTTTCCGCTCAGGAAATAACGAAAAGTATGGATATTGAGAGCGAACGGACGCTCAGCGCAGACAGTATTATAACACAAGACAAGCAGCTGGACAGTCTTTATCAATCTCTTCCCGAAATAATGATTACCGGGCAACGTCCCATCGTGAAAGCGGAGCAAGGTAAACTGGTGTACGATCTTCCGCGCCTTATTGGTAATCTACCCGTAGATAATGCTTATGACGCTGTGAAGGAACTGCCGGGCGTAACCGAGATGAATGGCGGGTTGATGTTGGCAGGGCAGGGGGTAACTGTAATACTGGATGGCAAAGTTACCACCATGAGTACCGAACAGCTTTATTCTTTGCTGAAAAGTATCCCCTCCAGTCGCATTGAGAAGGCGGAAGTGATGTACAATGCTCCGGCACGCTATCAGGTACGGGGTGCACTTATCAATATCACACTGAAACAAAGCACCGGAGGCCCGTCTTCCTGGCAGGGAGAGCTTTATGGCAAATATAATCAGAAACATTACGAGGGCTTCAACGAACGTGCCAGCCTGATCTATAATGGAAATAAATTCTCAGCAGATTTTCTTTACTCACACAACCACGGACGGGGATATTCTTTAACCGATAAAGAAGCTATGCACTCTCTGGCGGACGGTTCGGCTCATCACATCACAACCGATGAGATGGGCCGGAGCCGTTCACATACCCATAGTTTCCGGGTAGGGGCGGATTACAATATTGCCAAGGATTATCAGCTGAGTTTTGTTTATAATGGAAGTTATTCGACTTACCACAGTCTGATGGATATTTACGGTACGCAGCAGTCCAACACCCGTAGCAGCAGTACCGATTGGCTGCACAACGGGCGTCTGGATTACCGTACACCTTTCGGACTGAAAGTTGGTGCTGAATTGACTTATTACCGTTCTCCATCCGATCAGTTATTGCATAGCAGCATGCAAGGTGAAGAGCTGGCCTTTTATACTGAAGACTGTCAGCGCATCAATCGCTGGAAATTCTTCCTTGCCCAGGAGCATAAGCTGGGTCGTGGATGGGGACTGAATTATGGTGCCGTTTATAC
The DNA here is from genome assembly GCF_003471885.1 of Bacteroides sp. AM16-24. Classification (NCBI taxonomy): domain Bacteria; kingdom Pseudomonadati; phylum Bacteroidota; class Bacteroidia; order Bacteroidales; family Bacteroidaceae; genus Bacteroides; species Bacteroides sp. AM16-24. The sequence continues at coordinate 224,563 of NZ_QRKI01000002.1, forward strand.
TACCAGTATCGACCATAGTTATCAGTATTATTATGATACGGAGAAGGGTGCGGGAACAAAGGCAGGTGTAAGCACAGGTATTCCCGATAATATGCAATCCCGCCGTCGCGAACAAACTCTGAACTTCTATGCGGGTTTCAATAAAAGTTTTGGTGATAAACTTTCCCTGGATGCTTCGCTTGCCGTGGAACATTATAAGACACCGGTATGGAATCAATGGGATTGGTATCCTACCATTAACCTGAGTTATATGCCCGCCCCCGGCTATGTTTGGCAATTGGCTTTGAGCAGTGATAAAGATTATCCTGATTATTGGGCGGTACAGGATGCTATTTCTTATCTGGGCGGTGGATATTCTGAAATACATGGGAACCCGTTCCTGAAACCGGCTCAGGAATATCAACTTCAGTTGACACATATTTTGAAGAGTAAATACATCTTCAGTGCATGGTTTAATCATACGAAAGATTACTCAGTCCAGACTCTTTATCAATCCTCCGAACGTCTGGTGGAGATCTATAAGCATTTGAATTTTAATTACCAGCAACAAGCAGGATTGCAGGCTTCTATACCATTTGATATAAAGCAATTGTTAAATTCTCGTTTAACTTTGATTGGTGTATGGCATCATGAGAAAGATGAGGATTTCTGGGATATTCCTTTCAACCGGAATATTTGTTATGGTATTGCCGTACTGACAAATACTTTCACTCTTTCTAAGAAGCCTGATCTGAAACTGACACTGACGGGAATGGCTCGTAGTAAAGCGACTCAGGGAATTTATGATTTACCGTCTTCAGGGTATGTAAATGCTGCTTTGCGGTATGGCTTTGCCAAAGGAAAGGCTGTTCTGAATCTTTATTGCAATGATATCTTTGAGACGGGACAGATAAAACCACGCATCCGTTTTGGTACGCAGAACGTGACGAATGATTATACTTGTTTCAGGGAAATCGGGGTGTCGTTTACGTATAAATTCGGAGGATACAGGGAGAAGAAGAGGGAGGAAGTGGATAGGTCGAGGTTTAAATAGTGACGAGCTACAAGTAGTTCTGCATTTTCATAAATATTCAGATAGCCTTCAGTTATCAGGATATTAGGAAGTTCCTCTAAAAATCTGAAACAGAAGGGTGTATAAGGATTTTAGTTGCGAGCATACATTTCTTTTAATTTGCGTTTACACTGTATGCGGAAATCCTCAACGGTTAGTCCTTGTTCCCATTCCTGTTCAAATTTATCTTTTTGTGCAATGCGTTCTATTACAAACTCCAATACAGAATTCAATTCTTCCGGTTCGTCTATACGCATTATACGATTGACCAATTGAACCTTCATCGCATTAATATCTCCGTAGATACCTAACGGTTCGGAAGCGTTCGTTTGTAGCACCGGAATATCAGAATATTTTTTGGTCTCTTTCTTTCCCATATCTATCGTTTTTAATAATCGTTTCAATGATAGTACAAATATAGCATGTTTGCTTTATCTTTCAATGATTTGCTGTCATTTAAATGAAGAACTTCTTTTTTAACGATTACTAAAAGCATTCCGCATACTATAAAAATCAGAATCTTTTGTCCCTTCCTCCTCTATATTTCTTAATTTTGTCGGAACAAAATGAAGTATCAACCTTCCGCACACTCAATTTTAAAATGACACTGCGGAACCTAAATTATCGTATTATGATTAACAGATTCGTCTTGAACGAAGTATCCTACTTCGGACCGGGTGCCCGCGAAGTGCTCCCACAGGAAATTAAACGTCTCGGCTTGAAAAAAGCCTTTGTATCTACCGACAAAGATCTGATTAAATTTGGTGTAGCTGACAAGGTACTTTCCGTATTGGATAAGGCAGGCATACCCTATGTTGTATTCAGCGATATTAAACCAAATCCTACGGTTAGTAATGTAAATGCAGGTGTGAAAGCGTTTGCAGAATCCGGTGCCGATTTTATTCTGGCTATTGGTGGTGGTTCTTCCATCGATACATCAAAAGCTATTGGCATTATCACTAATAACCCGGAATTCAGCGATGTGGTTTCTTTGGAAGGCGTAGCACCGACTAAAAAGAAATCCGTGCCTATCATCGCTCTGCCTACTACAGCTGGAACAGCTGCCGAGGTAACTATCAACTACGTGATTACCGATGAAGTGAATGAAAAGAAGATGGTATGTGTAGATCCGAATGATATTCCTGCCATTGCCATTGTGGATGCCGAATTGATGTACACTTTGCCTAAAGGGCTGACCGCTTCTACGGGATTGGATGCATTGACACATGCTATTGAGGGTCTGATTACTAAGGGAGCTTGGGAAATGAGTGATATGTTTGAAATTAAAGCTATCGAAATGATTACCCGTTATCTGGAAACGGCCGTGTTTGAGCCGACAAATGCAGAGGCACGTAATGGTATGGCGGTAGCGCAATATATTGCAGGTATGGCGTTCTCTAATGTAGGTTTGGGTGTTGTTCACGGCATGGCACATCCGTTGGGTGCTATTTTTGATATACCTCACGGTGTGGCTAATGCGTTGTTGCTGCCTATCATTATGGAATTCAATGCTCCTGCTGCGCTTGATAAGTATGTGGAAATTGCTAAGGCGATGAAAGTATATAAAGAAGGTATGAGCCAGGAAGAAGCTGCACGTGCTGCCGTAGATGCGGTGAGAGCACTGTCAGTAAGAGTCGGTATTCCGCAACACCTTTCTGAATTAGGTATCAAGGAAAGCGATCTCGACAAGCTGGCTACGGCTGCTATTGCCGATGTTTGTACACCGGGTAATCCTCGCGAGGTGACGAAGGAGATTATCCTGGATTTATACAAAAAAGCGTTGTAGTTAGTGATAATCACTTATTAAACTATCGGGAACAGAAGTGTAAACGTGCTTCCTTCTCCCACTTTTGATTGCACCGTAATGCTACCATGATGCTGGTGCATGATTTGGCGCGAGATGGTTAACCCAATACCTGAACCGGTAGGTTTTGTGGTGAAGAATGGAATGAAAATACGTTCCTGAACTTCCGGATCGATGCCGGTTCCATTATCAGTAACACGCAGGAAAAGGTGATTTCCTAGAGTGATGCCCGCGGAAAGAGTGATTTGTGTCGCTTCGTTTTCGCGGGCATTCCGTATCAGGTTGATAAGTACCTGTTCTATTTGCTCTTTATCTGCAATCAGGCGCAACGGAACGTTGGGAAGAGAGAGGTGTAGATCATCTGTATCATTTTGCATCAATTGAACGACTCCTTTCAGCAGTTCTCCGGCATTATAAAGTTTTAATAAAGGGTGGGGCAGGTGCGATACTTCCCGGTAACTATTCATAAAGCGTACCAGCCCGTTCCCTCTACGACCGATGGTTTGCAGCATCTGCTTCATCTCTGTTTTGGTTTCTTCATCCCCCTCCAGACTATCGGCATATTTGGTAAGAAGTTCGGTCAGTGATATGATAGGAGTGATGGAATTCATAATTTCATGCGTCAGTACGCGGATTAGCTTCTGCCATGCTTCCGTTTCACGGCTATCCAAGGCGGAATGGATATTTTTCATTCCCGCAATCAACAGCTTCCTGCCCTGAATGATGAATTCCATGCCGGAAAGGGCAAGCTGCACAGTCTCTTCCTCTTCTTTGATTTGCCAGACGGAAAGGTCGCCCGCTTTCAATGTGCGCAGTTTTTCCGGCAGATTCGGATGAAACTCTGTCAAGTCATCCACCGTTCGCGGATGTTCCATGTGTATCAGACGCTTTGCCGCTTCGTTAATCCATTCCATTTGCCCGTCAGGAGCATAAACGAGTACTACCATATCTATGTGATTGGCCAGAGCCTGGAAGTATTGCAACTGGCTTTCTTTCTTTTGCAGATTACTGCGATAGTGTTTAAGGGCATCCTGCATCTCGGTCAATAACTCTTCGGGGAGAGTTTGCGGAGCATTAGGATGGGCGGCAGGAGAAGATAGGAATTCAGAGTATCGCACTGACCAAATGAATTGAGCCATCGCACGTGCAGAATGTAATATATACCGATAGATAGCGTAAGCCACAAACGCAGTGAGGCAGAGTGCTACAAACAGGCTGATATAAAACCCGTGCACGGCCAGCCATGCCGAACACAAACAACATGCCAGCAATCCGACCGTAAGCCAGAGAGGCGTCTTCGCCCAAGCTTGTTTCTTCATAATCCGAACTTTTCAATCCTTCTATATAGTGATGTCCTCGTTATCCCCAGCATTTCCGCAGCCAACGTGATGTTTCCTCCGCATATCCGCAGCACCTCATTGATAGTTTTCCGTTCCATTCGTTCCAGATTATATTTTTCTTTTTCGGGAATGGCATTGGAAGATTGAGGCGAACGTAGCATGAAATCATCTGCCGTCAGCATTGTTCCTGTAGAAAGGATGACGGCACGCTCGATGGCATGCTCCAGTTCACGCACATTGCCCGGCCAACGGTAAAGTTGTAGCATCTTTCGTGCTTCTTTGGAAATTCCCCGAAGTTCTTTCTTATACTTCTTCCGATAGCGTTGGAGAAAGAAATCGGCTAACAGGAACAGGTCGTTCCCACGTTCCCGCAAAGGCGGAATACGAATTTCAATCGTATTGATGCGGTACAGTAAATCCTGGCGGAATTGTCCGTCATCGATGGCACTGTATAAATCCGTATTTGTGGCACAAATCAACCTTACATCTACAGGATAGGAGGTGGTAGAACCGAGCCGTGAACTCTTTCTCTGTTCAATGACCGAAAGCAACTTCGCTTGAAGCGGAAGACTCAGATTGCCGATTTCATTCAGAAACAACGTTCCGCCTGAAGCTACTTCCACACGTCCCGGCTTATTCTTGCGGGCGTCGGTAAATGCACCCTTTTCATATCCGAACAATTCGCTTTCGAACAACGTGTCCGGAATACTTCCTAAATCGATAGGTACGTATATCTCATTCTTGCGGGGGGACTGTTCGTAAACATAGCGGGCAATCAAGTCTTTACCTGTTCCGTTTTCTCCCAGGAGCAAAAGGTTCGCATCTGTTTCGGAAAATTTTCTTATCGTCTGAAAAATAGCTTGCATGGCGGCAGATTCACCGATGACGCGTGTAGGCTCAGGGGGAAGAGTCAAAGCTTCTCTTTGTTCTTTTAAAGTCTCCTTCTGTTGTTTCAGGGTTTCTACTTCCGTCCGGCTGAAACTGAGTTGCAGGGCGGAAGACACGGTGGCTATCAGTTTCTCGTTTTGCCAGGGTTTGGGAATGAAATCTGTGGCACCTTGCTTAATGGCCTGAACTGCCTTCTCCGTATCCGCATAGGCGGTAATGAAGATGACAACAGCTTTCTCGTCCAGCTTCAGTATCTCGTCCAACCAATGGAATCCCTCTTTCCCACTGACGGCATCCCGACGGAAATTCATGTCAAGCAAGATGACGTTGAAGTGGGTACGAGAGATGAGCGGCAGCAATTCACGTGGATCAGTTGTCATAGTAATACTTTCTACCAAAGGACGCAGTAGCATTTTCAAGGTGAAGAGAATGTCTTCATTATCGTCTACAATGAGTATCTTTCCTCGTTTCATCATACTTAAAGTTAAGTTTAAAATGTGCGGATACAGGGCTCTTTTCCGGACATGTACAAAGATAGGTAAAGTTTTTGAAAAAGAAGTGTACGGAAGCGTGCATTTGGTGTACGATATCGTGCAATTTTGTGAAATGATATTGTGCTTAAGTAAATGAAAAACAATGTATTATTCTTTTGGTATAGTTCTTGCGAAACTTCCGTAGAAGAAAGTCTTATTCTAATAAATGCGATTATGATAAAGCATTATATAAAAGTTGCACTCCGGTTGATCAAGCGGAGCTTCCTATTTTCTACCATCAATATGCTGGGCTTTGTATTTGGCATGACGGCAGCGTTTCTCATTTACCTCTGGGTGATAAACGAGCTGACGTATGATAATTGTTTTCCGGATGCAGACCGTATTTCCAGAGTGATAGAAGTGAGCCGGGAGACGAGTGGCGAGGTAAAGGAATCTCCTGAAAGTATACGCTCACTTGTGAAAGTTTTTAAGGAAGATTTTCCACAAGTAGAAGATGCGACAGCTATCAAATATGAAGATAACCTTACACTGGAGACAGATGATGAGAAAAGAATAATTGGTAAATATGTCCATGTGGACAGTACGTTTTTTCATGTCTTTCCCTTCCCTATAATAGAAGGTAACCCCGAACGACTATGGGATAATCTTGATAATGTTGTATTATCCGAGGTTATGGCACGAAAACTATTTGGAAATGCTTCTGCCATAGGAAAAAAAGTGAAAAGAAACTATGTTGGACGGACTGATGTACACACTGTTGTTGCCGTGGTTAAGATACCTGCGAAAAGTCACATACAGTTTGATGTTGCCTTTTCGATAGATGCATACGGTCTCTTCTCCATGGGGTGGAATTGGGATAGCATGCGTCGTGGAATGCATGTTTATGTAAAAATGAAACAGGGTGACGAGGGTAAGTTGTATCGTCAGGAGCAAAGAACAATGAGGCATGCTCTCAAAAAGTTTGGTGAGAAACGAACGCTATTGCGTTTCCAGCCGATAAGAGATATTCATCTACATACAACTTTCTCTGATGAAAACGTTAAGAATCATGGTAGCCTTGCCACTATGTACCTATTTGTGGCGTTAGCCATTCTGGTCATCTTTATGGGTGCATTCAATTTCATGACACTTTCCACAGCTCGGGCGTCACTACGCTATAAAGAAATAGGGGTGCGCAAAGTAACGGGTGCCAAACGGAAAACACTTATTACACAGTTTCTCTCAGAAAGTTTAGTACAATCATTTATTTCTCTGGTACTTGCTTTAGCTCTGACGGAACTTATGCTGCCTCTGTTCAACCAAGCTATGGAAACTGCTATAACATTAAGAATGAATTGGGATATTATTTTCTATATTCTGTTTGGTATTATAGGCATAGGTTGTTTGGCTGGTGCTTATCCAGCATTTTATCTTTCATCAGTCAATCCGTTGCTTGCTTTCAAAGGCGGACGAAAGACCGGCAAGAAAGGAGGGCTTATCAAAGGATTGGTTTGCATCCAGTTTTTCATAGCTATAGTATTGATGTTGATGACTTTCATTGTACTGAAGCAACTTCACTTCATGGAGAATAAGGATTTGGGACTTGACAGAGAGAATATTGTCTCCATCCATACAAGCTTATGGTACGAAGTTGCTGATTTCAAACAAGACTTATTGAGGAATCCCGATATTAAGAGTGTTTCGATGGGTTCGCCTATTGAAAGTTTTGGAGAAGGAAATCTGGAAAAGAAAAACGGACAAGCGGCAATCAGGTGGACAGATATAGATGGAAAGACAGATTCGTTGCAAATGATGGAGATATGGGCGGATGGTGATTTTGTAAAAACTTTCGGATTACAATTATTGAAAGGGGAGTTGATGGATTCTTATTTTGAGAATTACTGGATGCAGAGTGATTCTGATAAGCCTGTTCAGCCAACGATTGTCATCAATGAAACAGCATGGAAAGCGATGAAAGTTGCTGACCCGATAGGTATGGAAGTCTATAAAGAATTTAGTGGATGGGCCGTGAAATCCCGTATTGTTGGTGTGGTGAAAGATTTTAATTTTCAGTCATTGCGTGAGAAAATGAAACCTGCTTATATATACTATAATCCGGAGTGTCTGGGCGATATGTATATTAAGATAGCCCCCGAGCGTAAACAGGAGACTTTGAAATATATTCAGCAGAAATTTGAAGAATGGGCGGTGCGTGATGATATTTTCGTCAAAGAATTCAATTATCAGTTTTTCTCCGATACTCTGAACAAGAATTATGCCAAAGAGCAGCAACAAAGCCGGATGCTGTTATTTTTCACCATCATTGCCATTGTTATTGCTATGATGGGGGTATTCGGGCTGGTTGCTCTTTCTACCGAGCAGCGGACTAAAGAGATAGGTGTCCGCAAAGTGAATGGGGCTCATTCCGACCGCATAGTACGGATGTTCTGTTTGGAATATCTTCGCTGGATAGGCATTGCTTTCGTGATGGCTTGCCCGTTAGGATATTTCTTAATGCATCGTTGGTTGAGTGAATTTGCTTATCAAACGCCCATTAGTTGGTGGCTATTCCTGTTGGCAGGGGTAATGATAGCGGGTATTACTTCATTTACTGTCTTTGGACAGACATGGCGGAAAGCATCACAAAATCCGGTAGAAGCATTGAGGTATGAGTAAGATTCATTTCATACATAATGAAAAATAGATTTGGATATAATGATAACGAGATTTGATTATAATGAAAAAAATAAATTGAATATGATAAAGACTATTGGACTCAGTAAGATATTTCGTACGGAAAGCGTGCAGACCACTGCATTGAATGAAGTAAGTTTGGAAATCAATCAGGGAGAGTTTGTTGCCATTATGGGACCTTCCGGTTGTGGTAAGTCTACCTTGCTGAATATGATAGGTTTGCTTGATAGCCCCACTTCCGGTGAACTTTGGTTTCTGGATCAGGAAGTTTCCCACTACTCCGAGAATGACCGTACGGATTTGCGTAACGGAAATCTTGGTTTTGTATTCCAAAGTTTCAATCTGATAGATGAACTTACAGTCTTTGAAAACGTGGAACTTCCTTTGCTCTATGCCGGAGTGTCCACGCGTGAGCGTGTGAAACGTGTCAATGAGGCTTTGGAGCGTATGCAGATAGCTCACCGCACCGAGCATTATCCGCAACAACTTTCCGGTGGACAGCAACAGCGTGTGGCCATAGCGCGTGCCATTGTTACCAATCCACGTATTATCCTCGCTGATGAACCTACGGGAAATCTGGATTCTACGAACGGTAATGAAGTGATGAGCCTCCTGAAAGAACTGAATCGTGATGGGGCCACTGTTGTTATGGTTACCCACTCTGAAGAGAATGCCCGTGAAGCAGAAAGAATCATACGGATGATGGACGGATATATATTGACTGAAAGTAAAAACGCCCGATAATAGATTCTTGTGTTTTGCAACATTTTTTAATAAAAAAAACTTTTTTCTTTCATGTAAATGAGAAAAAAGCTCTTTCTTTGTTAGTAGTAATTATCATAAACCTGTTTGGCAATGACACATTATAAACTGCTATTACTGCTGGTAAGTTTCTTTTGCATAACTTCCTTGTATGCACAAAAACGTAACTTTCTGATGTATAAGGATTCTGTATTGGGAAAGGATACTCTCATACTCAATGTTGAATTCTCCTTTGGAGCATCTTCCGCGTCCGCTAAACAGAGGCAATATTCTATTTCAATAGAGAAGAATGGCCGTATTGTGAAAACTTATGATGCCAAAGATATTGTAGGTTATCGGGAAGGCGGTACAACTTACGCTCCCAAAGTGATTTTAGTCAACGGAGAGAGGCGGAAAGTATTGTTACCTCGCATTTATTGGAAAGAGCCTGTACAGATGTATGTTTTCATCACCGATGAAGGAAATAAAGAATATTATTTTCAAAATGACAAGGATGAAAATTCTCCTTTACATCCGATGAGAGATGATCCTCAAACTGGCTACGTAAACCCGTTGAAAACATATTTGGAAGAATTTCCGATAGCACAGGATAATGAAGAGGTAAAAGCATATATCCGTTCGATGAAACCTACGGTCAACTCTTTTAGAAGCCGATACAAAGTTTGCCGAACCGGCAATGCGAATTATATTCCGCGTATCCGTTGGGGAGTATTGGCAGGAGCAGGCATTGCCAAATTAGTTTTAGAATCTTATGATTTTAAGCCTAAATTGCAAGGGTTTGTTGGTGTTTTTGCCGACATACCTCTGATTGATGGATTTTCTTTTCATCCGGAACTGACTTATCGTAAGTATGCTTTTAGTAAATTAGAGGAGAGCAAGACGAAATTGAATGTTGTTTATAATCGGCAAGATTTTGTCTTGCCGTTAATGTTACGTTATACTTTGGTATCGCTGAAAGGGAAAATATTACCCTATATGCAATTAGGGGCAGAATTGGGATATGCCCTAAAAAATGAATCAGCCAGTCAATATACGACTACTGATCCGGATGACTTCATCGTATGGACCGAGAGTGGAATCATAAAACATGATAAGTTCGGAATTGCCTATACGGCTGGTATTGGAACAGAATGGAAAATTCGTTCTAATCATTCTTTATTTTTGGATTTACGTTATTGCAAGGAAACTACAAAAGATTATCTGACAGGTTATTATGCTGTTGTTTCTTTTAACCTCTAAAAACAATTGGTTATGAAAACGAATTATTTTTTATGTATATTCATCCTTAGGATTAGCTGCGTATTGTTTTTCTTTTGTTCTTGTGAGGATGCGGAATTGGCTCTCACTAATTCTGCTAAAGTGAGTATACAGGCTGAATGGAAGGATTATTCGTTTCATTTTTCAGCGAATGTCAAGAGCTCTGGCAATCTAAAGACAGAGGAACGAGGATTTGTGAAGGTTATTCCGGCCCACAATGAAGATATGGAGTCATGTCCGGAGCAAACAGAAACTTTGATTATTCCGCTAACCGGAGATTTTTCCTATCAGACAGAGAAAGATAATCTGATGAGTGGCTTAGAGTGTTGGGTTTATGCATATGTGAAGACTAATTATGGTAACTTCCGCAGTGAAATTACAGTATTGAAAACCCCCAACCAATCGCAACCGCAGATCACTTCGGTACGTCATGTCCCCTCACCGGAAGGTCCCAGTCTGGGAGGTGGCACTGTTTATATTGACGGCACCGGTTTCTCTAATATAAAAAGACGGATTGCGGTTTCTATAAAAACAGTGGGAGATTTATGGAATCCACCACAGAGTATTTTTCTGGATATTCAGGAAGCATCATTTACGCGGATTGTTGCTACCTATCCTTCCCATGAATGGAATCTGGTGGGAGATTTCCCATTAACTGTATTTGTGGGTAATTATGAAAACAAGGCTGTTGATACATTCAAAGTAGAAGGGGTACTGTTAAAAAGTATATCACCTTGTGTGCTTCGATATGGAGAAAAGGCAATGGTACAAATGTCAGGATTCTCTCCGAACAGTGACTTTCAACTTGCAGCGTATGAATCCGGAGATTATAAAATAGTGTCTACTACCGAGCAAGGAGTGGAATTACAAGTCTTCCCTGATTATTATGATCCCACTAACGATAGGGAATGTCAATTATTCTATTATGATAAAAATACGAATATGTATTCCACTCGCCTGTCGTTCCATGTGCCTGCGTCTAAGTGGTTGGAAAGAAATGCTTTTAAGATGTTAAGTCCTAATGCCAAGCAGTATAATTGTTTCTATCAAGGTAAAGGCTATTTTTATGATACAGACAATTTTTTTGATTCGAATAACAATAAATTGAAAGTATATGACTTGGAAACATTCTCATGGGAATATTATCCGCTCATGGACAACGACCACAATTATGGCATTAATGAATATGCCGACTTATTTGCCCATGAGGGATATATTTATCTTTCAATCAAGCGTCGAAGAAATAAAGAAGGAACCAATACTGTTCTTTCTTGGCAGTGCCTCTATCGCTTCAATGTCAATACTCATCGGTGGGAACAGTTGAAGAACATTGCCGACAACGCTGAAGATTGTATGAATATAGATGCCGTCTGGTTCGATGGGCAGCAACTATATGTACATTCTGATAAGCCTTTTTTATGGGAATATAATCCTACAACAGACAGTTGGCAAAAGACTAACATACATTTCCCTGCCGACTTCATGTATACAGGCGAGCATAATGGTTACATCTACTATCAAACAGAAGATAAGCATATTTACCGCTTCAAGAAAGAACAACCGGAAAAAGTAGAATATTTTGGCACACTGGAACTTCCTGTTTCCAAAGAGGCGGCAGTCTGCGGGGACTATATTTACTATAGATATGAGAAAGGAGTGTTCCGCATACCGCTATCACAATCTGTAGGAGGGATGCTTGAGGTTGAATCATTAGGTGCCGTGGATGCATTCTATTATTGCCATGGTACATTCTTCTCTCACAATGGAGATATTAATTACCTTTTAGCTACTCGGCCCAGTGCTATGGGATGGGGAGATTGCCATTTATATGAATATTCTAATTGAGACTTATAAGGAACGCTCAAGAGGCTTTCTTATCCTAAAATCTTGCTATCTGCACTCTTTTTCGTACTTTTGTAACTTTCAAAAAGAAAGTTTTATTTAAAGAAGTTCTCTGTATGAAATCAGACATTGAAATAGCCCGCAGCATAGAGCTGAAGAAGATTAAGCAGGTAGCCGAGAATGTAGGTATTCCACGTGAAGAAGTAGAAAACTACGGACGGTATATTGCTAAAATCCCTACACATCTGATTGATGAAGAAAAAGTGAAGAAAAGTAACCTGATTTTGGTAACTGCTATTACCGCTACCAGAGCAGGTATTGGTAAAACTACAGTTTCTATCGGTCTGGCTTTGGGATTGAATAAAATTGGTAAAAAGGCGATTGTTGCTTTGCGTGAGCCTTCATTAGGACCTTGTTTCGGCATGAAGGGTGGGGCAGCAGGTGGCGGTTATGCCCAGGTGCTTCCTATGGAAAAGATAAATCTGCACTTTACAGGAGATTTTCATGCCATCACTTCGGCGCACAATATGATATCCGCATTGCTCGACAATTATCTTTATCAGCATCAGGCGGATGGATTCGGGCTGAAAGAGATTATCTGGCAGCGTGTACTGGATGTGAACGACCGTTCTTTGCGTAGTATTGTCACGGGTTTAGGTCCCAGTACGAACGGTATTACCGAAGAATCCGGCTTTGATATTACCCCTGCATCCGAAATTATGGCTATTCTTTGTCTGGCAAAGGACATAGACGACCTGAAACGACGGATTGAGAATATTATTCTTGGTTTCCGATTTGATGGTTGTCCATTCACAGTGAAGGAGTTAGGTATTGCTGGAGCTATTACTGTCTTGTTGAAAGATGCCATTAATCCGAACTTAGTTCAAACTACCGAAGGATCGGCTGCTTTTGTTCATGGAGGTCCATTCGCCAATATTGCACATGGTTGTAACTCTATTCTGGCAACGAAAATGGCCATGACTTTCGGCGACTATGTTGTAACGGAAGCCGGCTTCGGTGCTGACCTCGGTGCGGAGAAATTTTATAATATCAAATGCCGTAAAAGTGGATTGCAACCAAAGTTGACTGTAATTGTTGCCACCGCACAAGGTTTGAAAATGCATGGAGGCGTCAGCCTTGATCGTATTAAAGAGCCCAATATGGAGGGATTGCAGCAAGGTTTCGGTAATCTTGATAAGCATATACGTAATCTGCGTTCGTTCGGTCAGACGGTGGTGGTTGCTTTTAATCGTTTTGCCAGTGATACAGACGAGGAAGTGGAAGCGATCCGTCATCACTGTGAGGAAAAATTAGGCGTTGGTTTTGCTGTCAACAATGCATTTGCAAAAGGTGGAGAAGGAGCCGTGGAACTTGCTAATCTGGTAGTGGATGCTATTGAGAAGAAACCTTCCGAACCTTTGAACTTCAGTTATAGTGAGAATGATAGTGTAGAACAAAAGATAGAGAAGATAGCTTGTAATCTATATGGTGCCAGTGTGGTGACTTATAGCATTCATTCACGCAAAATCATTAAACTGATAGAGAAGATGGGCATTGGTCATTATCCGGTTTGTATAGCTAAAACTCAATATTCTTTCTCTGCCGATCCGAAGATATATGGTGCAGTGAATAATTTTGAATTCCACATCAAGGATATTGTAATCAATAACGGTGCGGAAATGATTGTTGCCATTGCAGGAGAAATTTTACGTATGCCGGGACTTCCTAAAGAACCACAGGCTATGCATATCGATATTGTGAATGGAAATATAGAAGGATTGAGCTGAATCAGCTAGTAGACATAAAAAGAAATCCGCAGTCTTTTATTAGGCTGCGGATTTTTTATAACGTTTTTTATATACGTTTTCTTAGTATGCAAACAGCGGATATTTTTCCATAGTCTTATTCACGCGTGCGCGAACTTCGGCAATAACCGCTTCATTTTCTACATTGGACAGAACCGTTTCAATCATTTCTGCAATTTCCAGCATCAGATCTTCTTTAGCACCACGAGTAGTGATGGCAGGAGTACCCAGACGGATACCGGAAGTTTGGAATGCAGAGCGGCTATCGAACGGAACCATATTCTTGTTTACAGTGATATCGGCAGATACCAATGCTTTTTCAGCAACTTTACCTGTGAGATCAGGATATTTGCTACGTAGGTCAACTAGCATAGAGTGATTATCCGTACCACCTGAAACGATTGTAAAGCCACGGTCGATTAATGCTTGTGCCAGTACGGCTGCATTTTTCTTCACTTGAGCAGCATATTCTTTGAATTCAGGTTGCAGGATTTCACCGAATGCAACAGCTTTTGCTGCAATAACGTGTTCCAACGGACCGCCCTGAATACCCGGGAATACGGCTGAGTCGATCAGCTGAGACATCATCTTGATTTCACCCTTCGGTGTTGTTTTTCCCCAAGGATTAGGGAAGTCTTTGCCAATCAAGATGATACCACCGCGAGGACCACGCAAAGTCTTATGGGTAGTAGAAGTAACGATATGAGCATACTTCACAGGGTTATCCAGCAATCCGGCTGCAATCAGTCCGGCAGGGTGAGCCATATCGATCATCAGGATAGCACCTACTTTGTCTGCGATTTCGCGCATACGTTTGTAGTCCCATTCGCGGGAATATGCTGAACCGCCACCGATGATCATTTTAGGTTTTTCGCGCAAAGCAACTTCTTCCATCTGGTCATAGTCTACGCGACCAGTTTCCTTATTCAGATTATATTCACAGGGAGTATAGATAATACCGGAAGTATTTACTAAAGAGCCGTGTGAGAGGTGACCGCCGTGAGCCAGATTCAATCCCATGAATTTGTCACCCGGATTCAATACAGCGAGGAATACAGCTGCATTAGCCTGTGCGCCTGAGTGGGGTTGCACGTTAGCCCATTCTGCACCAAAGATTTCCTTTATGCGGTCGATAGCAATTTGTTCGCTCTGGTCTACTACTTCGCAACCTCCGTAGTAACGTTTGCCAGGATAACCTTCTGCATACTTGTTAGTGAGACAGGAGCCCATTGCCTCCATTACTTGGTCACTTACAAAATTCTCTGATGCAATCAGTTCAATACCTTTGAGCTGACGTTGATGTTCTTTTTCGATGATATCGAAAATTAAATCGTCTCTTTTCATTTTGCTTACTTAGATAAGTTTGATAAATCTGTGTTCTCTTATTAAGCGCACAAATTTACGGTAAAAAAATGAATAAACTGTCAGAAAAGTCAGAAATTTACTTTCTAAAAGAATACTCCAAAGGAAAAACTGAGAACATTGTCTCGCCGGTGGAAACGTATTTCGTCGGCGGGTGGATCACCTTCGACGACACCGTCATCATAAGTCACTTTGCGCGATATATTATGTAATCCTATATCATAACGGAAGTCGAAGAAAATGCGGGAAATGGTAACGGCTACTCCAAGGGTAAAACTGAGGTTCAATGGCCGCAATCTTTCGCTGATTTCCTGCTGGTCAAAATTCTCAAAAGTGACTTCGCTTTTTTTATTCCAGATATAACGGAACTTTGGACCGCCGAATACAGCCAGGCTATAAGGTCCCTCCTTGATAACATTATATCCATAGATCACAGGAATATCTACGCTGTGAATGGATGACGTAATAGATGCCATTTCCAAAGGGGCATTCTCTTCAGCAGGTTTCTCGAAAGTGATGTTGCAGCGGTTAATGTTGTAGGATATTTCCGGTTGCAGGAAGTGGCGTTCAAAGTTGATACGCATGAAGACAGAACCGAAATAACCTATCTTATAGTTATTCTGCACCTCGTCTATTGTGATACCGTTCAATGTAAGGTTGGATACAAGAAAAAGGGAAGAGGTGAAGCCACCTTTAATACCGAAGTTCACCGGACGGTCATGGTGGTGTTTGCTCAGAGGTTCTTCAACCGCCGTGCCGGGCACAAGATGAGACTGTCCCCACATCGTAGCGGGGAAAAGCAAAAGGCACAGGATAAAGCTCTTCAATACTTTGTTCATCACTTATCACTAACGGTTAATCATTCATTTTATTTTTTCTTTTCAACAGACCAGCCAAATTTACCGATCTTTTCACCCAATTCATAGTATCCTCCATGTACATAAACCAGTGGATTAGCTTCCGCCAGTTCCAGTTTTCCGGTTTCCGTATTCAGGTTCCGGTCGTCGGCACGTACGTTTACCACATCGGCAATAAACATATCATGCGAGCCGAGTGACATGATTTCCTTTACACGGCATTCTATACACAAGGGGGATTCTTCAATAAGGGGAGCATTGACCACAGTACTTTTTCCCGGTGTCAGATGCATCTCTTCGAACTTATTGTAGTCCTTCCCGGAACGTACGCCACACCAATCCGTTGCACGCGCCATATCTTTGGTCGTGAGATTAATGACAAACTCCATATTCCGTTTTAGAATTTCGTAGGAGTAACGTTCCGGGCGTACTGAAATATAACACATGGGCGGGTTCGTACAAATCGTTCCCGTCCATGCAATTGTTACTATGTTGTATTCTTCCGGAGTGCTTCCGCAACTTACCAATACGGCAGGAAGCGGGTAGATCATTGTTCCAGGCTTCCAGTCTTGTTTCATGACTAAAGAGTTACGAGCTTTTATATTATTTCAATTTCGTTCCTGTTTTGCTCTTTCTCACAATAGTGACATCGGATCACGCAATTTTCCTTGTCTACTACATGGAATAACGTCGCCATGGGCTCGTTGTTCGTGATACATTTGGGGTTAGCACACTTTACAATGCCGCGAAGTTCCTCAGGAAGGCTAACTTCACGTTTTTCCACCACTTCATAATCCCGGATAATATTCAGCTTCACGTTAGGCGCTACCACGGCAATACGATTAATTTCATCATCGCAGAAAAATTTATCCGCAATCTTAATAATGCCTTTAGTACCCAGCTTTCCGCTTTTGAGATTAAAGCCAATGGTGATATTGTTGTTCATGTGTTCAAGTCCCAGCAAAGAGACTACGGTGAACAGATTTTCAGAGGGGATATGGTCGATAACAGTACCGTTTTCTAATGCGGCAACCTGTAACTCTTGTTTTTTTTCGCTCATAGTTTTTCTGATGTAACTTCAATTGTAAACTTGTCAAATCATTCTTTCACATCATCCAGTGTGATGCCCAATACATCACAGAGAATAGCCTCACGGGCATAAAGACCGTTTTGTGCCTGCTGGAAGTAGTAAGCTTTCGGATTATCGTCTACGTCGTATGCGATTTCATTGACGCGGGGCAGGGGATGCAGAATACACAGATTAGGACGGGTCTGTTCCAGCATTTTGTTGCGCAGGATATAGACGTTCTTCACCCGTTCGTACTCCATGAGATCGGTGAAACGTTCACGCTGCACACGAGTCATGTAGAGGATGTCGGCATCTGCTATGGTTTCTTCTGTAAAGTCCGTATGTTCCACGTATTTGATACCATGATCGCGGCAGTAAATCTTGTATTCTTCAGGCATTCTCAGCTCATCGGGAGCGATGAAATGGAAAGTCGGATTGAAGTGGCGCATTGCCATCAGCAGCGAATGTACAGTACGGCCATATTTGAGGTCACCAACGAGGAAAATATTCAGGTTCTCCAGTGTACCCTGGGTTTTGTAGATGGAGTAGAGGTCGAGCATCGTTTGTGAAGGATGCTGGTTGGCTCCGTCTCCGGCATTGACGATAGGCACTGTGGTTACTTCGCTGGCATAGCGGGCTGCTCCTTCCAGATGATGCCGCATCACGATGATATCGGCGTAGTTGCTCACCATTTTGATGGTGTCTTTCAGGGTTTCGCCTTTCGAAGAACTCGTTGCTTTGGGATCACTAAACCCGATTACACGGGCCCCTAAGCGGTTGGCTGCTGTTTCAAAACTGAGTCTTGTACGGGTAGACGGCTCGAAAAAGAGGGTGGCAACCACTTTCCCTTCCAACAGCCTACGGTTGGGACGGGCTTCAAACTGCTTCGCCATCTCGATCATGTAGAGGATTTTTTCCTTGCTATGCTCGGCAATGGTGACTAAACTTCTGTTTTCCATATCGTTCGTTATTTTGTTTCTTTTCGAGAGTTCAAAGGTACGGAAAAGATGCGGAGTACGGAAGAAAGACGGGAGAAAATAACGAAAAAAAAATCCCATGGGATGAAGTTGCTCATGTGGTGAGATGAATGCCGGAATTTGTTTGAATCATTATCAGCTTCAGCAGCAGCTTTTCTTTTTCTTTTCTGCTGTTGTTGTTATATAAAGAATATATAAGAAAGAAAAACGCACTGTTTGTTTTGGCGAAAATGTTGAAAAATAGCACTTTACTGCTCAAAACGCCACTTCATTCCTAAGCAAAAAAGTGCGTTTTTCGGCAAAAAACAGCTTGGAATCGGCCGATTCCTAAGCAAAAAATGCCTCAAAAATGATCAATTCCCTACTACTTTTGGTGACTAAAATGCCATATTTCATCGCCTCAAATGCCACACTTTATCATCGGAAATGCCACATTCCATTCTCCCGAATGCCACACTTTATGCTTGTTGAAGTGTGGCATTTTACCCGTTAAGATGTGGCATTTGGGATGATAAAGTGTGGCGTTTTAAGAGTTTTCTATAGAATTTATAAGGGTGTTCCAATATAATTCCGTACCTTTGCCTTATTATTTTTACAGGTAATCTATTTTATTGATTTAGTGAATTTACAGTAATAAACATGATAAAGAACATCATAAAAATCCTTTGGATATTCTTAGCCGTCATCATATTGGCTTGCGTCACTGTTTTCTTCTCCATTGCTAAAGGTTGGATAGGCTATATGCCTCCTGTTGAAGATCTGGAAAACCCTAATTATAAGTTTGCTACACAAGTTTTCTCGGAAGATGGGAAGGTGCTTGGTACTTATTCGTTTAGCAAAGAGAACCGTGTATATGTGGGCTATAATGATTTGTCCTCCAATATCATCAATGCATTGATTGCAACAGAAGATGTGCGTTTTGCCGAGCATTCCGGAATTGATGCAATTGCTTTGTTTCGTGCCATTGTGAAGCGTGGTTTATTATTCCAGAAGAATGCAGGTGGAGGTAGTACGATTACCCAACAATTATCGAAGCAGCTCTATTCGCCCAGCGCGGACAATGTAATGGAACGTTTGTTTCAGAAGCCCATTGAGTGGGTAATTGCAGTGAAATTGGAGCGTTACTATACCAAGGAAGAGATACTTACGATGTATCTTAATAAATTTGACTTTTTAAACAATGCAGTCGGTATCAAAACTGCAGCCAACACTTACTTTGGCTGTGAACCTAAAGATTTAAAAATAGAAGAAGCTGCCACTTTAGTTGGTATGTGTAAAAATCCGGCTCTTTATAATCCCGTTCGTTTCAACGAGCGTTCACGCGGACGCCGTAATGTGGTGCTCGATCAAATGCGTAAAGCAGGATATATCACTGCCGAAGAATGTGATTCACTGCAAGCACTTCCACTGACTTTGAAATATACCCGTGTTGACCATAAAGAAGGTATGGCAACCTATTTCCGCGAATATCTGCGTGGAGTATTAAATGCCAAGAAGCCTGTGAAGGGAGATTATCGAGGTTGGCAGATGCAGAAATTCTATGAGGATTCTCTTGATTGGGAAAATAATCCTTTGTTCGGCTGGTGTGAAAAGAATATGAAGAAAGATGGTTCAAAATATAACCTTTATACGGATGGTCTGAAAATCTATACGACTATTGACTCCCGTATGCAGCAATATGCAGAAGAGGCGGTAGAAGAACATTTGAAAGAACTGCAAGGCTATTTCTTCAAAGAAAAGAAAGGACGTAAAAAAGCGCCTTACAGCAACAGGATCACGCAGGAGCAGGTAGATGAAATCCTTGCCCGCACCATGAAACAGTCTGATCGTTATCGGACCATGAAGAAAGCCGGTGCATCGGATGCTCAAATTGAAAAGGCTTTCAATACACCTGAAGAAATGTCGGTATTCACCTGGAATGGTGAAAAGGATACGATCATGACGCCTATGGATTCTATCCGTTATTACAAACACTTCCTTCGTGCCGGTTTTATGTCAATGGATCCGCACAACGGACATGTAAAGGCGTATGTAGGCGGACCTAATTATAATTACTTCCAATACGACATGGCAATGGTAGGACGTCGGCAGATTGGTTCTACTATGAAACCTTATGTATATTCACTGGCTATGGAGAATGGATTTTCTCCTTGTGATGAGATGCGGCATGTGGAGTTTCAGGGCTTCGATGAGAATGGTAAACCTTGGGCGCCTCGTAATGCAAATAATAAGCGTTACGGAGAGATGGTGACTTTGAAATGGGGACTGGCTAATTCGGACAACTGGATTACGGCGCGATTGATGAGTAAATTAAACCCGTATGAGTTAAAACGATTGTTACATAGTTTCGGTGTGCGCAATCGTGAGATTGTACCTTCTATTGCTCTTTGTCTTGGTCCTTGCGAAATCTCGGTAGGAGAGATGGTAAGTGCATATACGGCATTCCCCAATAAAGGAATTCGTGTGGCACCTATGTTTGTAACCCGTATAGAAGATAGTGATGGCAATGTACTGGCTACGTTCTCTCCGGAAATGGAAGAAGTTGTCAGCGTTTCCAGTGCTTATAAGATGTTGGTTATGCTGCGTGCGGTAATCAATGAGGGAACCGGTGGACGTGTTCGTCGCTTAGGCGTGAAAGCCGATATGGGTGGTAAAACTGGAACAACTAATTACAATGCAGATGGCTGGTTCATGGGCTTTACCCCTTCATTGGTATCCGGATGTTGGGTAGGCGGTGAAGAACGTGACATTCACTTCGATGGTATGACGCATGGGCAAGGTGCTTCTATGGCATTGCCTATCTGGTCAAAATACATGGTAAAAGTGCTTGGAGACAAAACACTGGGATATGATGAAAGTGAGACATTCCAACTCCCTGAGGGTTTTGATCCCTGTAAGGATAACGGAGACGTTGATCTGGAACCGGCATCGGAAATCGGTTTGGATGACTTCTTTGATTAAAATTCAAGTGTCGGTCTAAATTATTGATTTCGAAAGTGGTTTATACAATCAGCATCGGTAGTAACGAGCAACGGAAAAAGAATCTTTCGTTGGCGCGGAAGCGGTTGAAAGAACTGTTTCCCGGTATTCGTTTTTCTACGGAAGAAGAGACTAAACCGCTTTATTTCCGGCGTTCATCTTTATTTTCCAATCAGGTAGCACGTTTTATTTCCAATGATGATGCGGCGGAAATAACTTCTTGCCTGAAAGCTATTGAACGGGAAGCGGGACGGATACCTGAAGAGAAAAAACAAGAAATAGTCCGGTTGGATTTGGACTTGTTGTCGTGTGATGATACTGTCTATAAACCCGACGATTTAAAAAGAGACTACATTTGTCGGGGATTAAAAGAGATAGAGTAATTTCAAATGGGTATGCGGGCGACGCGGATAAAGCGGAAGAACGTGGATCTATTAAATTGTAAAATTGTAAATATAAACATGTTGAAGTTTTTAGGAATCATTCCCGCCCGTTATGCATCCACGCGTTTTCCTGCAAAACCGTTGGCTATGCTGGGAGGTAAAACTGTAATACAGCGAGTCTATGAACAAGTGGCCGGTATTTTGGACGATGCTTATGTGGCTACAGATGACGAACGGATTGAAGAAGCTGTAAAAGCTTTCGGAGGTAAAGTAGTGATGACTTCTGTGAATCATAAAAGTGGTACGGATCGTTGCTATGAAGCATATACTAAAATAGGGGGAAACTTTGATGTCATAGTCAACATTCAGGGCGATGAACCTTTTATTCAACCCTCCCAACTGGAAACTGTAAAAGCTTGCTTCAATGATATTACAACCCAAATTGCCACACTGGTGAAACCTTTCACTCCTGAGAATGGATTTGAAGCTTTGGAGAATATCAATTCTCCGAAAGTAGTGCTGAATAAGAATATGAATGCACTCTATTTCAGCCGTTCTATTATCCCTTATCAGCGGAATGCGGAAAAACAGGATTGGCTGAAAAATCACACTTATTATAAGCATATAGGATTATACGCTTATCGTGCTGAAGTTTTAAAAGAGATTACTTCGTTGCCGCAATCTTCACTGGAACTGGCAGAATCGCTGGAACAACTTCGTTGGTTGGAGAATGGCTATACCATTAAAGCCGGTATTACCGAAGTAGAGACCATCGGCATTGATACTCCCCAGGATTTGGAAAAGGCTGAAGAATTTTTGAAAATATGTTAGACAGATCTATCCAGCCCCTTATTCGTGAACCGGAACAACTGGCAGTGCCATCTCCCGAGTGTCGGGTGATGAAAAATGGCATACCTTTATATATACTCAATGCCGGGGATAATGAAGTAGTCCGAATTGACCTGTTGATGGAAGGTGGGCGCTGGCAACAAGATCAACGCTTGCAGGCTTTGTTTACCAACCGGATGCTGCGCGAAGGTACCCGGCGTTATTCGGCCGCGGCCATTGCCGAAAAGTTGGATTACTATGGTGCCTGGTTGGAACTTTCCAGCTCATCCGAGTATGCTTATATCACTCTTTATTCTTTAAATAAATATCTGCCGGAGACTTTAGATGTCTTTGAATCTATCGTAAAAGAACCTCTTTTCCCTGAAAAAGAGCTGGGAGTGATTATCGACAGCAATATCCAACAATTTCTTGTAAACAGCTCCAAGGTGGATTTCCTGGCCCATCGCACTTTGATAAATGCCGTATATGGCGATACGCATCCGTGCGGTCAATTAGTGCAGAAGGAAGATTATTATTTGATCAACCCTTCTGTCCTGCAATCTTTTTACGACCGATATTATCACTCCGGAAATTGCAGTATCTATCTTGCGGGGAAAGTCAGCGAAGACGCTATCCGTCGTATTGAAACTCTTTTTGGAAGTAAACCTTTCGGCAAAGATTTTCGCAAACCGGAAAAACTGTCCTATGTTCCGGTAACTTCTTCTGAGAAACGTATTTTTACCGAGCGTGCCGATGCAATGCAAAGTGCTGTTCGCATGGGAATGCTTTCTTTGGACCGACGCCATCCTGATTATTTGAAAGTCCGTGTTTTGGTTACCTTGTTCGGAGGGTATTTCGGTAGCCGTTTGATGTCTAACATTCGTGAAGATAAAGGATATACGTATGGTATATCTGCCGGTATTATGCCTTATCCCGATAGTGGGTTGCTGGTTGTCAATGCAGAGACAGCCAATGAATTTGTAGAACCGCTTATCAAAGAAGTTTACCATGAAATAGACCGCCTGCAAAATGACCTCGTACCTGTCGAAGAACTTGCCATGGTGAGGAATTATATGCTGGGCGATATGTGTCGTAGCTATGAGTCTGCTTTTTCACTGGCGGATGCCTGGATCTTTATTCATACTTCCGGTCTCCCGGACTCTTATGTGAGGGATGCCGTGGAAGCTGTGAAGACAATTACTCCTGCCGAGATACGTGAACTTGCCTCACGCTATTTGTGCAAAGAGACATTAAAAGAAATCGTATCCGGCAAAAAAATGTCATAAAAGAAGTGGAATACCCCTTCCTTTTAGCAGATTAATTGTATCTTTGTGCAAATACTATATAGGACGTGTAACAAGTTGCTACGTTTACACGTCTTATTATTAAAATCGCTAATTTATAATTTTCAATGAAATATCTATATACTGCACTCATTCTGGTATTCATGTCCCAAGGCGGGGCGACGGCCCAGGAAAAGAAATCCGGTTTCTTCGATAAAGTAAAAACGACTTTCTCTTCTGAAATAAAGATAGGAACTCATACCTTCAAAGACGGCTCCGTATATACAGGTGAAATGAAAGGACGCAAACCCAACGGAAAGGGGAAGACGGTTTTCAAGAATGGTAATGTCTACGAGGGTGAATATGTGAAAGGAAAACGTGAAGGATATGGTACTTATACATTCCCTGACGGTGAAAAGTACGAAGGACAATGGTTTCAGGACCAGCAACACGGTAAGGGTATCTACTATTTTATGAACAACAACCGTTATGACGGCATGTGGTTTCAAGATTATCAGCAAGGCAAAGGTACAATGTACTATTACACCGGTGACATTTACGAAGGAGACTGGGTAAATGATAAGCGTGAAGGTCAAGGCACATACACCTGGAAAAACGGTTCCAAATATGAAGGTTCCTGGAAGAATGATAAGAAAGAGGGTGAAGGTACTTTTGTATGGAATGACGGCTGTAAATATGAAGGTGACTGGAAGAACGATGTGCGTGATGGAAAAGGAACTTTCGAATACGCCAACGGAGATAAATATGTAGGCGATTGGAAAGATGATATGCAACATGGCAAAGGCATTTACTTCTTCCACACCGGCGACCGCTATGAAGGTTCGTATGTGCAGGGTGAACGTACCGGAGCCGGTATTTATTATTACGCCAATGGTAACAAATATGTAGGAAACTTCAAGGACGGTATGCAACACGGTAAAGGTGTGTTTACTTGGGCAAGTGGTGCGGTCTATGACGGTGACTGGAAAGACAACCAGCGTGACGGTCGCGGAGTTTATAAATGGAATGTCGGCGATTCTTACGAAGGCGAATGGAAAAACAACCAGTTCAATGGTCAGGGAACCCTGATTATGACAGACGGAACTAAATATAAAGGTGGTTTTGTGAATGGTATGGAAGAAGGTAACGGTATACAGGAGGATAAAAACGGTAATCGTTACGAAGGCTTCTTCAAGCAAGGCAAAAAGCACGGTCCTTTTGTTGAAACGGATAAAAACGGGAAAGTAATAAAAAAGGGCACGTACAAAATGGGAAGACTGGAGTAGAGATTAAGATTTGAAACTTTAAATAAAAAATGAAGGCTGCGCAATTCAATATATTGCGCAGCCTTTGTTTTTTATATCCAATTCTCTATTAGATAATATACTGTGAACTGATAGACTCATTATTCACCACTCTCTTAATGGTTTCTGCAAACATATCAGCAATACTGAGTTGTTTTACTTTTGCGCATTTCTTAGAGTAGGGGATACTATCGGTAAATACGATTTCAGTCAGACTGGATTCCTGTACACGGAAAGATGCCGGATCGGACATTACACAGTGGCTTGCAATAGCGCGTACTGATTTAGCACCGGCTTCCAACATAATGTTAGCTGCTTTGGTGATAGTACCGGCTGTATCTACGATGTCATCTACCAATACTACGTTCTTATCGGTTACATCACCGATAATCTGCATGGATGCAACTTCGTTTGCTTTCTCACGTGATTTGTTACACAATACCAGAGGAACTCCCAAATACTTTGAGAATGTGCTGGCACGTTTGGAACCACCCACATCCGGCGTAGCAATTACAAGATCTTTCAGTTTCAAGGACTCAATATAGGGTAGGAACACTGCCGAAGCATACAAGTGATCTACCGGAATGTTGAAGAAACCTTGGATTTGATCAGCATGGAGATCCATCGTAATCAAACGATCGATACCTGCTACTGAAAGTAAATCAGCTACTAACTTTGCGCCGATAGAAACGCGAGGTTTGTCTTTTCTGTCCTGTCGTGCCCAACCGAAATATGGAATGACTGCAACAACACTTTTCGCAGATGCTCTTTTAGCAGCGTCGATCATCAGCAGAAGTTCCATTAAATTGTCGGAATTAGGGAAGGTGGATTGAACCAGGAATACATGTGCGCCACGAATTGACTCTTCATAGGAAACAGCAAACTCACCATCAGCAAAGTGGGTGATGTTCATCTTTCCCAGAGGGCAATCAAGGCTTGCGCAGATTTTCTCTGCAAGGTATCTCGAGTTAGTTCCGGAGAATACCATTACGGGTGCTTTTTCGCTCATTTTGTAATAGATGTTACCTATTTGTTTAATACGGCTGCAAAGTTATGAATTTCCCGCTACATTCTACAAGACTTATTGTAGAAAAATCTTTTTTCTTTCCCGGATTTATTTGTAGCTTTGCTAAGTGAAACGGTTTCCTCATATACGATTGGTGGGCTTACTGTGTTTTTACATGGTAATGATTTCTTGTGTGGGTACTGCCCCCACCAAGGAAGTACATCTTATCGATTCGCTCAACCAAGTGGCTTATTCTTATCGTTATAAAGACCTGGACTCTTCTTGTCATGCTGCCACACAAGCTTATGAAAAAGTAAATATGTATAGTCAGGGAAAAGCGGAAGCATCCAATAATCTGGGTTTTTGTGCTTTTATGCGCATGGATTTTGAGAAAGCGGAGAAGTTTCATAAGGATGTGTACAGCCTCACGAAAAATGAACTGGAGCTGCTGGTTGCCGATATCGGATTGATGAAAATCTATCAGCGGACAGCCATGAACAAAGAATTTTATGACTATCGGAACAGTGCCCTCCGCCGCATGAAACGAATAGATGAAGATAACAAGCTTTTCGTAGATAAACACGAACGGTTGAGACTGAACTATGCACGCTCCGAATTTTATATTGTTTCCGCAGTTTATTATTACTATCTGCAACAACGTCCGGAAGCGGTAGCTTCCATCAATGAAATCTATCCGCAGGAAGAACTTGCGGCAGATACGAACCAGTTATTGTATTATCATTATATAAAAGGATCGGCAGCACTTTGTGATGGCGAAACGGCGGATGAACGTCGTTTGCGTGAATTCGACGAACTGTATACAACTTGGAAAATGGCATCCCGCGGAGGATACTTGTATTTTGAAGGTAATGGAGTGCAAGGGCTTGCTAACCTGATGGCATCTCCCGATAATTATGACTTTTTCCAGGTCAGGCGTTCTCATGCGTTGAAACAGTTTGATGTTCCTGTGGATTCCTTGTTGCCCATGCGTTTAGGACAATTGGCTTTGAAGAAATTCAAGCAATATAATGATGTGTATCAGATTGCCGGTGCCTATGTTTCTATTGGTAAATATCTGAATGCGCATGATAACTACGCCGAAGCATTGGACACTCTGACGCTTGCCTTGGAGTGTGTGAACAGCCATCATCGCCGTTTTTATGATTGCCACGATAGCTTGGACTGGTTGAAAACCTATGATATGCGGGATACCATTTCTTCAGAGAAAGCATGGATAGAGCGTAAGTTGCGTACTGTGCCAGAATGGATTTCACGTATTCGCGAACAACTGAGTGTTACGTATGCCGGACTGGAAATGAAGCAACACTCCGATTATAATCGCAATATTTATCTGGATATTCTGGAAGATACCCGTCAGGATAAGGAGTTGGAAAGCCGTTATCAGGCTTTGGAAAGTGAAGCCCGGCAACTCAATATTTTGCTCTTCTTCGTGATTGTCGGTTTTATACTGGTGGTTTTATTCTTTTGGATATTCAATAAGCGGTCTAAAGAACGTAATCATGTCCATTTGCACCGTTTGAGGCAGATGTTGGACATTTGTCAGAAAATAACTGCTTCTATTCCCACGGACGCACAGACGGAAGAAGAAATTGTAGATGCCATTCTTTCTGCTGTGCAGACAGATATAGAGGAACTTTTCAGTGTAAAAGACATCCGGATAGAAGATGGACAGTTGGTATTACCCAAACGTCTTACAAAGGATGAGAAGGCAATACTACATGTGATTGCTCCTTATATTACATGGGCACTTGACAACGGTATGACTTCCATCTCGCTGGGTGACGAACGTCGCCGGTTGGAGAAAGAACGGTATGTGTACGAACAGCATATAGCCGGAAATAAACGTCAGAATCTTATAAAGAAAGCGTGTATGGCCATTGTGAACGGTATTCATCCGTACATAGACCGTATTATTAATGAAGTACATAAACTGACGGAAAAGGGTTTTATCCATGACGAACACATCAAAGCTGAGAAGTATCAATATATGGACGAATTGGTGACAACCATCAATGAATACAATGATATCCTTGCTTTATGGATTAAAATGAAACAGGGTAGTCTGAGCTTGAATATAGAAACATTCGGGTTGAACGAGCTTTTCGATCTGATACGGAAAGGAGGCCGTGCTTTCGAAATGAAACAGCAACAACTGGAAGTGACGCCAACGGATACCTGTGTAAAAGCTGACAAGGCGTTGACACTGTTTATGATAAACACGCTTGCAGAAAATGCCCGTAAATATACTCCAAAGGGAGGCAAGGTAAAAGTCTATGCAAATCCGACAGAAGAATATGTGGAAATTTCAGTAGAAGATACCGGTTATGGCCTTTCAGAAGAAGATGTGTCGCGTATTGTCGGTGAGAAATTGTATAATTCGCAGGAAATAGGCATACAGGATGCTGCCGACCGGGAAGAACTGCTGAAAAACAAAGGAAGCGGCTTTGGTCTGATGAATTGTAAAGGTATCATTGAGAAATACCGGAAGACGAATGAAGTATTCAGAGTCTGTTTGTTCAATGTAGAAAGTACTTTAGGGAAGGGCAGCCGTTTCTATTTCCGTTTACCTACAGGAGTGCGTAAAACTTTGATGATATTTCTGTGCATATTCTTTTCTATAGGCATGAGTTCGTGCAATAAAGCAGTGGAGGAAGCGGTGATGCAACCGGATGAAATCTACGCGCAAACGGCTCAGGATTCTTTGTCATTAGCTGCGGAAAATGAGTTTGAGGCTCTGCTGAATGAGGCGTCCGACTATGCCAATGATGCCTATTATAGTAATGTGGAAGGAAATTTTGAACAGGCTTTGGAATATGTAGATTCTGCCATGTCTTGCCTGAATGCGCATTATAAAAGGTATGCCCAGGAGCCGCAGCGCTATATGTCGTTGAGAGGGGAAGGGGAGCCAGGTGAATTATCCTGGTGGAATGATCTTTTCAATTCGGACTTTCATGTCATTCTGGATATCCGGAATGAGGCGGCTGTCGCTTTTCTTGCGTTGAAACAATGGGATGCATACAGTTATAATAATGCCGCCTATACAACTTTGTACAAATTGCTGGGTGAAGATCAGTCTTTGGAGGAATATTGTCGTCAACTGGAACGTTCCACCAATAATAAGATGGTGGGTGTAATCCTGTTTATCGGACTTATAGCTATGTTGCTCTTAGGATATTACATCCTGTATATTCGTAAACGTCTTGTAAACCGTTGGAACCTGGAACAGGTTTTGGAAATCAATAAACAGATATTTGCTGCCTCCTTGATACAAGTTCCCGAAACAGAAGAGGCATTGCAACGGGAAGAAGATACCCTGAAAGCCATTCCTCAGCGTATCGTTGACGAAGGTTTCGATGCCGTAAATGAGTTGCTAAATATTGATCGGTTGGGAATCGCCGTTTATAATGAAACGACGCATCAACTGGAATATGCATCAAATTCTATAGAAAATGAGTTATCCTCTGCGGGAGATAATGGAACATCTACAGCAGAAGATGAACTTTGGAAGGAAGTAGTTCAGCGTTGTTTTGAACAGCACACCCAACTGTCTGCACCGGGATTTGAAGCCTTGCCTTTGGTGGTGGATGCTGCGGGTGATTCGCGCTGTGTGGGTGTGTTATATCTTGAACGGCAGGAGAGTGTCGATCAGGAGACGGCTCATTTATTGTTGGAATTGATTGCGCGGTATATAGCGATTGTGGTCTTCAATGCTGTTGTGAAACTGGCAACAAAATACCGCGACATCGAAGCAGCGCATGAAGAAGCACACCGGGCATCATGGGAGGACGGTATGTTGCATGTGCAGAATATGGTGCTTGATAATTGTCTTTCCACCATCAAGCACGAGACGATTTATTACCCAAACAAGATCAAGCAACTCATTGGTAAACTCCGTTCAGGTATTCTCTCAGAAACGGAAGAAAAAGAGACAGTTTCAGCTATCAGTGAATTGATAGAATATTATAAAGGCATATTTACCATATTGAGTTCGTGCGCATCACGACAGTTGGAAGAAGTTGCGTTCCGTCGCGGGATAATTTCCGTAGCGGAGTTGTTTGCTCTGGCAGAAAAATATTTCCGTAAAGCGAATAAGGGAAAAGAGTTTGCTGTATCTTTCTCTACAAGAGCTATTGATGAGAGAGTGGTCGGAGATTTTATCCAACTCCGCTTTTTATTGGAGAATCTGATAGACGAAGCCTTGTCTGTTCCTCTGGATGGAGAAATACATTTGGTAGCAGCAGTAGACGGAGAATATATTCGTTTCCTTTTCACTGACACGCGAAGGACGAAAACTCGTGAGGAATTAAATCAACTTTTCTATCCAAATCTGGAACGTATGACGGCAACAGGAGAAAAAGGAGAGTTGCGAGGTACGGAGTATCTCGTCTGCAAGCAGATTATTCGCGACCATGACGAGTTTGCCGGAAAACGTGGCTGTCGCATTAATGCTGAACCGGCTGAGAATGGTGGATTTACAGTTTATTTCACGATACCGAGAAGAAAATAAAATTAAAGAATATGGAAGACAAGAAATTCAAAGTAATTATTGTAGAAGATGTTAAGCTTGAACTGAAAGGAACGGAAGAAATCTTCCGCCATGAAATACCCAACGCAGAAGTTATCGGTACGGCTATGACCGAAAGTGAATTCTGGACATTGATAGAGGCCGGAGTTCCTGACTTGGTATTGCTGGATTTAGGCTTGGGTGGTTCTACTACTATTGGTGTGGATATCTGCCGGAATATATTTAAACGTTATCCGGGAGTACACGTACTCATATTTACCGGAGAAATTCTGAATGAAAAGCTTTGGGTGGATGTTCTGAATGCGGGTGCTGACGGTATAATTTTGAAAACAGGTGAGCTGCTTACGAAAACGGACGTACAGGCAGTGATGGATGGAAAGAAGCTGGTTTTCAATTATCCTATTTTGGAAAAGATTGTAGACCGTTTCAAGCAATCTGTTGCGAATGATGCCAAACGCCAGGAAGCAGTTATCAGTTATGATATCGATGAGTATGACGAACGTTTCCTACGCCATTTGGCACTGGGATATACCAAAGATATGATTGCTAACCTGAAAGGTATGCCTTTTGGGGTTAAATCTTTGGAAAAGCGTCAGAATGATTTAGTAAACCGTCTGTTTTCACAAGGAGAGCGGGTAGGAGTGAATGCAACCCGTCTGGTAGTGCGTGCTTTGGAACTCCGTATTCTTGATATAGATAATCTGGAAGCAGATGATGAATAATAAATGGCGTCTACCGCATCCGGCAACAATGTTTCTCTTGTTGACGCTGGCTGTCATTGTCCTATCATGGATATTTGACATTTACGGTCTGAGCGTGTTTCAACCGCAAACAGGGGAGGAGATCCGGGTGCAAAGTCTGCTTAGTCCGGAAGGTGTTCGTTGGCTGTTGCGGCATGTGGTTACTAATTTTACGGGGTTTGCTCCGTTAGGCTTAGTAATTGTGGCTATGTTTGGTATCGGGGTGGCACAGCATTCAGGTTTTATAGATGCTTGTATTCGTAGTGGGGCACGTCATAAACATAATCCGTGGCGCATGGTGATACTGGTTATTTTCTTGGGATTGCTTTCCAATGTAGTAGGGGATGCCGGATACATAATTCTTTTACCGATTGCAGCAACTTTGTTTCATTCGGTCGGACTGCATCCGGTTGCAGGTATTATTACGGCATACGTTTCTGTTTCGTGTGGGTATAGCGCTAACCTGATGTTGAGTACTTTGGATCCTATGCTTGCTGCCAGTACCCAGGAAGCCGCGGATATGGCAAATGTATCACTTGGAAATACAGGGCCTTTATGCAATTACTATTTCTTGTTTGCATCTACTTTCTTGCTGGCTTTTATCATTTATCAGGTAACTCGCCGTAATCTTCTTCCGGCTTTGGGCGAGTATGCCGGTCATATTCGTTTCAATGGCTATAAGCAATTATCCCGCAAAGAACGCCGTGCTATAATAGGTGCAATATTTATCGGGGTGATTTATACAACCGTGATTCTTTGGGCTACTTTCTCTTCATGGGGTATTTTACGTAGTGTGAATGGTGGTCTGATCCGATCTCCTTTTATAGAAGGCATTCTGTTTTTGCTTTCTTTTGGTATCGGGCTTATGGGGATGGTTTATGGCTTTGCTTCCGGTCGTTACCGTACAGATGGGGATGTGATTGAAGGACTTACTCAACCTATGAAATTGTTAGGTGTTTACTTTGTCATCGCTTTCTTTGCTGCTCAGATGTTTGCGTGTTTCGAGTATTCTCATTTGGATAAATGTATAGCCATTATGGGAGCGGACATGCTTTCGTCCATCCATCTTGGGAGTTTATGGATACTCATTCTATTTATTCTATTTACAGCACTTGTGAACCTTATTATGGTCTCTGCTACTGCCAAGTGGACTTTCATGTCTTTCATCTTTGTTCCGTTCTTTGCCAATATGGGGATTTCTCCGGATATGGTACAATGCGCTTTTCGTATTGGAGACAGTGCCACCAATGCTATCACTCCTTTCATGTTCTACATGCCTCTTATCCTTACTTACATGCAGCAATATGATAAGCAAGCGACCTATGGTTCATTACTGAAATATACCTGGAGATATTCTCTCTATATATTATTAGCCTGGACTTTGTTATTTATTTTATGGTATGTAACTGGTTTACCATTAGGATTATAACATCTAATCGGATATAAAAGCATCTATTTACAAAATATTTTCTGCGTAAAATCTTTGCAAATTTCACAGAAAAGCGTACCTTTGCACCGCAATTAAGGATGGTTCCGTAGCTCAGCTGGATAGAGCAACGCCCTTCTAAGGCGTGGGTCTTGCGTTCGAATCGCAACGGAATCACATAGAAAAGTCACAAATCGCTAATAGATAAGCATTTGTGACTTTTTTGTTTTAGTAATTAACGTAGTTTTAGACAATACAGTAACTTTCCTGTATGATTTATTTTCATTCTAAAGATAATCTATTCTGATTAGGCACATAATTCGTTTTTCTCATGCTATTATTCTGTAGACAGCCCACCTCGAATTTTACGTAAAATAACATTTGTTACATCTGTCCTAAAAACTACAAAAAAGTTAAAATGGTTTTGCTTCTATAGCTATGAACACTAATTTTGGGATATCAACTTTTAAAATTTAAAGCACATGAAAAAATTTTTGTTATCCATTGCACTTTGCTGTGCAGCAACTAACTTTTTTGCACAAACTACGGACCCTGGAAATCTGATTAACGAAGGAAAGGCAGCACTCGAAGCTAAAAATTACCAGGAAGCATTTACAAAATTCAGTACCTACTTGACACAGACAAACAATCAGGACTCTGTTATCGCTTACAACTGCGGCGTCTGTGCCGATAAAATCAAAAAACCGGAAGATGCTCTCAAGTATTTTGATATTGCTATTCAAAAGAAATATAATCTGGGAAATGCATATGTAGGTAAAGCCGGTGCATTGAAGGATTTGAAAAAAGACAGTGAGTATCTTGCTACTCTGAAAGAGGGTATAGAAGCGGCTCCGGAAAACAAGACATTGAAAAGACTTCATGCTAATTATTATCTGAATGCCGGTATTAAAGCGCAAAAGGCTAATAAACTGGATGATGCAGAAGAAGCTTTCAAACAAGTACTTGCTGACGATGAAAAGAATACCAACGCATTGTACAGCTTGGGTACGCTTTCTTATAATAAGGCAGCTTTAGTTCTGAAGAATGCAGCACCATTAGCTAATTCAGATAAAGCTAAGTACGATGCACAGAAAGAAATTGCCGACAAGAACTTCCAGAATGCTAAAACGTATCTGGAACGTGCACTCCCCTTACTCTCGGCAGACAAACCTCGTGAAAAAAGTATGATAGATAATATTAAGAAACTATTGCCGCAAATTGAAGCGCAATTGAAATAATCTATCGAAAAAAGAAAAAAAAGCCGTGTTAGAATTTCCCGACACGGCTTTCTTATTTATGGTATATTATTTATTTTGTTTTCTTCAATACTACTGCTGTCCGGGCAGGAATATATAACTTCAACCATTCCTTTTTCTCTTTTTCATAAAGAGGATCAGCAATAGTGAAATGTTTTACAGTGTCATCAGTCAATCCATTACCGCCATAAGCAGGATTATCAGTATTCAATACTACTTCATATGTGCCCGGAGAAACCAAGAAACCATAATCGGTAAATGACTGTTTCGGATTGAAGTTGAACACAAAGACATAATCCTTACGCATGTATGCCAATACCTGATCACCGTCATTGTGCCAGATTTCCTGAACAGGTGTTGTCTGGAAAGCTTTCACACTCTTAATGATTTTGAGCATATCAGCATCAAAGTCGGCCATATAGTGGTAAGTAAGATTCTTGTTATCCACCAGATCCCACTGACGGCGGGCATACTTGCATGACCATCCATTACCTTCGCGTGGAAAATCAATCCATTCAGGATGACCGAATTCGTTGCCCATGAAGTTAAGGTAACCACCATTGATAGTACTTGAAGTCAGTAAACGTATCATCTTGTGGAGGGCAATACCACGATTCACAGTATAGTTTTCATCACCTTTCTGCATATGCCAGTACATATCGGCATCTATCAAACGGAAGATAATCGTCTTATCGCCCACCAATGCCTGGTCGTGACTTTCTGCATAAGATATGGTCTTTTCATCTTTACGACGATTGGTTACTTCCCAGAACATGCTGGAGGGTTTCCAATCTTCGTCTATTTTTTCTTTGATGGTCTTGATCCAATAATCGGGGATATTCATTGCCATACGGTAGTCAAAACCATAGCCTCCATCTTCAACTTTAGCAGCAAGACCGGGCATTCCCGATACTTCTTCAGCAATCGTTATTGCTTTGGAATTTACTTCGTGGATAAGTTTGTTGGCAAGTGTCAGGTAGCAAATGGCATTGTCATCCTGATGGCCATTGAAGTAGTCTCCATAGTTACAGAAAGCTTCACCCAATCCGTGACTGTAATAGAGCATAGATGTTACACCATCAAAGCGGAAACCGTCGAATCCGTATTCCTCAAGCCAGTACTTACAGTTGGAGAGAAGGAAATGAATCACTTCATTTTTTCCATAGTCGAAACAAAGTGAGTCCCAAGCCGGGTGTTCACGTCGAGCACCAGGGTAGAAGTATTGATTCGGATCACCGGCAAAATTGCCCAAGCCTTCCACTTCATTCTTTACTGCATGAGAATGAACGATGTCCATAATCACTGCAATGCCCAATCCGTGTGCAGTATCGATCAACTCTTTCAGTTCTTCCGGAGTACCGAAACGGGAAGAAGCGGCAAAGAAACTGGATACATGGTAACCGAAACTACCATAATAGGGATGTTCCTGGATTGCCATGATTTGAATGCAATTGTATCCGGCTTTAGCAATGCGTGGAAGAGTTTTTTCACGGAACTCATTATAAGTTCCTACTTTTTCTTCCTGTTGTGCCATACCGATATGGCATTCGTAGATAAGCAAAGGATCCGTATTAGGTTTAAATGTACGCTTCTTAACTTTATATGGCTTTTCCGGTGCCCAGACCTGTGCACTGAAAATCTTGGTATGTTCGTCCTGTACCACTCGTGTTGCCCAGGCAGGAATACGTTCTCCACAACCACCTTCCCAATGTACAATGAGTTTGTATAAGTCTCCGTGTCTCATGGCATCTGCCGGAAGTTTGATTTCCCAAACACCATAATCCTTACGTTTCAGACTATATTTCTTTAGTTCTTTCCATTCATTGAATGTACCCACCATAAATATTTCTGTGGCGTTGGGTGCCCATTCACGGAAAACCCAGCCGTCAGCAGTACGGTGAAGTCCGAAATATAAATATCCCGAAGCAAAATCAGACAAGGTCTGCTTCCCTTTGTTCGTCAGCTCAGCTTCTTTGTCTAACGCATGCTGATGACGGCCTTTGATGGCATCTTCGAAAGGTTCCAGCCACGGGTCGTTCTTAATCAAGTTCAATGTTTCCATAAAGGATGAGTTTTTGATTGGATTATTATGCTTTCACTTTCACAATGACTTTCTTTACACCGTCGGGAGAAATGCCGGGAGCATGTCCGTCTTGAGGGAAGAATATAGCAAACATTCCAGGTTTTACAGTGATATAAGTTTCAGCCAGTCCTTCGAAGAAAGTAATATCTTTCTCTGCATTGTAGGGAGCATTAGCCGGTACACAATCTTTTCCTGCAGTATAGCCCATTACTTCCACACCGGAGAGAGGAATCTGAATATCTATAAATTCATTGTGTGTTTCCAGTTTGGCTTGTTCTTTAGCTTTTGGGGTAGTTTGAGCTACGTTTACAACCAGGTCTTTACCTTTCAGTTCGGTTTTGCCAATTTCCATTGCGTTCAAGTCATGTGATTGCAAGAATTCAATAGCTTGGGCGAACAAGGGGTTCAACGATGCATATTTTTCTAAATTTTCTAATCTATCTACTACCATAGCTTTAATGTTTTAAGTTAGTTATATTATGATCAAATTTTATTCAAAGTCGTCAATCGTGTAGTTCAGGAAATCAGCAAAAGGTTTCATTTGCTTGAAAATTTCCGCCGTACGATCCACGCAATCAGATGCCAGAAAGAAGCTGTCCGGTTGATTGCAGTAACAGGTGTATTCCTTGCATTTCAGATATTGTACATATTCAAAATCCTTTGGAAACCCTTTGGGAACTGTTTTCAGGAAGTCTTCGCCTATCACCGGGAAGTATTGCTTGAAATCCGGATTTTCAACTATACCGCGAAATTCGTCTATGTTATCATACACTGCCTGTCGCACGGCTTTCAGCGTCTTAGGAGGCAGACAATAGCTACCACCTGCCAACAGGCAGTTGCCCGGTTCAATGTGAACATAGTAACCGCAGTGGTCTGATTTCTTACCGCGGGCGTTGATGTATCCGCCCAAATGAGTTTTATACGGGGTCTTGTCCTGCGAAAAGCGCGTATCACGATAAATCCGGTAAGTACAGTCTTTGACTTGAACGCTACGAATACTTTCATCGAAAAGCGAGATACGGGTAATTATAGCCGATAACAAGTTCTCAAACTCCCCACGGGCTTCTTCATACAAGTCCTTATGAGCATTGAACCATTCGCGATTATTGTTAGCGGACACTTCTTTCAAGAATTGAAAAATAACAGGGATGTTCATATTGGTATTTTCCTTATTATCTGACAAAATTACGCATAATTTTCCTAACATGCTACAAAGATGGACAAAAAAAGCATCGGCTCTGGTAAACCGATGCTCCTTACACATTTATCAATCAAACAGACGCTTCTGTTTTTGATGTACTTACTTATCACAAGCGGGTACAGTCTCCTTTAATTAATCTTATATCTAATACTATGAAAAACACAATTATATAACACACCTCCACAGAAAAAGTTCGAAGGGGTATGTGTGTTTTTATCATTTGTTTATATCTTTGTAGAAAAATTATACGAACGTATGGAATATAAGTATGATGAGGAAAGTGTGAATGCCCTGATGAAGTGGGCTGAGAACACACAGTTACCCAAAGAGTTACAGCTAAGTGAGGCCGAAAATATTATGAATCTTAAGCAATATGTGGTGGCAAATATAAATGATATCAAAGCACATTACCCGGATGAGTTTTACAATCCGGCCATTACGCGTTTGTATAGGCTGAAGGAAAAACTGGAAGGAGAAAGCACCACGGAGTAACACAAAGTTCCACAAAGTAATAAGAATTCTTTTGAATAAAGATTACTCTGCGTTACTCCGTGGTGAAAATCTTATTATAGCTTGATTTTCAATATCTTTCCGCTGTATCCCTCTACAGAAATTTCCGTAGCCTTATAAGGCAGCAAACTAATACTTTCCGTCTTTTCGGTTAGCAAATCTACTGCCGGATAAACATCCATCTGCGGTATTTGCAGGAAATCAAAGGCATGAGAAGGCACATTGATAGCTACATCTACTGAAATGTGGTCAAAGTTCACGATAATGAATAATAACTCTTTTCCGGCTTTTCGCAAGAATGTGTATTGCTTATGTTCATTGAAGCGCCAGCCATTTACGTTAGCATACATCAGATCGAAGAACTCTCCTTCAGTGATTGCTTTTTCCTTGTTGCAAAGCGTCAGGATGCGTTGGTAGATACTATAGATGTGTTTTTGGTCTTCCGTCAGCATCTTGCCGTCGAACTTCCCGCCATTCCGCCAACGACGAATGGTATCCACGCTCCAATAATCAAAAATAGTAGTACGCCCGTCTCTGCCACTGAAGCCTTCGCTATCCATGCCCAGTTCACCGAATTCCTGCCCGAAATAAATCATCATCGGATTGGTATTCATACAAGCTGAAACAATCAGTCCCGGAACAGCTTTACGCGGATTTCCGGCAAAGAAATCAGAAGCAATGCGCTGTTCGTCATGGTTCTCCAGGAAATTCAGCATTCGTTTCTCGATTCCACCCAGACTTTGCCAGGAACGTGTAATGGCCGTAGCCGAATCATAGCCACAAATCACATTGCGAAGCGTATCATAAAGTCCTACCTTGTCATATAGATAATCAAATTTTCCGCGGAATATGTAATTCTGATATTCTGCCGGATTATAAACCTCTGCAATGAACAACAAGTCAGGATGCTTTTCTTTCACTTGCGGAATCACCCATTCCCAGAACTCAACCGGAACCATTTCCGCCATATCACAACGAAAACCGTCGATATTTTTGTCTGCCCAAAAAAGAAGGATATCCAGCATCTTTGTCCAAGTGTCCGGAGTGGGATTGAAGTGACAGGTTCCACCATTCTGATAATCTACTCCATAATTCAGCTTCACAGTTTCGTACCAGTCGGTGATGTTGGGATAAGCATCGAAACGATTGTTCCCCGTAGCTTTGGCAGGACATTCTCTATAAGGTTCCGCAGCCGATCCTTTCATATCGAACTGACCGTGCAATTCGGATTGAGGGATATAGTAAAAATTATTATATGGGCTGAAAGCGTAATTAGGATCATCATTTGCACCCAACTGTGAAGTTCCGTCAGGTTGTGCATCCGAATGATATTGGCGGGCAACGTGATTCGGTACAAAATCGATAATGACTTTCAGACCGCTGCGATGAGTTCGTTGTACCAGATTTTCAAATTCCTTCATACGTTCCTGTACATCATTTGCCAAGTCTGGATCCACATCATAATAATCCTTGATGGCATAAGGAGAGCCTGCTTTGCCCTTAACAATAGCCGGATGATCGGGACGTATATTGTAACGGCGATAATCCGTTTGCGTGGCATGCTCTATGATACCGGTATACCAAATATGGGTGGCTCCCAACTTCTTTATTTCATTGAGTGCCTTGGCTGTAAAGTCCGCCATTTTACCGCATCCGTTTTCCGTTATGTTTCCATTATTGATGCAGTGATTATGATTGTTACCAAACAAGCGCGTAAACACTTGATAGATAATCATTTTTTCATCTTTCCCCATTCTATTTTTATTTTATGATTTGATAATTATTTTCATCTTTCCAGATGGTTCCCTGATCCGCTTTCAACTGATCCAGAAGAGTGTTAGCGGCATTATATCCCTGCATAAATATCTCTTCTGCTTTTTCCAGTTCAGTATTGCTGTATCCTTCCAGGTTATACGGTTCTATTAATAAGTCCGCTTTTTCCCGTTCAGGGAATGTATTGGCACGGAACATGAAGTGGTAGGAACGCATGGCAATACTTACAATATTCATCTTATATTTGTGTGCCAGTAGCGGACTAACATTTACTGCCACCACTTTGCTGCAAACACGCCGGATGGTAGATACAGGTAAGTTCATAAATACCCCACCATCTACATAATGCGTTCCTTCTATTTTTACAGGAGAGAAGAGGACAGGCATACAGCAGGAAGCTGCCACACGTTCGGCAATATTCCCTTTGTGGAAATGCACCACACGTCCGTGATCAAGGTCGGTTGCAGTGATGATGAGAGGTATTTGCAATTCTTCCATCGTCTTTGCTTTCAAATTGGTTTTCAGGAAATCAATAAATTCGCCTAACTCGAACAATCCCACTTTCGGTATGACTAATTTGGTCAGGTCCTGGAATTTATGCCCGGAGAAATAATCCAGCACTTTATGCGGTTCGTTACCGTCTGCATAAAACACACCTGCCAAAGCCCCTGCGCTTACTCCCGAAAGGATATTAGGTTTGATGTCATGTTCCAACAATGACTGCATCACGCCCAGATGCGCGAAACCCTTGATAAAACCACCGCTCAAAGCATATCCTATAGGATATTTGTTCGTAAACCAATTATTTGATGTTGCCTCCATGTAAAAAATCTACCATATATTTGTTCGCCACGAAATTAGTGATTTTATCGTAGGTTGAAAGTAAAAAGGGAGAAAAATGTGCTAAGTATAGAGAAAAAGCAACGCCTGCCCCCAATTTATACAATCGAAGACAGGCGTCAGTGGGAATCGGGAAAATATTCAATCAAAAGCCGAAATCATCTACCTGAATTTCTTCCTGATGATTATCGGTGAAGGGTTTAGCATCTTGCTGTACGACATTTCCTTCGATGTATACGGCGCGGAAAGGGCGGGCAGGGCAGACGTATTCACAACCGCCACAACCTACACAAATTTCCGTATCAATATGAGGAATTGTCAACCCGTCCTTGAAAGGAATCATAGACAGAGCTTGCGTAGGGCAATGCTCCGAACAAGCCCCGCAACTGGTACCGTCCCGATAGACGATGCAATTCTCTTTGATGAAAACAACTTTGCCCATCTGTGTTAGGTGTTTTTGCGCTTTCGTCAGTGGCAGGATAGCTCCATTGGGACAGACATCCCCGCATACAGTACAATCAAAATTGCAGAAACCTTTTTCAAAGAAGACGGTCGGCTGCATCATTCCTCCTAAACCATACTCCATAAAAGCAGGTTTCAATACATGAGAGGGACATTTACTGACACACAGGTGGCACGAAGTGCAATGTGCCTGAAAATGTTCCTGACTGACAGATCCCGGCGGCGTTATAGGTGTCTGGCGTTTATCACTTTTCATTCCGGCTGCAGCCGCAGCTACATTCTGAGCTTGCGCCATTACTTTGGGAGTTGCGGCGGCAGTTGTCAGCCCGGCAAGCAAAAAGCGGCGTTTGGAAGCGTCAGTCACCTGTTTCTTGGTTTTAAAGGAAATGGTATAGCTAAGTGCATTCTGGCGACACTCACCCAAACAATCAAAGCAATCTATGCAACGGCTGTAGTCAATGGTTTGTTCCGGGCTATTGATACATGAGGCTTTGCATTTAGTGGCACACAATCCGCAATGATTGCATTTTTCTGCATCGATACGTACTTTAAACAGTGAGTAGCGGCTCAGAAAGCCGAGTAACGTGCCTACCGGGCATATTGTGTTGCACCAGGTACGCCCGTATTTCCATGCCAGAAAACCAATTACCAAAAACGTCAACAGTCCGATAATAAAGGACGAGATACTCAGGAGAGAAGCATCCACCTGATAGAAGGTATAGTTATTGAAACTTGAAAATATACTTTCCAGCAAATTGTTTCCTAACATATACACGGGTTTAAACACATTGACCGTCATACGTCCGAAAGCGCTGTAAGGATCGAGCAGACCTAAAATGACCGTAAATCCAAAAAGAAAAGCTATTGCTGTTACACCCAATACTCCCCAACGCAGCATATTCTTGGCAGGCGAATAGCGGAAACGTTTCTTTTTCTTTGCCGTTTTTTTAGAAATCCAGGTCACTATGTCCTGAAAGATACCCATTGGGCAAATTGTAGAGCAATAGATACGTCCCAATAACAAGGTAATCAGTACCAGTACTACCAGGATGATAAAACTGAGTGACATCAATGCCGGTACAAACTGTATATGCGCCAGTCTGTGGAAACTATTTGGCAATATTTCCGCAAAATCCAGAAAATAAAAAGTTATCAGCCCGAAGATGACAACGGACAGTATAATACGTGCTTTTCTCAACATAAGTGTGTATACTTTATATAGCTTGAATTAAAGCCTGATACGCTTCACATTCAACTTATCCAAATCCATCGTTCCAATTTTCAATGCCTGCCCGTTAGCAAGGTGAGCCACGCTTTCAAGCGGCATTTCGCGAACTTGGTTAAAGAATTTGGTGGCAGCTGTATCTACAGCCACGATATCTTGTGAAATAAATAATCCTTTGGTTAATACCACATCCGAAGCAGAACGTCCGCGCGGGCCATTCGTTTTCAAAATGCGATAGGCATCCACTACATTCAGCACTGCTTTCTTATCCATTGTACAGATATCGGCAATACATTGTTGCAAGTCGTTGGAATGGAAGAAACCGCGATCCCAGACAATACCCATGTGATTCTTCATGGAAATCGTCAAATTGGCACCTCCATGGTTTTTCAGAATGGGTACATTGATCCATACATCACTATTCAGAATGGCTTCGTGTACCTTGGCACTTTTCATGCGTACACCTTTGGGCAATGAGACT
The DNA here is from genome assembly GCF_003471885.1 of Bacteroides sp. AM16-24. Taxonomy (NCBI): domain Bacteria; kingdom Pseudomonadati; phylum Bacteroidota; class Bacteroidia; order Bacteroidales; family Bacteroidaceae; genus Bacteroides; species Bacteroides sp. AM16-24. The sequence goes on from NZ_QRKI01000002.1 coordinate 267,070, forward strand.
GGTTTGTAGTAGCTTTCCAGATGAGCCGGCATAACCTTGGCACCCGCAGCTTTGGCAGCTTCTTCAATGCCGCTGTTCTTGTAGCATTTCTGCCAGTCATCACAGGTATGATCAAATACCGTAACCTCCTTGGCGCCTGCGGCAAGACATTGCTTTACAATTTCCGCAACCAGCTTCGGATTTGTATTACCAGCCAGTTCAGGTACTTTGTCCCAACCGATATTGGGTTTAACCACTACCTTTTGTCCCGGTTTGATAAACTGCTTCATACCACCCATTTCTGTGATAGCACGCCGGAACATCGCTTCCGGTTCTCCACCCATCACAGCTACCAGATCCACCTTACCACCGCCAGCATTTGTCAACTTTTGCGCCAGTATGTCCATTGCTTCGGAACGCTGTACGGTCATCACCGCACCCGTTACCGCCAGAGTCTTTAAGAAATCCCTTCTATCCATAGGCCCTTTTCAAATTATTAATTGCTAATTATTAATTACTTATAGTATCCACGGGAACTTAAAACACGTCTCGTCAAACAAGGCATAATCTGCCGTACCATTGACTGCGAATGTTTTTATCAGACGTGCCTCCTTCAGTAATTCGCACGCCAGACGAATGGTAGATCCTGTCTTAATACGGTCATCTACCAATAAAATACTTTTATCTTTAAAATCAAAGTCAACCGGAGCGAGCAACTGGGGTACATCGTACTTCGGATGCTGGTATTCATCCCGTAAATTGATACGTAACAGATGCACTTCTTTTTGCAATCGCTGGTTGATGATACCTGCGGGAACGATACCGCCATTAGCAATAGCCACGATCATATCAAAGTCATCGTGGAATTCAATTGTGCGGAAGCGTTCCAGCACTTCTTCCATTGTTTTTGCCATATTGTTATGGGAGATAGTCTATTATTAAAGTTTGGAAATAGCTTTCAGCAGAGCGTAACCACCGAACCACTGGATCAGCATACCCGGAATACCGATACGGAAATCTTGTACAGCGAGGAAAAAGTTACCACATATCGCCCATTCAAAAGCAGTTCCTATCACCTGGTAAGCAAGAATCACACTAAGCAATGCAACTAAGGATATTTTCTTTGTATATCGTGCGGCAAATGCAGCAGCTCCTGCAAGCAAACCGGATTTTATCAGCAATACAGGCAATGCAGCGGCAGCGGGCATACCAAACAGTAAATGATTAATCACCGGAGAAAGTAAAGCCGTAAGCAGTCCTACACGAAAACCGAATTTATAGGCGGCAATCAGTGTAAAGAAATAGATAGGCAGCAAAGTCGGTCCACCCGCGGGAACCAGATGACAAAGCTGCGGCAATGCTATATTTCCTGCAATAAATAAGAATGCAAACAAATAGGTCTTCACGTTACTGAACGACAAAGAGTAGAGTTTAGCAGATGTTTCCATTATTCAATGATTAGATTTTAATTTGTTATTATTATGTTTCTTCAAGATACAAAAGTAGGAGATGAACGCTCATTTTGTTTGAAGATTTGTCCCAATCCTTACAAGTTTTGTATCGGTAGTTTGTATTAAGACTCTTTTGGACGGAAAAGGTTTAAATCTTCACCAATTCATATTGCATATTGCCCAATCCGATCTTTTCCGCATGGCGCAATCCAGCCAGCCAGTCCGTATCCGGGTGCATCATGTGGAACTTGTCATGGCCGCACAAATCATCGTGCTCATGTCCGGCAGAAAGGCGGTTACCCGTGTGCAGTATAGGAGCTTGGATGACCATATCCGCGCATGCTTTATCCAGAGCCACCGGGTCTGTAGAAGCCAGAATACCGAGGTCAGGGACAATGGCGGCGTCATTATGATTCCAACAGTCACATTCCGGAGATACATTCATTATAAAACTGATGTGGAAATTGGGCTTATCTTTCACTACGGCCAGTGAATATTCGGCAATTTTGTAGTTTAAGCGTTCGGACGTATCTTCGTCGCCCATGATGGCGCCATCATACTGGCACAAAGCGACACACTGTCCGCAACCTACGCATTTCGCATAATCTATTTCCGCTTTGCGTCCTGCATTCAGATGTACGGCGTCGTGTGCACAGTGCTTCACGCAGATATTGCAGCCAATGCAATTTTCTGTATCTATTTTGGGCTGAGAGGCCGAATGCAGTTCCAGTTTTCCGGCTACGCTGGCACAACCCATGCCCAGATTCTTTAAAGCTCCGCCAAAGCCGGCTTGTTCGTGTCCCTTAAAGTGGTTCATGCTGATGATGATATCCGCATCGGCTATGGCAGTGCCAATCTTAGGGGCGGCACAATATTCACCGTTTAAGGGAATTTCCCGGCAATCCGTACCTTTCAATCCATCTCCGATGATGACCTGACATTGGGCGGATATAGGATTATAACCATTTTCCATTGCACTTTGCAGATGATCGACGGCATTGGCACGACGGCCTGAATATAGTGTGTTACAGTCCGTCAAGAAAGGTTTCGCACCATTGTTGCGCAATAGGTTTGCCATGCGAGCCGCATAGTTCGGGCGAAGATAAGCAAGGTTTCCCGGTTCACCGAAGTGAATCTTGATAGCGACAAAACTGTCTTTTAAGGGTAGTTGTTCGATACCTGCCCGCTTTACCAGACGTTCCATCTTATCCAGAAGATTGGAAGTAGGAGAGGTACGCAGGTCTGTGTAGTAGACTTTTGATGTTTCCATATTACCTATTTATAGTTATAACATGTGCAAAAATAAGAGATATTATCCACATAAGTAGGTATGGAAACAAAAAAAAGTAGCGAAGTTCTTTCGCTACTTTAATTTGGCATTATCCTAACGGATCATCCTCTATACCACCGTCACCTCCTTGGTTGCCGCCGCTACCGTTACCACCGGAGCAGCTTCCGTCCGTAGAATCAGTATCGATGGGAATGGCGCGGGTTACACTCATTTCTCCCAAAGTACGTTGAAAAATCTTTCCCGGAGTAAAAACAATACGCTTGCGTACTATATTACTTGCCGTAACTCTTTCCGCAGTATCTGCGCTTTTGGCCTTAATGGTGGGGCGGAAGATGCCGAAGACTCAAATCCGACATTGCTCTGTGTGGATTTGAAGTAAATTTCTATTTTGCAACATAGCTGTAATTTGCTTCTCAAGTGCTTGTTTGATGAAAGCATTGATAGAGATACCTGCACGCTGTGCCAGCATTGCTATATGGCTATGTATCTCAGGAGTCAGACGAACATTTAATGATCCTGAATACTTGCTCCATTGTATACCCTTTGATAAGGTAGGTTTGTGAATCATTATCAACAATAAGCATTCCATTTCAGTAAATGTAACTACAAAATAGTTACAATCCAACAATAGGGGGTATAAAGTATCTAAAAAGGAGGTGTATCCGTAATATTGGTTATATATTCCGTAATTTATGTATCTGCATACCGGATAATACTCCGTAATTTTGTATCATTGCAATATGCTTCCCGAACCGAAGCGTTTGCTACGGAAAAGTAATCTATATGTTTGTTTGAACTAAATATTATATTGTATGAAAAGACTTGCATTCTTTATGGTAGCGATTATGGCGTTATGTTTGACCGCAATCGCACAGAAACAAGGTTCTAAGACATTGGTTGCCTATTTCTCGGCAACGGGAACAACGGAAAAAGCAGCTAAGCAGGTTGCAGAAGTCATAGGTGGTACCCTCTACGAAATACAGCCTGTGAAAAAGTATACCTCTGCCGATCTGAACTGGCACGACAAATCCTCACGCAGCAGTGTGGAGATGACGGATGCCAAATCACGTCCTGCCCTAAGTTCCAAACCGGAAAACTTGGCGGATTACGACACAGTTTATATCGGTTTTCCCATCTGGTGGAATTTAGCTCCGAGAATCATCAATACTTTTATAGAAAGTGGTGATTTTTCGGGTAAGACGATTATTCTGTTTGCCACATCGGGTGGAAGCAGCATCTCCAATTCCGAAAAAGAGTTGCAGAAGACTTATTCCAATCTGAAGTGGCAGAAAGGCAAACTGCTGAACGGTGCGACCAAAGAAGACATTAAACAATGGACTAAAAAATAAATTAGTATGAGAAAGAATTACGGAGCAAAACCCTTTTCCTATCCGCAGCCGGTGTTTATTATTGCTGCTTATGATGAAAATGGACTCCCAAACGCTATGAATGCGGCTTGGGGTGGTATCAGTGAAATGAAAGAGATCAGTATTTGCATCAGCGAAGGACACAAGACCACTGCGAATATCCTGAAGCGCAAAGCATTTACAGTAAGTATGGCGGAAGTGGGGCAGGTTGTTGCCTGCGATTATGTAGGTATCGTTTCCGGCAATAAGGTAACGGATAAATTCGCCCGTGCAGGCTTCCATGCCACCCGTTCGGAGTTCGTGGACGCTCCGTTGATTGACGAACTGTCCGTAGCGATGGAGTGCAAACTGAAAGATTATAATCCCGAAACCTGCATCTTGCGTGGAGAGATCGTAAATGTGAGTGTAGACGAGCGTGTACTTGATGAAAACGGGAAAGTAGATGCTTCCAAAGTAGCTCCCATCATCTTCGATCCGTTCAACAATGATTATCTGAAGGTGGGCGAAAAGGTGGGTAAGGCTTTTTCGGATGGCAAGGCATTGAAATGATTCTAAAATCAGGCCTTCCCAAAAAATATTCCTCAAAGTATGACTTAAATACTTTGAGGAGTACAGAGCAATGATATATTGTGATCGTTTCTGTCAAACGACTTCATTATCAATTTGTTTAATCACCCTGCAAGGATTTCCTACGGCTACGCAGTTGTCAGGAATAGAGCGAGTTACTATACTGCCGGCACCTATGACACTGTTTTTTCCAATTGTCACTCCTGGTAGGATTATCGCACCACCACCAATCCACGCTCCATCATTTATTCTTACGGGGAGTGCATAGGTTTTGCAAATACCTTCTCCTGCTTCCCAATCCGCTACGACTCTTTCTTGCAATTTGGTAGAGTGGGTGGCGGTGTATATCTGTACATTGGACGCTATCAACACATTGTCGCCTATCTCAATGATGTTATTGTCTACAAACGTACAGTTCATATTGATGATAACCTGATCACCAATGAAAATATGCTTCCCGTATTCACAATGGAAATCAATATCAATATGGACATGTTCTCCCATCTTGCCGAACAAATCATGAAAGATTTGCTTTCTCTGTTCCGTGTCGGCATAGTCCGTTTCATTTAGCCGCTTTAACAATCTTTTAGCATTCAGCGTCATATCTGCCAATACTTTGTCACCACCGTTGAACAGCTCTCCGGCTAAGCACTTTCCCAATTCTGTTTTCATATATTGCAATCTACTAATTTTTAGAGCATTCCAATTACTATGGAGGTGAATTACTCGTCACATTATGTGACAAAGATAGGAAAAAGATGTTTCCCTCCATAGCTTTATCTTTTTTATTGAAATCCATAACTCTATATATGAATAGGGAAATCTCCCTAAATAATAGGGAAAAAGATAATATTATATGTTTTTCTCCACTTATATTTGTAGCAACATAAAAAGTAAAAAACAATATATGCAATGAAAACAATAAAACTGACATTAGCACTACTGGCATTTGCAATCTGTATGGGTAGCTGTGCCATGATTTTAGGGATTGACAGTAATACCCTGATGAAAATTCAGAAAGGGATGACTAAAGAAGAAATCACATCCATACTGGGACAGCCGATGCACCGTAGCTTCGACCACGAAGTGGAAGGATGGAGGTATGAGAAAAGTATTTCCGGAGCTCCCGGTATAACGATCATCGACCTTGGATTTGTGGATGGAAAAGTGACTTATATGGATTCTTACGAGAAGTATACCAATCCTCCTGTAGCGGTTTATCCGTCTGTGGAAATCGGTGGAGAGGCACCCTCCCGTCCGCACGTTAGTGGTGGAAGAGGGATGAATGAGAGGGATTTCCAGTCGCTTTACAACAAAGTGAAGAGCAAACCTTTCAAGGACGACCAACTGGAATTATTGGAAGCCGGAATCGGTAACAGAGGATTGAGTTGCAAACAGTGTGTGCGGATGATGTCGATATACCGGTTTGATGACGACAAACTGGAAGTTCTAAAAATTATAGCTCCGAATATCTCCGACCGGGAGAATTATGACGAGATAATCGATGCACTCGATTTCATCTCCAGTGAAGAAAAAGCAAGAAATATTTTGGGAATAAAAAAGTAAAATGATACCAGGACCTATAAGCGAACTCAAAAACTAAACTTCATATATTTCAACGGAAAGGCGGTAAATCCATGCGAGGAAATACCGCCTTTTACTTTGTATGAAGTTATACTGTCATTTATCCTTTTCGACAGATACAGTCCGCCAGATGATCGTTGATGAATCCCGCAGCCTGCAAATGGGCGTAGCAGATCGTAGATCCGAAGAACTTGAATCCTCGTTTTTTCATATCCTTGCTCATGGCATCAGATTCGGGAGATGATACCGGAATCTCACTCAAGGATTGAAAGGTATTGATAATCGGTTTTCTGTCAGGAAAGAACGACAGTGTATATTCATAAAAACTGCCGAACTCCTTTTGTATGGTGAGGAATAACCTTGCATTTGTGATGGTCGATTTGATTTTCAGACGGTTCTTCACGATACCATCAAAATGCATCAGCCGCTCGACATCTTCATCGGTCATTTGTGCTACTTGTTCGGCATCGAAATCGCAAAAGGCTTTGCGATATCCCTCACGTTTTTTGAGGATGGTTATCCAACTTAATCCAGCCTGGGCGCTCTCCAGCACAAGAAACTCAAACAGTGTCTTGTCGTCGGTCACTAAATTTCCCCACTCTTGATCATGGTATTTCACATACAGTTCGTCAGTTCCGCACCAACCACAGCGTCCGTTTACAAAATCTTGCATAATTATAGTACTTATAATGAATGTACAAATATAGTTTATTCACAATGGCGTGCCAAATTTTAATAAGTTATTCTATTTCAGCTTCTTCCTTTTCTTGGATAAACTGCTATTCATCAGCCTTATTACTGAGTTCTGCGCTCAGTCTCAATTTAATTCCTATCTTTACAGCAGAAAGCAGGCTTGAACTATTTCTTATTTATCAATTCAATATTTGACGGATTATACTATTATGGATACTCAAAAAATGAAAGTACAAAAATTAGTGCCAACGGAATACAATGGTTGGTGGGGATATGTAGATAAAACGAGAAAGAAGTTATTCCTTTTATATATGATGACGCCCGCTATTTTAATAAAGATGGCAGAGCAAAGGTGAAGCTGAACGGTGAAACGTTCTTTATTGATGTGAAAGGAAATCGGGTTGAATAAACATGAAATGACATACATGAATTTATGATTGATACAGACGAAATAGTATTAAAGCCTCTGATTGGCGAAGAAGAGTATCTGAATAGAGGTATTGGTAAAATGATTATCAGGAAGTTGGAAGAAAAGATCATTGAATTGGGAGGACGTGAAATAGCGGCGGACCCTTCCGAAGAAAATGTGGCTTCAATAAAGGTGCTGCTAAGCAATGGGTTTAAGAAGAAAAGTGATGGGGATTACAGAAAAATAATTTAGGGTACACTACCTGTAAATTTGGAGTGGAAAACAGTACTTACGAAACTTAACTTCTTAACTTTTGCTGAAGTGATAAATTATCCGCGAACGCATGTTGCGCTTTTTCTTTTGACAATCAGAAAGACGGTTCTTACCTTCTTCTAAAACAGCGTGTATGAAGTGAACTCATGGACAAAATGATTCTTTGACGATTAATAATTGTATATCAATCTGTTATGCCTCAGAAAAAGACAAAAAGTGTACTATTTAGGGGTCAAAATAGGTTCAGGGTCACTTATACCCCCAATTCCTGCTTAAATGAATAAGATATTTAAAATGGATGTAAATAAAACATACTATAATAGTGCTAAACTACTAAGGAATAAAGATTTTATTATTCACTCTTTATCACTTCCGCTTTATTGTTTTACTTTTTGTATTAAACATTTACCCATTTAAGGTTTGTTCGGATTGCAATATTCCAAATCTACTGAAATACGTTTTTTGCAAAAGTCTAAAAAAGTCAACTGTCTGTATATTAGCATTATATTGGCTGATACAAATAAAAATGGCCAATAAATGGGGTTATAAGTGACCCTGAACCTATTTTGACCCCTAATAAGCCTTTTATTGGTCTTAATATTGTTATACTTTTTCAAGAATAGTCTGCGAAAAATAATACGGTAACCCACCCAGAAGCCTTAAACGGAACATAACAAGCAATGTCATGATGCAAAACTAGCAATATTCCGCATTACAAGATTGCTAGTTTTGCATCATGACATTGCTTGTTATAGTTATTGGATTTAATTTGTTTTATAGCTGATTTTAACTCCTAAATATCATAACTTGCGAAACCTCAATTATTTATTTATCTTTTTCAGGATATTCCGTATGGTAGTCTTAACGCCTGTGGAGTAATATTCGGTATCTGTATTCTCTAATATGAGTTGCAGCTCTTTCAAAAGTTCCGGCTCAGACTTGCAAAGCTGGTAAGCCATTCTGATAGATAATGCCTGCACACCGATACTTTCTTGTGGAGCCAACATGTGATCCAGACAATAATTTAGCAAATCGACAGAGACAGGATCAGATGCAGGTACATTATATAATATAGACAGCAACAACCGTTTGGAACCATCATGTTGGCAGACCAATAATCGCTGAATAATATCATCCAGCAATGGAACAAACCAGCCGGGATGCTTCTCACTTACTTTCTCACATGCCCATATAGCCCGCCATGAAACGACGATTTTATCATCGGAAATCAATTGGTATATATCTTTAAGGTATTCCGGATGCAGGCATATTTCCTGCACCAACTTATCTATTGATAGTTTGCAAAGAGGCATTGCAAGGGTGTTTCTGTATTCGTCGATTTTCTCCATATCATGCATGTTTTTGCAAAGATAATGCAAAGCGAACGCAGAACTTTCATGCTTGCATGAAAAAGTTATGCTGAGATGCAGCTTATCTTATCTAAAGATAATGCAAGTTGGATGTAGAACTTTCATACTTACATGAAAAAGTTTTGTTGAGATGCTGTTTATCTTCCTATTCTGAATGCGGATAGTATGATTACAAAATAAAGGGCTGTCTTTAGTTAAAAAGACAGCCCTTACAAATATGTTGTATTTAAGGATTATGCAATACCGTGAGCAGATACCTCCGGTGCAATCTTCTTGATCAGACCTTGCAGTACGGCACCCGGGCCACATTCTGTGAAGTCGGTAGCACCATCAGTAACCATATTCTTAACAGTCTGCGTCCAGCGTACAGAAGCTGTCAGCTGAGCAACGAGATTCTTCTTGATCTCTTTCGGATCAGTATGAGGCAATGCATCTACATTCTGATAAACCGGACATTTGGGAGCGTGGATTTCAGTAGCGTTGATGGCTGCTTCCAATTCAACTTTTGCAGGATTCATCAGCGGAGAGTGGAAAGCGCCGCCTACCTTCAAAGGCAAAGCACGTTTTGCTCCGGCAGCTTTCATCAGTTCGCATGCCTTGTTGATGCCTTCGATAGAACCGGAAATTACGATCTGTCCCGGACAGTTATAGTTGGCTGCAACGCAAACTTCACCTTCAGCGGTTACTTGCTCGCAGATTTCTTCTACTTTTTCATCGGAGAGGGCAATGATAGCCGCCATTGTAGAGGGCTGTATCTCGCAAGCTTTCTGCATAGCCATAGCACGGGCATAAACCAGCTTCAATCCATCTTCGAAACTCAATGCACCGGCAGCAACCAGAGCAGAGAATTCACCCAATGAGTGACCGGCAGTCATCTCAGGTTTAAAATCATCACCCATACAAAGTGCGGAGATAACGGAGTGAAGGAATACGGCAGGCTGAGTAACCTTCGTCTGACGCAGGTCTTCGTCCGTACCGTTGAACATAATATCCGTAATGCGATATCCTAGGATATCATTGGCTTTTTCAAACAATTCTTTTGCTAAAGCGGAGTTTTCATACAAGTCTTTTCCCATTCCTACGAATTGGGCACCTTGACCCGGAAATACAAATGCTTTCATACTGTTCTTGTTTTAGTAGTTAATTAAAAAAGTGGTGCAAAGGTATAGCTTTTTCTGATATTGACCGCACAAACGAAGGTTTTTTGTGCAATAAGCTATTTTAACTTCCTCCGTTCGGAGAAGGGGGTTTTGGGGGAAGTAGAGGGATAGATGAGAAAAAAATCTTTTTATGGCACTTCAACTAAAATACAATAAGAGGTACTTGTCTTTTTAATCTTCCGATATACTAAAATCCTTAAAAATAAAGCACTTCACTCTTATTGTACTTCCTACAATTACCTGATTCTTCCGTTTATCAATAATACATATTGTACTTTCAACGATAAGGATGTGTTCTGATATTGTAAAATATACGATATGTATTCTATTGAAAAATAGTGCTTTATAACATGATAAAAATTAAGTTTTTCACGCTTGTGTATTCAAAAAACCTGTTTATATTTGCAGCGCTTAAACATGGATATTATGCAAAACATGGAACATAAAACCCCATTAGCGAACAATCATATATCAGTAGACTGTGTAGTGATTGGCTTTGACGGAGAACAATTAAAAGTTCTGTTGATAAAACGTGTAGGTGAGGAGCAAGGTGAAATTTTCCACGATATGAAGCTTCCCGGAAGTCTGATCTATATGGATGAAGATTTGGACGAAGCTGCCCAGCGTGTGTTGAACGAACTGACAGGTTTGAAGAACGTCAATCTGATGCAATTCAAGGCATTCGGTTCTAAGAATAGGACAAAAGACCCGAAAGACATTCATTGGCTGGAACGCGCCATGCAATCAAGAGTGGAACGTATCGTTACGATTGCTTACCTGTCACTGGTGAAGATAGATCGGGCACTGAGTCGAAATCTGGCTGATTTCGAAGCATATTGGGTGGCATTGCAAGATATTAAGGCATTGGCTTTCGACCATAATCTGATTATTAAAGAAGCACTGGTGTATATCCGCCAGTATGTGGAAATTAATCCGTCAGCCTTGTTTGATCTGCTTCCCCGTAAGTTTACAGCATCACAACTGCGTACTTTATATGAATTGATATATGGCAAACCTATTGATGTACGGAACTTCCACAAGAAAATAGCGATGATGGAATACGTTGTTCCATTGGAGGAAAAACAACAGGGAGTTGCCCACCGTGCCGCACGCTATTATCGATTCGATAAGAAGATATATAATAAGGTAAGAAGATAAGTATTAATAAAATAATTCATAAATCAAAACTCATAATTAATACCATGTATTTATTAGGCTATGACATTGGAAGCTCGTCCGTAAAAGCGAGCCTGGTAAACGCCGAAACCGGCAAATGTGTATCTTCTGCTTTCTTCCCGAAGACAGAAGCGGCAATCATTGCAGTTAAACCGGGTTGGGCGGAACAAAATCCCGAAAGTTGGTGGGAAAATCTAAAGCTTGCCACACAGGCTGTCATGAATGAATCGGGTGCAAACGCAGGTGAAATCAAGGCAATCGGTATCTCTTATCAGATGCATGGATTGGTATGTGTGGACAAAGACCAGAATGTGTTGCGTCCTTCCATTATCTGGTGTGACTCGCGTGCTGTGCCTTACGGACAGAAAGCTTTCGAAACGCTGGGAGAAGGGAAATGTCTCTCACATCTGTTGAACTCTCCGGGTAACTTCACTGCCTCTAAACTGGCATGGATCAAGGAAAACGAACCGGCCATCTACGAACGGATTTATAAGATTATGCTGCCGGGTGATTACATCGCCATGAAGTTGAGCGGTGAAATCTGTACCACTGTTTCCGGACTTTCGGAAGGTATGTTCTGGGATTTCAAGAACAATCGTGTAGCCGACTTCCTAATGGATTATTATGGTTTCGATAACTCTCTGATTGCGGACATCAAACCCACATTCTCCGAACAAGGCCGTGTGAATGCTGCTACAGCAAAAGAATTGGGATTAAAGGAAGGTACACCGATCACATATCGTGCAGGGGACCAACCGAATAACGCTCTTTCACTGAATGTATTCAATCCGGGAGAAATCGCCTCTACAGCAGGCACTTCTGGCGTTGTATATGGTGTGAACGGTGAAGTGAACTATGATCCGAAATCACGCGTAAATACATTCGCTCATGTAAATCATACGGACGAACAAACCCGTCTGGGTGTGCTGCTTTGCATCAATGGTACAGGTATTCTTAACTCTTGGGTGAAACGTACGATTGCTCCCGAAGGCATCTCTTACAATGAAATGAATGTACTGGCATCACAAGCTCCTATCGGCAGCGCGGGTATCAGTATCTTGCCCTTTGGCAACGGTGCGGAACGTATGCTCGAAAATAAAGAGATCAACTGCTCCATCCGTGGCTTGAACTTCAATCTGCATGGCAAACAACATATCGTGCGTGCAGCTCAGGAAGGCATCGTATTCTCTTTCAAGTATGGTATAGATATTATGGAAGGTATGGGTATTCCTGTACAGAAAATTCATGCAGGCCATGCAAATATGTTCCTTAGCTCCATCTTCCGCGATACGTTGGCAGGTGTGACGGGAGCAACGATCGAACTATACGATACGGACGGTTCGGTAGGTGCAGCCAAAGGAGCAGGCATCGGTGCAGGTATCTATAAGGATAATAACGAGGCATTCGCAACGCTGGAAAAACTGGATGTTATCGAGCCTAACCAGGCTAAGCGCCAGGAATATGCGGATGCTTATGCACGCTGGAAACATCGTTTGGAAAAATCAATGGCAAAATAATGCTAACTTAACTCTCCTCTGAATACGAGGAAAACTTTGAATAGTACAGTTAACAATTAAAACATAATTAACCCTTTAAAATTCAATTAAAATTATGGCAACAAAAGAGTATTTTCCCGGAATAGGAAAGATTAAATTCGAAGGTAAAGAGAGTATGAACCCGATGGCATATCGTTACTACGATGCTGAGAAGGTAATCATGGGTAAGAAGATGAAAGATTGGTTGAAGTTTGCTATGGCTTGGTGGCACACTCTCTGTGCAGAAGGTGGTGACCAATTCGGTGGCGGAACGAAACAATTCCCTTGGAATGGTGACTCTGACGCTTTGCAAGCAGCTAAAAATAAATTGGATGCAGGTTTCGAATTTATGCAGAAGATGGGTATAGAATACTATTGCTTCCACGATGTAGACCTGATTTCTGAAGGTGCAAGTATCGAAGAATATGAAGCTAATCTGAAAGCTATCGTAGCTTATGCAAAAGAAAAACAAGCTGAAACTGGTATCAAGCTGTTATGGGGTACTGCTAACGTATTCGGTCATGCACGTTATATGAACGGTGCTGCTACCAATCCTGATTTCGACGTTGTGGCACGTGCCGCTGTTCAGATTAAGAACGCTATTGACGCTACTATCGAACTGGGTGGTTCAAACTATGTATTTTGGGGCGGTCGCGAAGGTTATATGTCTTTGCTGAACACTGACCAGAAACGTGAAAAAGAACACCTTGCAAAGATGTTGACTATTGCTCGTGACTATGCACGTGCTCGTGGCTTCAAAGGTACTTTCCTGATTGAACCGAAACCGATGGAACCGACAAAACATCAGTATGACGTAGATACTGAAACTGTTATCGGCTTCCTGAAAGCTCATGGTTTGGATAAGGATTTCAAAGTAAACATCGAGGTTAACCACGCTACTTTGGCCGGCCATACTTTCGAGCACGAACTGGCTGTAGCTGTTGACAACGGCATGTTGGGGTCTATCGATGCTAACCGTGGTGACTACCAGAACGGTTGGGATACTGACCAATTCCCTATCGACAACTACGAACTGACTCAGGCTATGATGCAGATCATCCGTAATGGTGGTTTGGGCAATGGCGGTACTAACTTCGACGCCAAGACTCGTCGTAACTCTACCGACTTGGAAGATATCTTCATCGCCCACATTGCAGGTATGGATGCTATGGCACGTGCTTTGGAAAGCGCAGCCAAATTACTGGAAGAATCTCCTTACAAGAAGATGTTGGCTGACCGTTACGCATCATTCGACGCTGGTAAGGGTAAGGAATTCGAAGAAGGCAAATTGTCTTTGGAAGATGTTGTAGCTTATGCGAAAGCTAACGGCGAACCGAAGCAAACCAGCGGTAAGCAGGAATTGTATGAAGCAATCGTAAATATGTATTGTTAATATAATAAAGGCGGTAGGGTGATAGAGTGATAAGTGATATCACCCTATCACCTTTATCACTCTACCACTTATCTCTTTATCACTTTTTACTCATTTATCAACCTAATCTTTTTTATCATGAATGATGCTAACAAGGGTAGTAAACTCTACCTATATTCTATTACAACCGTTGCCATTCTGGGAGGCCTACTGTTCGGTTACGATACGGCGGTAATCTCGGGTGCGGAGAAGGGCTTGGAAGCTTTCTTCCTGATGGCTACGGATTTCCAATATGACAAGGTGATGCATGGTATCACTTCTTCCAGTGCACTTATCGGCTGTGTGATCGGTGGTGCTCTTTCCGGTTTCTTCGCTTCCCGCCTGGGACGACGCAATTCGTTGAGACTGGCATCCGTGCTGTTCTTCCTGTCTGCATTGGGTTCTTACTATCCTGAAGTTTTATTTTTCAACTACGGTGAGCCAAACATGGAATTGCTCATCGCATTCAATTTGTATCGCGTATTGGGTGGTATTGGTGTAGGTCTTGCCTCTGCCGTATGTCCGATGTATATCGCAGAAATTGCGCCTTCTAATATTCGTGGAACGTTGGTATCTTGTAACCAGTTTGCCATTATCTTCGGTATGTTGGTGGTTTATTTCGTTAACTTCCTGATTATGGGCGATCACACGAATCCTATTATTGATAAAAGCGCTGAAGGCATATTGTCAGTGAATGCCGCTTCGGATATGTGGAGCGTACAAACAGGCTGGCGTTATATGTTCGGTTCGGAAGCATTCCCGGCTGCATTATTCGGTTTCCTCCTTTTCTTTGTACCGAAGACTCCGCGTTATCTGGTGCTGATACATCAGGACGAAAAGGCATACTCTATCCTGGAGAAAGTGAATGGTGCAAGCAAAGCAAAAGAAATTCTGGCAGAAATCAAGGCTACTTCCAAGGAAAAGACAGAGAAACTGTTCTCTTACGGTGTGGCAGTTATCGTTATCGGTATTTTGCTTTCCGTATTCCAGCAGGCCATTGGTATCAATGCCGTACTCTACTATGCTCCGCGTATTTTTGAAAATGCAGGTGCTGAAGGTGGTGGTATGATGCAGACTGTCATCATGGGTATTGTAAACATTGTATTTACTCTTGTAGCTATCTTTACTGTAGACCGTTTCGGACGCAAGCCGTTGCTGATTATCGGTTCTATCGGTATGGCAGTAGGTGCATTTGCAGTGGCAATGTGCGACAGCATGGGAATCAAGGGTATCGTTCCGGTTCTTTCCGTGATTGTATACGCAGCTTTCTTTATGATGTCATGGGGACCGATTTGCTGGGTATTGATTTCAGAAATCTTCCCGAATACCATCCGTGGCAAAGCCGTAGCTATTGCAGTAGCTTTCCAATGGATTTTCAACTATATCATATCCTCTACATTCCCGGCACTGTACGATTTCAGTCCGATGTTCGCATACAGCTTGTATGGCATCATCTGTGTTGCAGCTGCCTTCTTCGTTTGGCGTTGGGTGCCCGAAACGAAGGGTAAGACTCTGGAAGATATGAGTAAACTTTGGAGAAGAAACAAGTAAAATACTCTCTCCTTTAAGATCTTATGAATGTAAAAAGGTGCAACTGAAACTATCGGTTGCACCTTTTCTTTTTTGATAAATATAAGTTCCGAATCTTTAATTGAACACGTATCGCAGGCCAATTTGAAGCTTCCAGCATTCGCTGTAATTTAGGTTTCGGGTGAAGCTTTCAGTAGGATAATTACCGTCACTGTCTTTGTACATAGAGAAAACAGGAGTATTTCTTTCACCCGTACCCTTATAGGTAAGGATGCGTCCACCGTTAGCGCCGGACATGTTCTTTGTTACGCCCCATTTGCTGTTCAGTAAGTTACCTATATTCAGGATATCCAGGCTGAGTTGCAGCGTATTCTTAGTTTTGCCAATCTTCACGAAAAAGTCGCGGCTCCAACGGAAATCAAAGCGGTGTATCCAAGGAGCACTTGCCGAATAAGCTTCGGCATATTCGCCTTTATGCTTCTTCAGATAAGGGTCTTGATTCACGAACTTCCAGAATGCATCTGCATCTTCGGCACTCGTGAATTTGATTTCATCTTTCGTCTTCGGGATATAAATGAGGTCATTGGTCACACCGTCACCGTTCATGTCATTAGAGTACATAAAACTGTAGCTGCCGGATGAGTAACCACTGTAAAAGAGGCTGAAATTAGAAGTACTTCTTTTGTTTACGTGTACACGCCAGTTAATGGAAGCTATTACACGGTTGGGAGTAACGTAGCGTGAACGCATCAATCCTGAATTATTCGGACCGTTGATGGAAGGCATGTTTGTCCACGCAGAGTTGGCATCTGAACCGGGCATCCCACTGATTTCCTTGGATTCGGTGTGCGTGTAGGCGGCCATGATATTCACATTTTTCGCAGGTTCGGCAAATACGGTGATATTGCCTGTCCAGCCCCATCCTTTGGATGTATTGGTCAAGACGTTTGCACTGTTGATATTGGTGTGTTCCAAATAGTTTTCAGGATAGATGTAGCGCTCGTCTGGACCGTTGAAGCGCTGCCACGTATCTTCCGGACTCTTTATATTATAGTTAAATTGACGTACGGCATTGATATCTTTGGAGAACATACCCTCTAATGTAACGGTAAGAGGGAAGGAGGCGGGTATCTGATAATCCAGGGCAAGGGAGGTCTTCCACACTTGCGGCATTTTGAAATCAGGATCGATACCTACGATACCGCTTGGCAACACACCTTCTTCGGGAGTGATGGTAGTGGGAAGTCCTAATGTAGAAATCATTTGGTTTACGTCTATTATCATGTTACCTTTCAGTAACTCCAGACGCGGATCACGGTTTATAACTTTACCGTCCTTATATCGTGTGGTGATACTTACCAGATTCTGGATCATTCCGGAATTGGTTGGCATATTGGTAAAGAATACCAAAGGAATACGTCCTGTGAAAAATCCCGAACCACCACGCACTTTCAGGGTTTTATCATTGAATACATCCCAAGTAAAACCCAGACGTGGTGAGAATTGCAATTTACTGTCAGGCCATGCACCTGTATCGATGTGCATGCCGTTAAAATCCAAATCATAAATAGCCTGATTGCGCATTAATTCGTTCAGGAAACTCAGGTTGTCCATACGTATGCCCGCAGTCAGTTTGAAGTTATCGCGAATGTTCCATTCATCTTGCAGATAGACGCCCAACTGGCCGAAATTCACATCAGCAGAAGGTTTTGTATTTCCGTTGTAGCCATAAGCCAAGGCGAAAGATTCGGGAGCAGCTCCATTTTTGAAATCCTCGAAGCTGGAGTATCGGTAATATCCTGTTCCGTTGCGCATGTAAGAGTTACTCGCCTTCTGGTGTTCGTAACTGATACCGGCTGTTAATTTATGGGTACCCAGGTAATAGGTGAAGTTGTCTACGATGGTCGTCACCGTATTCTTCACTTTATTATTGTAAGTAAACAATTCATAGCCGGCCGTCATATATGGTTCCAGAATCTGGTTACCCTCATTGTTATATCCGTACATGATGTCAATGAAAGGGAACAAGCCGGAATTTGTACCGCGTTCATCCGTCATATCACTGTAAGTAAATAGCAGCTGATTGGATATGGCAGATGTAAAACGGCTGTTTAATTCGGCAGTAACAGAGTTTACAATATTCTGCAAGGAATAGCAGGAATTAGCGTATGACATGGAATATTGGGAAACACGGTCATAAGCCAGGCGATATCCGGTATTTCCGGAACTTCCATTTGGAGCATTCCAGGTTTTGTTGTTTGTAAAGTTATAACGTACGCTCAATTTATTCCCTTTATCTATATTCCAGTCGATACGCCCCAATAGTTTCAGATTAGTGATATTGGCAGGAAAGTTAGTGAAAGAACCGGTGTCATAACCATATTTGTCTTTTAGTATCTGAGAGAATTCAACCATATCTGCTGCTGTGGCACGGGAGATGGTAGAGTTGTTAGGAGTTTCACCTTCTTGGGCAGCGCGCCATTTTACAACCTGCTGCGGACTCTTTTCATACTCTACATTTGCAAAGAAGAACAGCTTGTCTTTAATGATAGGACCACCCAATGTAGCACCGTAAACAGTCTTGGACTCTTCGGCACGCGCCCCGAAATCAGTATTGCCAATTTTGTTACCGCGCATCACTTCATTGTTGAAGTACATATAAGCGCTGCCTCTGTAAGCGTTTGTACCCGATTTCGTAATGGCATTAATGCCTGCACCGATAAAGTTTGCCTGACGCACATCGTATGGGGCAATCACAACCTGTACTTCATCAATGGCATCCAGTGAAATAGGATTTCCACCTCCGGGTAGATTAGAAGACAAGCCGAAGTTATTATTTAAGTTCGCGCCATCTACCGTGAACGTATTGGAACGTCCGTCGCGGCCTCCAAAATTGTTTCCTGACGCATACGGGGAAATGCGGGTAAAATCGCTGATACTACGGTTAATACTGGGCAATGTGGTGAGCTGCTCAGAAGAAATATTGGTAGTAGCTCCTGTCTTTTCAGCACTGAACTTTGACTTGCTGGCTGTAATGGTGATTTCTCCCAATAATTCCGAAGCTTCGTGCAGGGTTACATTCAAAGAATAAGTCTCACCTAGTTGCAGCTGGATGCCTGTATAGATTGCAGTCTGATAACCTACATATGATACCGTTACCTTGTAAGGACCACCGGAGCGCATGCCTTGCAGACTGAAACGTCCGTCTATATTGGTAACAGTACCGTAACTGGTTCCGGAAGGTTCGTGTACGGCTACAACCGTAGCACCGATGACAGCTTCTTCGTCAGCCACCACTTTACCACTCATTCCGGCAGTAGTTACCTGTGCCTTGAGCATTCCTGTAAGGGAAAGCAAAAGCACAAACAGGAATAACATCTTTTTAGCCATGATTTTTTTAATTTAAACAGGAATAAACTGAAAGTTGTAGAAAACGATGCAAAAGTATAAAAAAAGCAAAATACTCTTATTCCTAAAGTGTTAAATCCTCATTTCTTTTTTTGCAGAGTCACTTTCTCACAAAAATGTTTATTCCGGGAGACAATGTATAAGTTTAAACCGTACCTTTGTAGCGGATTTAACTTTTGGTATAAAAAAGAGACATTATGGACTCATTGAAAATCAACAAAGTACAGTTGCGTAATTTACAGATAGAAGACTACGAGCAACTGGCGCAATCATTCACCCGTGTATATACGGATGGAAGCGATGTGTTTTGGACACACAAACAAATTGAAAAACTCATCCGAATTTTCCCCGAAGGACAGATTGTAACCGTGGTAGACGAAAAAATTGTCGGCTGCGCACTTTCCATTATTGTGAATTACGATGATGTGAAGAACGATCATACTTATGCACAGGTGACGGGTAAAGAAACCTTCAATACCCATAACCCTAAAGGCAATATATTATATGGTATTGAAGTCTTTATTCATCCCCAATACCGTGGGCTCCGGCTGGCACGTCGTATGTACGAATACCGCAAGGAGCTTTGTGAAACTCTGAACCTGAAAGCTATTATGTTCGGTGGACGTATTCCCAACTATTATAAATACTCAGATCAGCTTCGCCCGAAAGAGTATATAGATAAGGTAAAGCAGAAAGAAATTTTCGACCCTGTATTGACCTTTCAGCTTTCCAATGATTTCCACGTACGCAAGGTAATGCGCAATTACTTGCCGAATGACGAGGAATCCAGGCATTATGCTTGTCTGTTGCAATGGGATAACATTTACTATCAGGAACCCACAGAAGAATATATTGCACCGAAAACCACCGTGCGCGTAGGATTGGTGCAGTGGCAGATGCGTAGTTATCAGACACTGGATGACCTGTTTGAACAGGTAGAATTCTTTGTGGATGCCGTATCCGATTATAAGAGTGACTTCATTCTTTTCCCCGAATACTTCAATGCCCCACTGATGGCAAAATTCAATAATGAAGGGGAGTCACAGGCCATTCGCGGACTGGCGGCTTATACAGAGGAGATTAGAGAACGATTTGTAAAGTTGGCTATCAGTTACAACATCAATATCATTACGGGTAGCATGCCGCTCATTAAAGAAGACGGACTTTTGTATAATGTCGGTTTCCTTTGTCGCCGCGATGGTAGTTTTGAGATGTATGAGAAGTTGCACGTCACACCCGATGAAATAAAAAGCTGGGGATTAAGTGGCGGAAAGGCTTTGCAGACATTCGATACGGACTGTGCTAAGATCGGCGTATTGATTTGCTATGATGTGGAATTTCCGGAATTATCCCGTATTATGGCAGACCAGGGTATGCAGATTTTATTCGTTCCTTTCCTGACGGATACGCAAAATGCTTACTCGCGTGTAAAGGTATGCGCCCATGCCCGTGCCATCGAAAATGAATGTTTCGTTGTCATTGCCGGTAGTGTAGGTAATCTTCCGCGTGTGCACAATATGGATATTCAGTATGCACAGTCAGGTGTATTTACCCCCTGCGACTTTGCATTCCCAACGGATGGCAAGCGTGCAGAAGCCACACCAAATACAGAAATGATACTGGTATCCGATGTGGATCTGGATTTATTGAATGAATTGCATACTTACGGCAGTGTGCGCAACCTGAAAGACAGGAGAAGCGACTTGTATGAGGTAAGGATGAAAAAATAGAGTCTTTCTTTGCTCTCCGTACGATTCTACTTTATCTCGAACCTCACCAGCATCGAATAATTCAGTTTTATCGTACGGAAAGCATCGTAAGCTTCTGACTGTGATGAACTCACATTGCTCTGGGCTGCAAAATACCGGGGATAACCTGCACTTTCCTGCGGTTCGACAATGCGAATGACATCTCCCAGGCGTTTGCCTAATGCTTCCACCAAATATCCTGCTTTCTTTTGTGCAGCTTTCAGTGCCTCTATCTTACCTTGTTGCCGATAAACCTGCATATCTTTATTCTTCAGTTCCCCGATACGCATGTAGTTGATACCTTTCGTGTCGATAACCTTTAGAATCTCATCTATCTGACTAAAATCGGTCAATGTGATATCAAACCGTTTAGATACCAGGAATTCAAATCCGCGTTCACGCCAATAATCACCTACCTCTTGTGTACGGATGGCGTCTTCCGGAATCCCAATCTTTCGCAAGGCAGCTCTCAAATTTCTCTCTATTCCGATCAATGGCACTTTAGTCCGATAATTCTCCGGTTTGGACTTTCCGTCAAATTCCTCTTCCCAATATTCTTTAATCTCGATAAGATAATGAATCTCGTCAGGTACAAGGGTTATTTCCGAGGTTCCGGTTACTTCAATATACTTCGCATTATCACTGTCCTGACTGAATGCAGTACTGCACACCAATAGAAATACGGCAAATAATAAAAATCTAGTTTTCATAATAGTATGTTCTTTAGAGAATTACGTTTGCAATGATACAAAAAAAGAGGATATTGTGATAATCATCTACTCTCATTTTAAGAATTCATACAAGAATTGCGATATCCTGAGACAACAGCAGAGTATTTTTAGTTCTTATTTTTAATTGCCCATTCTTTTTCGATAGCTTGGCGAATCATTTCCAGATTATCCCAATTCCTGCCACCGGAAGCGTGCCAACGATTATTGGTAGGATTACAACGGCTATTATAAGCCATATGCGGATTTCCGAAAATGACGACAACACGTACATGCCAACGCATACACATATCATCCGCTACAAATTGTCGCTTATTGCACAGAATTATTTTCCAGCGATTTTCCTTTGCCAGTCGCATCAATACATTTTGCTGTTCTTGCGGAGTAAGAGCTGTGTTGATGTAATGCAGTTTGAGTGTATTCTTCTTATTCCAATAAGTGATGTAAATGACCGCAACAGAGACGGCAGGAAACAATACGGAAAACCATAAAAACTCCGTTTCTATAATCTCCCCCTTGAGCCTTGCCATCAATGGCATTAGCAGTACGATAGCAGAAGCAAACAAGAGAATAAAAAGATTCTCTTTAGGATAATAATCCTTTTTCTCCTGATTCGTCAGTTCTATCCGGCGGTTCTTTAGTGTTCGTTCTAGTAATTCCTGATTCATATCGGGTTCTTTGATTTACAAAGTTACGGATATGACAGGGAAAGGACAAATTTCAATCAGAAAAAGATTATAACTGGAACTTGTTTTTACCATGAACGAGGTAAACTGACGTTAATAAATAAACTACCAATGTCCTCTTGAAAAACTCTTTCTTTTTTCCTACGCATTTCATAATTAAATGATTTCTTTTAGAGGAATGAATTAAATCCATAAAAAGCTCTGAAATCATGACAGCTAAAATAACTCATTAATAACCGCAAACAACGTTTTTAAAGAATAATCAGAACGTTTTTTAAGAACCTATCCAATGTTTATTAACAGCACAGAAATATGCTTTCAATCCCAATTTGAATATATATCAACAAAAAAGGTGGCAAATCCTTGTGAGGAAATACCACCTTATCTTCTTTTTTGCCTATTATTATTCCAAAAACGAAACGTCTGAAATAACTATAATCGATTTAATTTGTTACCGAATAAATCGCCCATAGGTATCCGGCACATTGTAAAGGTAAAATCAAGTGTTTCAACCGATACTTTACACTTTACCAGCTATCTTCCGATTTGTTTTTCCCGATAAGTGCCATCACCCGTTTTTTATAAAGATCCGCTGCCAGGGCAATATTCTTTTCCGCATCGGGTGTTCCCATACCATACACCACGAAAGGAGTCTGCCATACCATCCCTGCATGCACAGCGCCACCCTGATAAGGACGCAAAAGTTCATCCACCGTGAAGCGATTTCTTCCTCCACTTCGGTACGCATCAAATTCAGAACCGGTAGTGGTAACAACCAACAAAGGTTTACCGGCTACTGCCGGAGTTTTTGCCAAATAGGTAAATATCCCGTCCTGCCATTTCTTTAATAAAGATGGTGCCGACATCCAATAAAATGGGAACTGATATACCACTGCATTGGCATGAGATATAATCCGGCTCCATGCATCCATATTGAGGATATCCTCATCCGGCATCTCGTATAAATTAAAAACAGCCACATCTTCTATATCCTTTATGGTATCAAACAGGGCTTTATTGGCTTGTGAGTTTTCCATGTTGGGGTGTGCCAGGAGCACCACAACCTTTTTTAGATCTTTGTCCATACTATTGTTTTAGATGTTTTGGTGAATAATCAATTACGACAGGCAAAAATAGTTTTTTTCTATTCAATAATATCTTTTCTCTAACTTTTTTGTAACTTTGCACCCTTAAAATAAGAAGGGTCGCTTTAGCACGTCTCAAAGTACCCCCTTGATCGTTAAATTGTAAATAGTTAAATTGCAAATAAGATGGGTAAGAAGTTTGCCGAATATTCGCAGTTCGACCTCTCAAAGGTAAACGCGGAAGTGTTGAAGAAATGGGACGAGAACCAGGTTTTCGCCAAGAGTATGACAGAACGTGAAGGCTGTCCTTCTTTCGTTTTTTATGAAGGACCGCCCTCTGCCAACGGTATGCCGGGCATTCACCACGTAATGGCTCGCTCCATCAAAGATATTTTCTGCCGTTACAAAACCATGAAAGGTTTCCTGGTGAAACGTAAAGCCGGATGGGACACACACGGACTTCCTGTGGAACTGGGTGTGGAAAAAGCAATGGGCATCACCAAGGAAGATATCGGTAAAACGATCTCCGTAGCCGACTATAACGCTGCCTGCCGCAAAGATGTGATGAAGTTCACCAAAGAATGGGAAGATCTGACTCACAAGATGGGGTATTGGGTAGACATGACCGATCCTTATATCACCTACGACAACCGCTACATCGAAACATTGTGGTGGCTGTTGAAGCAACTCTATACAAAAGGGTATCTTTATAAAGGATACACCATACAGCCGTATTCTCCCGCTGCCGGAACAGGACTGAGCTCACACGAATTGAACCAGCCCGGTTGCTACCGCGACGTGAAGGATGTGACTTGTGTGGCACAGTTCAAGATGAAGAACCCGAAGCCGGAAATGGCAGAGTGGGGAACTCCGTATTTCATTGCATGGACCACCACTCCGTGGACATTACCTTCGAATACTGCGCTTTGCGTAGGCCCGAAGATAGACTATGTAGCCGTACAAAGCTACAACGGATACACTGGAGAGAAAATCACCGTTGTACTTGCCAAAGCTTTGCTCTACACGCATTTCAATAAGAAAGCGGAAGACATTGCTCTGGAAGATTACAAACCGGGAGACAAACTGATACCGTTCAAAGTTATAGGAGAATATAAAGGTCCGGAACTTGTAGGTATGGAATATGAACAACTGATACCTTGGGTGAATCCGGGTGAAGGTGCATTCCGCGTAATCTCAGGTGACTATGTGACTACGGAAGACGGTACAGGTATCGTACATATCGCTCCGACATTCGGTGCGGACGATGCCCAGGTAGCGAAAGCCGCTGGCGTTCCGCCTTTGCAACTCATCAATAAGAAAGGTGAACTCCGCCCAATGGTGGATCTGACTGGTAAGTTCTATAAATTGGACGAACTGGACGAGAACTTCGTGAAAGAGCGCGTAAACGTAGATTTATATAAAGAATATGCAGGCCGTTTCGTGAAGAACGATTACGATCCGAATCTGACAGATCAGGACGAAAGTCTGGACGTAAGTCTCTGCATGATGATGAAAGCCAATAACCAAGCGTTCAAGATAGAGAAGCATGTGCACAATTATCCGCACTGCTGGCGTACGGACAAACCGGTATTGTATTATCCGTTGGATAGCTGGTTCATCCGCTCTACCGCTTGCAAAGACCGCATGATTGAGCTGAATAAGACGATCAACTGGAAACCGGAAAGCACCGGTACGGGACGTTTTGGCAAGTGGCTGGAAAATCTAAATGACTGGAACCTGAGCCGTTCACGCTACTGGGGTACTCCGCTGCCTATCTGGCGCACGGAAGACAACAGCGAGGAAATTTGCATCGGTTCGGTTGAAGAGCTTTATAATGAAATAGAGAAATCCGTAGCTGCCGGATTCATGAAGTCTAATCCTTATAAGGATAAAGGTTTCGTACCCGGAGAGTACAATGGAGAAAATTATGATAAGATAGACTTGCACCGTCCGTATGTGGACGACATCATCCTCGTATCGAAAGACGGCAAGCCCATGAAGCGTGAAGCGGACCTGATAGACGTATGGTTCGATTCCGGAGCCATGCCGTATGCACAAATCCACTATCCGTTCGAGAACAAAGAACTGCTGGATAGCCATCAGGTTTACCCTGCCGACTTTATCGCCGAAGGTGTGGATCAGACTCGCGGTTGGTTCTTTACGCTTCATGCAATCGCTTCAATGGTATTCGATACCATCTCTTACAAGGCTGTTATTTCTAACGGATTGGTACTTGATAAGAATGGTAACAAGATGTCCAAGCGTCTGGGCAATGGTGTAGATCCTTTCTCTACTATCGAGAAATACGGGTCCGATCCCTTGCGCTGGTACATGATCACCAACTCTTCTCCGTGGGATAACCTGAAATTCGACGTAGACGGCATCGAGGAAGTTCGTCGTAAATTCTTCGGTACCTTATATAATACGTATTCTTTCTTCTCCCTCTACGCCAATGTAGACGGATTTGAATACAAGGAAGCTGATGTGCCGATGGCTGAACGTCCTGAAATCGACCGTTGGATACTCTCCGTACTGAATACACTGGTAAAAGAGGTGGATACTTGCTATAGCGAATACGAACCGACAAAAGCCGGACGTCTGATATCTGACTTCGTAAACGACAACCTCTCCAACTGGTACGTTCGCCTGAACCGTAAACGTTTCTGGGGTGGTGAATTTACACAGGATAAGTTGTCTGCATACCAGACTCTGTACACTTGTTTGGAAACCGTTGCCAAACTGATGTCGCCCATCGCTCCGTTCTATGCCGACAAGCTCTATATGGATCTGATCACCGCAACAGGACGCGATAACGTAGTATCCGTACACTTGGCTAAATTCCCTGAATACAACGAGGAAATAATAGACAAGGAACTGGAAGTCCGCATGCAAATGGCACAAGATGTAACTTCCATGGTATTGGCTTTGCGCCGCAAGGTGAACATCAAAGTACGCCAGCCGCTGCAATGTATCATGATACCGGTAGTAGACAAAGAACAACGTGCCCACATCGAAGCTGTGAAAGCGCTTATCATGAGCGAAGTGAACGTGAAGGACATCAAATTCGTAGATGGTGCTGTTGGTGTGCTGGTAAAGAAGGTGAAATGTGACTTCAAGAAGATGGGACCGAAATTCGGAAAACAGATGAAAGCCGTAGCTGCTGCTGTAGCGGAAATGTCACAGGAAGCTATCACTGAACTGGAAAAGAACGGCTCTTATACTTTGCAACTGGATGGTGTGGATGTGGTTGTGGAAGCCGCTGACGTAGAAATCTTCAGTGAAGACATTCCGGGATGGCTGGTTGCCAACGAAGGAAAGCTGACGGTTGCCCTGGATGTAACCGTTACAGAAGAACTTCGCCGGGAAGGCGTTGCCCGTGAGCTGGTTAACCGTATTCAGAATATCCGCAAGTCAAGCGGTTTGGAGATAACAGACAAAATAAAGATTACATTATCAAAAAATCAGCAAACAGATGATGCGGTAAACGAATATAAAGACTATATTTGTAACCAGGTTTTAGGAACCTCACTGACGCTGACCGATGAGGTGGAAAACGGCACGGAACTTAACTTTGACGATTTCTCCCTGTACGTAAGCGTTGTAAAAGAATAATAATACTAACGATTTAACACGTAAAGTTATGGCAGAAAAAACAAGATACTCAGATGCTGAATTGGAAGAATTCCGCGCCATTATTAATGAGAAGTTAGAATTGGCACAACGCGATTACGAATTGCTGAAAGCCAGTTTAACTGGAGCCGATGGTAATGATACCGACGATACGTCTCCTACGTACAAAGTTTTGGAAGAAGGTGCCAACACCTTGTCCAAAGAAGAAACGACACGCCTGGCTCAACGTCAGTTGAAGTTTATCCAGGGTTTGCAAGCCGCACTGGTACGCATCGAGAATAAAACGTATGGTATTTGCCGTGAAACAGGTAAGTTGATTCCTGCCGAACGTTTGCGTGCTGTGCCCCATGCTACACTGAGCATTGAGGCCAAAAATAACAGTAAGAAGTAAGGATGAACAAATACCTCACGAAAGGCCGCATTGCGCTACTCGTTATTTTCTCGGTATTGATTGCTGACCAGATAATCAAGATCTATGTCAAGACTCACATGTATTGGCATCAGAGCGAAAACGCCATAAAATGGCTTTATGAGAAGCTGGGCATGGTAGATGCAGAACCGCCTACATGGTTTTATATTTACTTTACCGAGAATAACGGTATGGCGTTCGGTATGGAGATATTCGGTAAGTTATTCCTTACCTTGTTCCGTATTGTTGCCGTAGGAGCGATAGGGTGGTATTTAACGAGAATAATCAAGCAGGGCTTGAAGACAGGCTATATCGTATGCGTATCTCTGATTCTTACGGGAGCGTTGGGTAACATCATTGATAGTGTATTCTACGGTGTGTTGTTCAATGAGAGTACGCATTCGCAGATAGCCTCATTCCTGCCGGAAGGCGGAGGATATGCTCCTTTGTTTTACGGAAAGGTAGTGGATATGTTCTATTTCCCTATCATTGATACGAACTGGCCTCAATGGATGCCGTTGGTAGGTGGGGATCATTTCATATTCTTCAGCCCGATATTTAATCTTGCCGATGCCGCTATCAGTTGTGGTATTATTGCCCTGTTATTATTTTACAGCAAATATTTGAATGACTCTTATCATGCAATAAAGAAATCATGAAAGGTCTGCATCGAATTCAATGGTTTAGCATATTCCTGTTAGCATCTTGTTTGACAGCCTGTCAGGTGAAAAGACCGAAGGTGGTCATATCGGATGCTAAGATGGAAAATGTGCTTTATGACTACCATATAGCGAAGGCTATGGGGGAAGAAGTCCCTTATACCGATGGCTATAAAAGGGTGTTGTACATTGAATCGGTGTTTAAAAAGCACGGAATTACGCAAGCCGAATTTGATTCCTCAATGGTTTGGTTCACGCGTAATCCGGAAGTACTCACCAAGATTTATGAGAAAGTAAACGCAAGACTGAAAGCGGAGCGGGATGTTGTCAATAATTTAATCGCTATACGTGACAATAAGCCGAAGGAAAGTCTTCCGGGTGATAGTATTGATGTATGGGTATGGCAACGTATCTATCAGCTGACAGGTATGCCGATGGACAACAAGATAACTTTCGTCTTACCCTCAGATACTAACTTTAAAGACCGCGATACTTTGCGATGGAACGTACGTTTCCGCTTCCATAACGGTGCGCCTGATTCCCTATATGCTCCTGTCATGGCTATGCAGATTGTCTATAAGGACAGCATCATCAGCGATATTCAGAAAGTATACAAATCGGGTATGGAAACAGTTTCCCTCTTTGCCGATACGCTGGGAGAAATCCGTGAGATACGTGGATATATCTATTATCCCACAGCACAAGCTACCCGTACATTGTTGACCGACCGCATTTCGCTGATGCGTTATCATGCTACGGATACGCTGTCATTTGCTAAGAATGATTCTATTCAGAAAGATTCTGTTCAGACTGAGAAAATAGAACCTCAGGAACTCAAGAAGGAGGAACTCAAACCTGTGGAAGAGAAGATAAACGACAATCCGCGCAGGCGTGATGCTGCCCGTCCTCGTCCGTCTTCAGAACCCACACTGAAGAAGGTGGACAAGCCGGAACGCCTTCAAATCCGTAAAGATAAGCCCTGATGATCAAACGATTCGCTTCACATTTTATTTTTCTGCCCGGATATGGTTATCTCAAACAATATGTGGTAGGGGTGGAAGAAGGACGAGTCGTGTCCGTCTTTCCTTTGACAGAAGAGATTGAAGGAGTGGAATGGTTTCCCGGAGTCATTGTTTTATTGAATAATGAAGAAGATATTTCCGAAGGGTACTCCGGTATATTTCAGAAATCAAGTGAAGTATTAGAGGAACTTCCGGAAGTTTTCTGTCAAGAAACGTTTCCTTCCGGAATAAGTGCTTATCTATTTTATCCTTTCGATTTTACAACGATGCAGCCTGTCGGCGGAACTCAGCACAGACCACTGCGGTAGCAATTGCCACATTCAGTGACTCGGACGTTTCCCTCTCGGCGGGATAATTGGGAATATAAAGTTTGCGGTTAATGAGTTGCTCCACTTCTTTCCCGATTCCGTTGCCTTCATTACCCATCACAATCAATCCGTTAGATGATAATTTCTGTGTGTACATATTTTCTCCATCGAGGAAAGTGCCGTAAACAGGTATATCCTTCAGGCTTTGAATGAGGTCGGGCAGGGGAGTATAGTGCAGTTTCACACGGGCAATGCCTCCCATGGTGGCTTGAACCGTCTTTGGATTATATACATCTACGGTGTTCGGGGAACAGAAGATATGCTCTATTCCAAACCAGTCTGCCAGGCGAATGATAGTGCCCAGATTTCCCGGATCTTGTACGTCGTCCAGTGCCAGACAAAGCGAATGGCTGATGACGGAAGTATCCGTTTCATATTCCGGCTGCTCGAATACGGCAAGTACTTGCTGGGGAGTTTTCAATAAGCTGGCACGGGAAAGGTCTTCATCGGACACTTCCGAAACATCTTCTACCGGAAGTTTGGGATGTTGCGATAACCATTCGGGCGTAGCTGCCAGAAAGCGACAGGGAAAATGTCCTAACAAATCGCCTACCAGTTTAGGACCTTCTGCCAGAAAGACTTTTTCTGTTTTACGATTCTTCTTCAGCTCCAACGAGTGGATATATTTGATGCGGTTTTTGCTCAGTGCCATAGCTTAAATGTTATCGTTTGGCAAAAGTACGTGATTATTTCTATATAATCAAAAAACGGAACACACTTCATCCGGTTTTTTATTTCGGAAAAGAAAAAATAGATTTATATTTGTAGTCAATTATGCGCAATTTATTAATTCTGGTATGAAGAAAGGCTTCCACTACGCACTACTTACTGCTGCCATACTTACATTAGCTTCCTGCTCGACCACTAAATATGTGCCGGATGGTTCATACTTGCTGGATGAAGTGCGCATACATACTGATAACAAGAACGTGAAGCCTTCTAATTTATCCATATATGTACGGCAAAATCCGAACTCCAAATGGTTTAGTCTGATTAAAACCCAGCTGTATGTTTACAACTGGTCGGGACGTGATTCTACCTGCTGGGTGAACCGGGCCTTACGCAGGCTGGGAGATGCCCCCGTTATCTATAGTAAGGAAGAAACCGAACGTTCCCTGAAGGAAATGACGAAAGCCGTTCAGAATATGGGGTACATGGGTGCTACCGTAGAGTACATTCCCAAAATCAAAAAGAAAAAGGTAAAACTGGCTTATAAAGTAAACACCGGCGAGCCGTATATTGTCCGTAGCCTGAAATATGACGTTCAGGATGAAAAGATCTGGGAATATATGCAGAAAGATTCAGGATCGACCTATTTATCCGAAGGTATGTACTTCAATGCCAACATACTGGATAGTGAACGCCAGCGAATCACGGGTAACCTGCTTCGCAACGGTTATTATAAATTCAATAAAGATTATATTTCTTATACGGCGGATACGGTACGTGGCACTTATCAGGTGGATCTGACCTTGCATCTGGCACGGTACAGACAGCATTCCGGTGCTGAATTGCAGGATCATCCACAATATACGATTAATAAAGTGAATTTCATTGCGGACTATGACGTACTGCAATCTTCAGCTCTCAGTAGTGTGGAAATCAATGATTCGATACACTATAAAGGGGTTCCCATATATTATAAGGATAAATTATACCTGCGTCCTAAAGTATTGACGGATAATCTGCGGATAACCCCGGGAGATCTTTACAATGAACAGGATGTGCAGCGTACCTATTCCAATTTTGGACGCCTGCCAGTATTGAAATATACCAATGTACGTTTCTTCGAAACACAGGTAGGTGATAGCGCAAAGCTGAATGCCTATGTAATGCTAACGAAGAACAAGCATCAGTCTGTATCTTTCGAACTGGAAGGAACGAACTCTGCCGGTGATTTGGGTGCCGCAGCATCTGTATCTTTTCAAAATCGCAATGTATTCAGAGGTTCCGAAACTTTTCTGGTTAAGCTTCGCGGAGCCTATGAAGCAGTTTCCGGCTTAGGGTATAAGAATGACAACTATACGGAACTTGGCGTGGAAACCAGTATAAACTTTCCCCGCTTCATGTTTCCGTTCATATCCAATGATTTCAAGCGGAGGATAAGAGCAACTACGGAATTCGGACTGCAATATAATTATCAGATGCGTCCCGAGTTTACACGCATCGTTGCATCTGGTTCATGGAGTTATAAATGGGGTTTGCAGAGACAACGTTCGCAGCATCGTATAGACTTGCTGGACATTAACTATTTGTATATGCCGTGGATAGAACCCGAGTTTAAGAACAATTTCCTGAATGATGAGAAGAACTATCTGTTGGAGTATAACTATAAAGACCGTTTGATTGTCCGTACCGGATACAGCTATACCTATAACAGCGCAGGACAAGCTTTGATGAACAATGCAGTGATTGGTAATTCCTACAGTATACGTTTCAACTTTGAGTCTGCGGGGAATCTCCTGTATGTGCTTTCTAAAATGAGCAATTTAAAAAAGAATGATCAGGACGAATATACCATCTTGAATATTCCGTATGCACAATATATAAAAGGTGACCTGGATTTTGCCAAAAACATCGTCATCGATAACCGTAACTCTATTGCATTTCATATTGGGGGAGGTATTGCTATTCCTTACGGAAACGCACGGATGATTCCTTTCGAGAAACGTTATTTCTCGGGTGGAGCAAACAGTGTACGCGGATGGTCGGTACGTAGCCTCGGTCCTGGTACTTTCTCCGATGAAAAAGGCAACTTCATGAATCAGTCGGGTGACATCAAGCTGGATGCTAGTATAGAATACCGTACACGTTTATTCTGGAAGTTCAGAGGTGCTATGTTTGTAGATGCGGGAAATATCTGGACGATTCGCGAATATCAGGATCAGCCAGGAGGGAAATTCAAATTCGATCAATTTTATAAGCAAATAGCCGTAGCTTACGGTGTGGGATTGCGTCTGGATCTGGATTTCTTTGTACTTCGCTTTGATGGTGGTATGAAGGCTATTAATCCAGAAAAGGGAAAGGACCGTTATCCCATTTTGCGTCCTGACTTCGGACGTGACTTTGCCTTCCACTTTGCAGTAGGCTATCCATTCTAAAAAGATCTGAAGAGGTATAAAAAGCAACGGGCGAATGATTACTCATCCGCCCGCATATTCAAATTCTTTTCTTAATTAGCGTGCAGCGTAATAAGTGTTGATCATCGTTGCCTGACGAGCAGCAGCTATGCCTTGTGCATCTAATGTCACATTCATTGCTTCACCATTCGGCAGGTACATCTGTGCAGTACCGTCACCGTTCATTTGCAGCAATTCAGTGCTAACACCTTCTGCAACTACATTCCAAGTGTTCAGTTCTTTGTCGTAAACCAGCTCCATGGTAGTGGTTTCACCTTCTTTTGTGATAGAGTAACCGTTCTCCAATGTTTTTACGAGATAGTTTCCGTTTTCACCTTTTACTTTCTTCACATCACCCACGTTAGCCATCGGATTGGAACCGCTCCAAAATTCAATGGAGTTGATTACCAACGCATCTGCCAGATAGCAAACAGGATATACGGGGATAATGTTACAAGCCAGATAAACAAGCTCATTAACAAACTTTGTACCAATACTTTGGTTCCAATTCACCAATTTACTGTGCAGACCGAAAGAACCGATACAAGAACTGAAAAGAAACGCGCCACAAATCATCACAGTTGCAGCCAAATTCAAATTACTCTTTTTCATAATTACTTTCTTTTGTTTTACTGAGTTTATTGATTTAACTCTTTGCTCTTTTTCTCTGGGCAAATATAAGTGCTTTTTATGAAAAATACACTTAAATAAGAGACAAAAACAAATTTTCAGTTAAACAGCCCCCGCAAAATTAAACTTTTTGGGGAGTCAAAGCCTTACCCAGCCAGTGGTCTACGGCAAACTTTCCGGGACCGATAATATACATCAGCACGTATACCACCAGATATATGAAAGCCAGTTCTTTGACCGCAAACGGATCGCTTCCGTGAATGACAAAGAATGCCATCCCCATTGTAAATATCATCGGCAGCATTGCCAGACGGTAAAGGAAACCAATGATAAATGCCATGGAACAAGCCAATTCACCGAATATGGCTAATCCCAAGGAAAGAGGACTGCCCACACCCAGCGGATCAGGAAATACAGTGGATAACTCCTGATAATTAGACCACTTCTCGATGCCATGGTTCATTAATAACACACCGAATATAATTCTCACTATTAATAATATTGCAGATATTGCTGCTCCATCCGGTTTAGACGGGAATAAAAATTTGTAAAGCATAGTCGTCTGTTTTAAACATTTATATTTAATATAACGAAAAATAAGGCATTATGGTTTATCTCTTCGCAAAGGTCTAATAATAACCCTTAAAGAAGGATCGTATGTAAAGTAACTCCACATCCAGTCTACAAAGATAAACAGACGGTTCTTTACACCGACAATACTCATTAAGTGGATGAATAGCCATACTGCCCACGCGGGGAAACCACCGAAACGAAGTTTTTTCAGTTCCACAACTGCATGATTGCGTCCTATGGTAGCCATGGAACCTTTATTATGATAAACAAAGGGTTGCATCTCAAGTCCCCGTTCCTTTCTATCCAGATTCTGGATCAGATTACGCGCTTGCTGAATGGCTGGTTGAACTACTTGCGGATGTCCTTTTGGGTATTCCTTGGAAGTCATAAGCGCAGTATCACCGATAGCAAAAATATTAGTATAGCCCTGAACACAGTTGTAGAGGTTTACAAGGAGGCGATTACCGGGACCATAAGCCTCTTTTGCAAGTCCCTCTATACTGTTGGCGCGTACACCTGCAACCCAAAAGACATTTGTTGTTTCTAGGGTACTGTTGTCGCTCAGTGTCATCGTTCCATTCTCATAATTCGTTACCTGTACATTAGTTCTGATTTCCACA
This sequence comes from Bacteroides sp. AM16-24, assembly GCF_003471885.1. Lineage (NCBI taxonomy): Bacteria > Pseudomonadati > Bacteroidota > Bacteroidia > Bacteroidales > Bacteroidaceae > Bacteroides > Bacteroides sp. AM16-24. The sequence continues at coordinate 301,551 of NZ_QRKI01000002.1, forward strand.
TCACGTTTTAACAAGTAATTTGCCACTTCTTCTGAAGATTTTTCAGAGAAAGCAGAGAGTAGGCGGGGAGCACCATCCACAAGAATAATACGCATCAGGGTCATATCAAGATCGGGATAATCCTGCGGAAGTACAAATTTTTTCATTTCCGCCAATGCACCGGAAAGCTCTATACCTGTAGCACCGCCACCCACAATGACAAATGTCATGAGGTGTTTTCTCTTCTCCAGATTACTGGTATTCTGTGCCTTTTCAAAACTTTCCAGTATCTGGTTACGATTAAACAAAGCTTCTGCAGTATTCTTCAGGGCCATCGTCCGTTGAGACAGCCCATCGTTACCAAAATAGTTGGTACGGCATCCGGTAGAGACAACCAGATAATCGTATGAAAGAGCTCCGATGGAAGTCTCCAGAATATGATCTCCGGGAATTACCCGTTGCGCCTCACAAATACGTATATGGAAATGTTTTCTCTTTTTAAATATCTTGCGATAAGGAAAAGAAATTGCACTCGGTTCAATACCGGCGGTTGCTACCTGATAGAGTAGGGGTTGGAAAATATGATGATTATTCTTGTCCAATAACACTATCTGGAATTTATCGCTTTTCAATTTGCGTGCCAACTTCAATCCACCGAAGCCACCACCCACAATCACAAGTCGTTTTCGTCCCTCTTTATCGGGAATATCCATTTTTGTTTTCATAATGAAGTTCGTTATTCGTTCTAAAAGAATAACGTTAAAACGGGAATAAAGTTCTGAAATTCTTATTTCTTCCTCCTTTTTTCTTAATGGAAGAAGTTTGAACAAAACATTTCACAAAATTGTTGTTATATGATTAAAATAAAACTAAATTTGCCGACGTAGTTTTCTACAGGTATAATCATGGACGCTAAACTAACGAAATGGGTACTACCGGTGCTGTTATTACTAATAGCCACCGATATATGGGCACAAGGCCCCACAGGAGCAGATGTTTCAGTCGAATCTTCTGTATCCGTAACTGACACTTTACCACAAAAGAAAAGTTTTTTCAAGAAATTCCTGGACTATTTTAATGATGCCAACAAAGAGAAAAAAAACAAGAAGTTTGACTTCAGCGTTATCGGAGGACCCCATTATTCCAGTGACACCAAGTTCGGCATCGGTCTGGTAGCCGCCGGATTATATCGTACAGACCTGAATGATACCATCCTTCCGCCATCTAATGTATCTTTATACGGTGATGTATCTACGGTAGGTTTCTATTTGTTGGGGGTACGTGGAAATCATCTCTTTCCACAAGACAGATACCGTCTGAATTACAATCTTTATTTCTATTCGTTTCCCAGCTTGTATTGGGGAAAAGGATATGAAAACGGTTCTAATGACGATAATGAAAGTGATTACGACCGTTTCCAGGCACAAGTAAAGGTAGACTTCATGACTCGTGTAGCGCGGAACTTCTATATCGGTCCGATGGCTGTCTTTGATTATGTCTACGGCCACGATTTTGAAAAGCCCGAACTTTGGGAAGGAATGAAAGCACGGACTGCCAATATAAGCCTCGGATTCTCATTACTCTATGATTCACGGGATTTCCTCACAAATGCCTATAGTGGCTATTACCTGAGAATAGACCAACGATTCAGTCCCGCATTCCTCGGTAATAAATATGCTTTCAGCAGCACAGAACTGACTACCAGCTATTATCATCCTGTATGGAAAGGGGGAATATTGGCAGGACAATTCCATGCGTTACTGAATTACGGTGATCCACCTTGGGGATTGATGGCAACATTGGGAAGTTCTTATTCCATGCGTGGTTATTACGAAGGGCGTTACCGTGATAAATGCGCCATGGATGCGCAGATAGAGCTTCGTCAGCACGTCTGGAAACGAAATGGCATGGCTATATGGGCAGGAGCGGGAACCGTGTTTCCAAAATTCTCCGGTTTCGAAGTTAAACATATTCTCCCTAATTATGGTTTTGGTTATCGGTGGGAGTTCAAAAAGAGAGTAAACGTAAGGTTAGATTTAGGGTTTGGAAAAGGCCAGACCGGATTTATATTCAACATCAATGAAGCTTTTTAAGAACATAAAGAAATGGTTGGAAAATCAGGCGCATTTGTTCTATCTGTTCCTGTTGATCCTGATAGTACCCAATATCATCCTCTGTTTTACAGAGCCGATGCCTATAGTGGCAAAAGTGTGCAATGTACTGTTGCCATTTGCTTTCTATTATCTATTAATGACTTTGTCAAGGGACTGTGGAAAGATGTTCTGGATCCTTTTCCTATTCATCTTCTTCGGAGCTTTCCAGATAGTACTGCTTTATCTCTTCGGACAGTCCATTATTGCTGTGGATATGTTCCTGAACCTGGTAACCACTAATTCAAGTGAAGCCATGGAGTTGCTGGATAATCTTGTTCCGGCATTAGTGAGTGTGATTATTCTTTATATACCAGCATTGATTCTGGCTGCAATCTCCATTATAAAGAAGCGGAAATTATCTTTGGAATTTATCCGTCGGGAACGGGAAAAGGCATGGATTGCCTTACTCATCGGCTTTATCTCATTGGGTGCCGCTTATGGACTGGATAAACGTTACGAGCTGAAATCGGATTTGTATCCTGCCAACGTGTGTTATAATGTAGCACTCGCATTCCAGCGTAATGCCCAAACAAGGACGTATCACCGCACATCAGAGAACTTTACTTTTAACGCCCAGCCTTCCCATCCGGAAGACAGGCGCGAAATTTATATTATGGTAGTGGGCGAGACATCCCGCGCCCTGAACTGGAGTCTTTACGACTATGATCGGGATACGAACCCTGAACTTTCTAAAATAGAAGGAGTGACTTCTTTCTGTCATGTTCTGACGGAATCGAATACTACGCACAAGAGTGTACCCATGCTGCTTTCTCCCGTTTCTGCACAGAATTTCGATTCCATTTATTATCGGAAAAGCGTCATTACCGCTTTCAAAGAAGCCGGTTTCCAGACAGCCTTCTTCTCAAACCAGCGGTATAATCATTCTTTCATCGACTTCTTCGGAATGGAAGCGGATACTTATGATTTTATCAAAGAAGATTCGCAGGATTCCCAATACAATCCTTCGGATGACGAACTGTTAATGTTGGTAGAAAAAGAACTTGAGAAAGGAAATCGGAAACAGTTCATTGTATTGCATACCTATGGATCCCACTTCAATTACCGGGAACGTTATCCGGAAACTGCTGCTTTCTTCTTACCGGATTTCCCCGTAGATGCAGAAGTGAAATACAAAGATAACCTGATGAATGCCTACGACAATTCCATCCGGTATACGGATAATTTCCTGGCACGTATCATCCACTTATTGAAGCAGCAGCAAGTAGATGCTAGTATGCTTTACACGTCCGACCATGGGGAAGATATCTTCGACGATGGCCGACACCTGTTTCTCCATGCATCCCCCGTTCCGTCCTACTATCAGCTACACGTACCTCTCCTGCTGTGGACATCCGACAGTTATAGGGAAGAGTATCCCGGGATAGAGAAAGCTGCTTCGATGAACCGACAGAAAAATATATCTTCCAGCATTTCTTTCTTCCAGACCATGATGGAATTGGCCGGAATAGAAACTCCGTACCGCAATGACAGTCTATCTGTCACCAGCCCTCTCTATACAGAGAAATCGAGGGTTTATCTGAACGATCATAATGAACCGCGTCCACTGGATGATATAGGAATGAGAAAAGAAGACTTTGAGATGCTGAAAAAAAGAGGTATAGACGCGCAATAATACTATAAATGAAATGCCCCCAAAAGTTTTATATCTAACTTTTGGGGCATTTCATTTACTTTTTCTTCCTGATTTCCTCTTTCTCCAGATTTCTAACAGAAGGAATACACATCATCAGAATTGCAGTCAGCACAATGGCAAAACCACAGTATATAAATATGTTGCCTATTCCCAAAGAGTCGGCTACAAAGCTTGTGACAAGCAAACCGATGATAGAAGGGAACAAACTTATACTGTCGAAAAGCGAGAATACACGTCCCAGATAAATCGGTTTGAACTGCGTCTGCAATAGAGCGGTAAAGGGACCGGATAAAAATGGCACGATAAGCCCTTGTACCACTGTCAGTATGGCAAAAAAGACATACCCATTGCCGGGCAACATACCACATATAGCCAATGCCAGACCAAGTACCGCATAAGAGAACGCAATCATCAGTATCTTCCTAATCTTAGGATTCCAAATCCCCAATAAAGCCCCTCCAGCCAACATACCCGCCCCGAAAAGTGTTTCTATCAAACTAATCTGATAAGCTGTTCCGGAGAAAGTATGCAAAGTCATCAGCGGCATCAGGGCGACTATCGGCAACACAAAGAAAGTAATCAGGATTTCTGTAACCATCACCCAACTAACTCCTCGGTTGCGCATAATCACATGGAAACCGTCGCGCATATCGTTCAATACACTCTTAGCTGAGATATTTTCCTTCTTTGGATTCGGAATGTAAACAAACAGTAGGGAAGTGCAGGCAATGATTGCGCCTGCCACATCCAATAACATGACTACACTCATATCGAATGCCAGAAGCAGAACCGCTCCCAACGCAGGGCCACCGATATTGCAAATAGACTGGATAGCCTGGTTAATTCCCGCAATACGGGTCAGTTCCTTTTCCGGAGCCAGCAATGGAATAGATGATTTCATTGCCGGTGAATGGAACGAACCACCAATGGAACGAAGCGCCAATAATATATAGATGTGCCACAATTCCACTACATCCAAGTAAAATAACAAAGCGATGACACCGGAACAGAGTGCAACGAAACTATCTGCACCTATCACAGTCCATTTCCGGTTCCAGCGATCCACATATACGCCTGCAAATGCCCCTAACAAGGCTTGCGGCAACAAGGCGGCGATCATGGCAAAGGACAAAACTTCCGCAGAACCCGTTTTGAGACTAATCCATAAGACGATAGAGAACTGAGCGATGGAACTACTTAATATAGAAATTGGAAGAAAAAATTTATCATAATATAGTTGCCCGCTCCATATTATGATAAATTTTTTCTTCCAATTATTCATGATGAGAGTGAAACAAGGTGAGATTAAAAAAGGTTCTGAAACTCAATTGTTTTCAGAACCTTATCTTCGTACACCCTCAGGGATTCGAACCCTGGACCCACTGATTAAGAGTCAGTTGCTCTACCAACTGAGCTAAGAGTGCATCGTATTTCTTATTTGCGGGTGCAAAAGTAGTCCTTTTATTTTATTCATCCAAGCAAAATGAAATCTTTTTTCGATGAATGCGGCTTTTTTTAATCAAACTCGTACAGATCGGAGGGAGTGCTACGCTTTAAAGCACAGAGTTGCACATCCTTACCTACCAATATACCTTTACTCTTTAATTTCCATTCCACCGTCTTGTAAGCAAGTTCCGGATGATTATTGTCTTTGCTCAAGTGGCAAAGCCAGATATATTTCAGGTTTTCCGTGATATTTTCCGCCAGAAACTCGGCTGTTGCAATATTGCTCATGTGTCCCGTACGGCTGGTGATGCGCTCCTTTAAATATTGCGGATATGTACCCATACGCAGCATCTCATCATCATAGTTAGCTTCCAGTATCAGGTAATTCGCTTTACGGATAAACTTGGCAGCAGTAGGGGTGATTTCACCAAGGTCGGTAAGGAACGAGAATACTTTTCCATCGATTTCAATGCAATAACCCACATTGTCCGTACCGTCGTGGGGAACTTCGAAAGACTCAATGTGAAAATCTTCCAGTACCATCGGTTCTTCTTTCTCCAGATAATGGACGGAAGAGTGGAGCTTCTCCGTCATGCAATAACTTTTATTGATTCCTTCGTGGATACGTGCAGTTGTGTAGACAGGGATGTGCAGTTTCTCACCCAGTCCGCCTACAGCTTTGATATGGTCTGCGTGGTCGTGTGTAACGAATACCGCGCGTATCGTCTCCATGCCGACACCCACCTCCTTCAATGATTTCTTAATAGTACGTACCGCTATACCAGCGTCAATAAGTATTCCGTATTTTTCAGTGCCTATATAATAGCAGTTGCCACTACTTCCGCTCGCAAGGCTTATAAATTTTACTTTCATTATGTTCTCCTCAATTTAGAAAAAGCCGCCACTTTTATGGCAAAGTGACGGCAAATATACAGAAAAAAATGAGATATTCAGACCTTGGCTTTCTTCTTTTTGTCGATGGATTGGGTGATTTTGGCAAATACTAACAGTGTCAGTGCAGATATCAGGCCGATAGCGGCGAAATAGTACCAGATATAATGCGCATTTGCGCTGGCAGCCTCCCATGCTTCACGAGTCTCAAAGAGGACAGGATCGGGACAGTATTTTGTCAACAATACTCCGGCGATACCAAAACCGAAGATGGAAGAGAGGAAGGAATGAAGATGGCTAAATCCGAGATACATACCTTCTTCACCCTTAGGCGCTTGCAGGGAGAAGTACTCCAGATAACGCGGTGAAATAAAACATTCTGCCAAAGCCTGTATCACGATACCCGCTATCATCATTAATGTGATATTGCTCATTCCGCTTATCACGTCATTTCCAAGCAGGTTACCGCATGCCATCAGCAGAGCCGAAAATGGGATAAGGAACATACCGATATTCATGGAAGTAATGGCCGAACGTTTCGCCATCAAACGCGTCACGAAACTAACGCAGCAAACCACCACAAACGGGTTTACATTGGCTATCCAACCCGGCTTAGCAGTTTCGCCCGCCATACGGATTACATATTTAGGCATTGTAGCGTATAACTGTTGCTGCACCATCCAGAATCCCGTTATAATCAGGATAAGAATCAGCAGACGCCAGTTCGTAATGATGCGCAGGAAGCCCTGACCGATTTCACGCATACTTTTTCCTTCGCCTGCCGTATGGGTAGATTTATAGAGCAGAACAACGGAAAGCAATGCCAATATGGTCATCGTAGCAGAGAAATAGTTGATATAGATATACGCCTGATCTCCAATAACATTCCGCAACGGGTCAATCACTGTTTTTCCGGTAAATGCACCAATATTCACCATCATATAAAAGATGGAATAACCGCGTGCGCGGTTTACCTCCGTAGTTTCTTTTGCTACCGAAGCCGAAATGATAGATTTGATAAACGATCCGCCCACCATGATAACAAACAGTACAGGAACGATCATCCAGCGACTATCGCTATCCGGCAGTCCGGTGAAACGGGCTGCTTTGCCATATTCCACTAGTCCGGCAGCTTCCAGCAGGGTAGGGAGAATTCCTAAACCCAGATATCCGACAGACAGCAGCGAAAAAGCAACAATCATGGATTTCCGGAAACCTATTTTATCGGCATAGGCACCCGTGAAGATAGGCAAAAGATAAAGACCACCGGAAAATAAACCGGAAATCATACTCGCTTCAAAGTCGTTGAAGCCTAAAATAGAAGAAAGATAAATGGTGAGAACGATAAAAACGGCATAATACGCCATACGTTCGAACAGTTCGACCGTGTTGCTTACCCAAAAGGCTTTAGTGAACCCTTTAGATACATTTTTGGGTGATTGAGTCATCCTAATATTATGTTGTTAGTGAAAAATTAAACGCAAAAGTACATTTTTATGAAATTATATGCAAATATCTTTTATATTTGCATATTGTAAAAGGGAGAGAACGCTTTGTTTTCTCAATAAGATTCGTATCTTTGTTCTGTAATTATTCAGCATAAAACTATGACAATAGCAGTTGATTTTGACGGAACTATAGTAGAACATCGCTATCCCCGTATCGGTAAAGAAATCCCTTTTGCAACGGACGCCTTAAAGCTGTTGCAGCAAGATCAGCATAGGCTCATCTTATGGAGTGTGCGCGAAGGTGAACTTCTGGAAGAAGCTGTTGCCTGGTGCAAAGAAAGAGGAGTGGAATTCTATGCTGTCAATCGTGATTATCCCGAAGAGAAACAGCAGGACTGTGGATTCTCACGTAAACTGAAAGTGGACCTTTTCATTGATGACCGTAACCTGGGCGGATTGCCCGATTGGGGACTTATCTATCAAATGATTAAAGAACATAAAACGTTCCAGGATATCTATACGCAAGGCAATATATCTACGGATCAAGATAAGAAGAAATAGTGGTTTAAAAAAATGCCGCCCGAATTCTTTTATAAGCCATAACCCAATTCATTCCTGTTAATAACAAATGGATTCAGCTATATATAGATATAAAGAGTGCATCAAACTTAATTGATGCACTCTTTATATCTATAAGACGGAATGAATTCCATTCCTGTTATTACTTTAGAACTTGAAGAAATTCTTAGCGTTATAGTAGCTGATATCTTCAATCATCTGGTTCACACGGCCCATTTCAGAAGCCGGAATTTCACCATTTTCAATGTCACGGCCAACAAGGTTACACAATGTACGGCGGAAATATTCATGGCGCGGATAGGAGAGGAATGAACGAGAGTCCGTCAACATACCTACGAAACGGCTCAACAGACCCAATACGGAAAGAGCATTCATCTGTTTCTCCATACCGTCCTTCTGATCGAGGAACCACCAGCCGGAACCAAACTGTATCTTACCCGGAATCGTACCATCCTGGAAGTTACCCAACATAGTGGCGATAACTTCATTAGCGCACGGATTAAGATTATAGAGAATAGTCTTCGTCAATTTACCTTCAGAATTTAAGCGGTCGAGGAATTTAGACATTGCCTTAGCAGTAGTAAATTCACCGATAGAATCGAAACCAGTATCAGCACCAAGTAACTTGAACATCTTGCTGTTATTGTTACGGATAGCGCCATAGTGGAATTGTTGTGTCCAGCCTTTTTCCCAATCCATTTCACCGAAGATAACCAGCATAGCTGATTTGAATTTCAGGATTTCTTCCTTGGTCAGTTCCGTTCCACCATATACCTTATTAAATATAACTTTGATTTCAGCATCTGTATAGTCTTCTGCGTAGAATTCTTCAATACCGTGGTCAGACAATTTACAGCCTTGTTCAGCAAAAAAGTCATGACGCTTGCGCAGGGCAACTACCATATCATCGAAATTAGAGATAGCAACACCGCTTACTTCAGCCAGTTTCTCAACGTATGCACGGAAGTCAGCAGGAATTTCTACAGCCATTGCCTTGTCAGGACGCCATGTCGGTAACATCTTGATTTCAAAACCACTTTCGCGTGTTTGAATATGATATTCCAGAGAATCAATAGGATCATCCGTAGTACAAACAGCTTCCACATGATAACGGCGCATCATGCCACGAGCAGAGTATTCCGGTTGAGCCAGCTTCTCATTACACTCGTCATAAATCTCATGGGCAGTCTTCGGGTTCAAGATTTTATCAATACCGAATGCTGTCTTCAACTCCAGGTGTGTCCAGTGATACAAAGGATTACGGAAGGTATAAGGAACGGTTTCAGCCCACTTTTCAAATTTTTCCCAGTCGGAAGTATCCTTACCTGTGCAGAAACGTTCGTCTACACCATTGGTACGCATAGCACGCCATTTGTAATGGTCGCCGCCCAACCAGATTTCAGTCAATGACTTAAACTGATAGTCGTCTGCTACCATTTTAGGGATTAAGTGACAGTGATAATCGATAATCGGCATCTTGGCCGCATGTTCATGATACAACTTCTGTGCGGTTTCTGTCTGCAACAGGAAGTTTTCATCCATAAATTTTTTCATTCTACTGTGTTTTAAGTATATAAAAATATTACTTTCTCTTTTTTATACCTATATAGTATTGATTGTAAAGCTAATAGGCAAGATATTGGTTTTTGCTTTTATTAACCGTTATCGAACACAAAAGTAGAAAATTTACTTGGAGAAACAAAATAATTCGTATCTTTGCCGCAAATATTTATAATATTTAAGTTTTAGACATTGAACCTTTAGTGCCTTAAAACGAATGAGACAAAGAATATGGAAAACAAGAACTACACCATTAAAGACATTGCCCGCATGGCGGGTGTTTCTGCCGGAACTGTGGATCGCGTGTTGCACAATCGGGGAGATGTTTCTGCCGCCAGCAGGGAGAAGGTTCAAAAAGTGCTTGATGAGATAGACTATCATCCTAATATGTTTGCCATTGGTCTGGCAGCCAAGAAGCGTTACCGTGTTCTGTGTATTATACCTTATTATGTGGAACATGACTATTGGCATTCCGTCGCAGAAGGCATCAACCGTGCCGCACAAGAGTTGCGTCCTTTTAATGTAAGCATGGACTTTTTGTGCTACCATCATGCCGACCGGCTTTCTTATGAAAAAGCCTGCGCGAAACTCCGCAAAGAAATAGTGGATGCCGTATTGATCGCCCCCAATTTCCGTGAAGAGACAATGTCACTGACATCTTATCTGGAAGGGAAAAAGATACCTTACGCATTTATTGATTTTAATATAGAAGATACCCATGCACTCTGCTACATCGGCCAAGACTCCCAAACAAGCGGGTATATGGCTGCTAAAATCCTGATGCGCAAGTACAAGGAAGGACAGGAGCTAATACTATTTCTTAATAATAAAAAGAATAATCCGGCAGAAATACAGATGCAACGACGCATGGATGGTTTCATGAATTTTATTGCACAGGAACATGAGAATCTGGTGGTTCACGATGTAGTACTGAATAAAGAGGACGATGAAGCCAACCGCCGAACATTGGAAGATTTTTTTGCCGCACATCCCAAGGCAGTGTTAGGAGCCGTTTTTAACTCACGTGTCTACCAGGTAGCAGGATATCTACAGGAAACAAGACACCATTTGGAAGGATTAGTTGGATACGACCTTCTGCCCAAAAATGTGGAGTACCTGAAATCCGGCGAAGTAAATTATCTCATTGGACAACGCCCGGGACTGCAAGGATACTGTGGTGTAAAAGCTCTGTGCGACCATGTCGTATTCAAGCGTCCGGTGACCGGTGTAAAGTATATGCCTATCGACATCCTGATGAAAGAAAACATCAATTTCTATTTTGAATTTGAATAAACATCATAATATCAATCACTTTAAAAACGATTTTTAAGCATGAAAGCATTAAACAAGCAGACCGCTCCCAAGGCTCAGCGCCCGGAACGTATCATTCAATTCGGTGAAGGAAACTTCTTACGTGCATTTATCGACTGGATCATCTATAACATGAACGAAAAGGCTGACTTCAATAGTAGTGTTGTAGTAGTCCAACCCATCGAGAAAGGTATGGTAGACATGCTGAATGCACAGGATGATCTTTATCACGTAAACCTGCAAGGTTTGGACAAAGGAGAGACTGTCAACAGTCTGACCATGATCGACGTTATCAGCCGTGCACTGAATCCTTACACTCAGAACGATGAATTCATGAAGTTGGCCGAGCAACCGGAAATGCGTTTTGTAATCTCTAACACTACGGAAGCCGGTATCGCTTTCGATCCTTCCTGCAAACTGACTGACGCTCCGGCTTCTTCTTATCCGGGCAAACTGACTCAACTACTGTATCATCGTTTCAAGACATTTAACGGTGACAAGAGCAAAGGTCTGATTATCTTCCCTTGCGAACTCATATTCCTGAACGGGCACAAACTGAAGGAAACCATCTACCAATATATCGAATTATGGCAATTGGGTGATGAATTCAAGACCTGGTTTGAAGAAGCATGTGGTGTATACGCTACGCTTGTTGACCGTATTGTTCCGGGATTCCCGCGCAAGGATATTGCAGCAATCAAGGAAAAATTACAGTATGACGATAATTTGGTGGTACAAGCTGAAATTTTCCACCTTTGGGTCATCGAAGCTCCGCAGGAGATTGCCAAAGAATTCCCTGCTGACAAGGCTGGTCTGAATGTATTATTCGTTCCTTCTGAAGCACCGTATCACGAAAGAAAAGTAACGTTGCTGAATGGTCCTCACACTGTTCTTTCTCCGGTAGCTTACTTGTCGGGCGTAAACATTGTGCGTGATGCTTGTCAACATCCGGTTATTGGTCAGTACATCAATAAGGTAATGTTTAATGAATTGATGGAAACATTAAACTTGCCGAAAGATGAGCTGAAGAAGTTTGCAGAAGATGTATTGGAGCGTTTCAACAATCCGTTTGTTGACCATGCCGTTACCAGCATTATGCTGAACTCCTTCCCGAAATATGAAACTCGTGACCTGCCTGGTTTGAAGACTTATCTGCAACGCAAAGGTGAATTGCCTAAGGGGCTGGTTCTCGGTTTGGCCGCTATCATCACATATTATAAAGGTGGTGTTCGTGAAGACGGTGCTGAGATCACCCCGAACGATGCTCCGGAAATCATGCAATTGCTGAAAGACCTGTGGGCAACAGATGATACTCAGAAAGTAGCCGAAGGCGTACTTGCTGCAACTTCTATTTGGGGCGAAGATTTAAATAATATCTCGGGACTTACCGCTGCTGTAAAAGCTAATCTGGATTCTATTCAGGAAAAAGGAATGTTGGAAACAGTAAAGGGTATCCTTTAATTAATCTATTAAGTATCGTAAAGGAAGTAGGGTGGAGCAGCGGCTTCGCCCTACTTTTTTTATGTTAAGAAACATAACTATGTATTTCTTGTTCCGATAAATTCTTTTTGTCATTCCCTTTTGGTATATTTAAAGCGTTAATTCTTAAAATCAGACTACTATGGGAAAGATACTATGTACTGTTCTCGTGGGGTTCTTATTCCCTTTATGTGTTTATAGTCAAACCTTGAACACATCTTATAATCTCCCTCGCTCAGGAGACAAACTAATGAAATGTCAGATAACCACTATTCAACCCAATAAAGGTGGTAGTCAACAAGTCTGGGATTTCACAGATATTAAACTCCAAGATGCGAATTATGAATTAAAGTATGAAGCTCAGGGTAATGATACAATTATTGCTACAGAACACCGTACAATGTATTACTATCAAAAATCCGGCGACTCCCTCTTTTGTATTGGATATGAAAATCCAACAACTTTTATTATTTATCAAAAGCCTGAATTATTGCTTACCTTTCCTATCTCTCAAGGATATACCGTCTATGATTATTTTGAAGGTAAAGGAAATTATTGCAATTACTTAAATATACATTTACGTGGCAAAACGACAATAACAGCAGACGCTTCTGGAAAATTGATATTGCCGGACGGAGATACGATACAAAATGTATTACGTACTTATACCCACAAGTATATCCATCAACAAACGCAACCTCAAAAAAAATTAGATAATTCGTCATACATAGATACTATCCCTTTCACTATCAATAAAGATAGTATAGACTATCTAATTGCCAATGATTCCGTTCATATAGAAATGGAAATATGGCGCTGGTATGCTAGTGGATATCGCTATCCTATATTTGAGACAATAAAGAGTACCATATACAAACTAGGGACTCCTTATGAGCATTTTAGTACTTCTTTTGCCTATATGCCTAGTGAACAATATTATGATTTGCCATATGATGCAGAAAACCAAAGACAAAGAGAAATCAAACAACAAGGAAAAGACTGGAAAGAAGAACGAGATAATAAAGATACCCCCAATATCCTAATTGATTATCAGATTCAAGTATATAATAATGATCTACAGGTTTATTATGAATTAAAAGAATCAAGTCACATTTCGATTATTCTTTATAACATACAGGGGGAACAACTTTCTGCCATTCAGAAGTATAACCAATCTTCGGGAGTTTATAATGAAATTATTAAAATAGGTGACTATCCTAAGGGAAAGTATATATTACAGATAGTTGTAGGAAATAAAAAATATGGTGAGAAGGTCATAAAGAAATAATTATGAATTATCATTAAAGACAATAGTTATGAAAAAACATATTTTGATTATAATATATTTAGTTACAAATATATTTAGTATGTATTGCAGTCCGTTATCCAACGATACAATAGAATTGCCACGATTTTCTGCAGATAGCATAAATTCTTTGATCAGAAAACAGCAAAATGAAAGATATGAAAAGAAATTCATGCAACGAAGTAATACGGACATGAATGATAATCTCTTAAATGTATCGGATTATACGCCACCTACACCTGAAGCTGCGGGCATGAATTTATATGGAAATATCCCTGTTAATGAATATACGGGCACTCCTGATATCTCTATTCCCCTATATACACTAAAAAGTGGCCAAATAGAATTGCCCATTACTCTATCATATCATGCAAGTGGTATAAAAGTTGCGCAAGAAGCAACATGGGTGGGATTAGGATGGAATCTGCTTGCAGGAGGATGTGTTACGCTGAACGCCGTTGGTAATGTAGATGCATGTTCCGCAAATTATCCATCATGGGAGGAATGGGAAAAAATTAAATATCAATGGAAAGTTATTGCTGGAGATACAGCCAATATTCGAACAGGTATTGAAGACCAATTTCACAAATGGGGATGCTTATGCTATGATCAATACACAAGTACAACTACCGACAATGTATTAAATCAAGGGTTATTCGGACAAGGGGAAAGAGATGTTTTTGAAGTTTCTCTTCCTAATGGACTTTCATTCAAATACATATTACATCCCAAAAATCAAACCCCTATCATTATCGGGCCACGTCATAATTACAAAATAGTACACTCTACGGGAGATATAGTGGTAACTGATGATTCTGGAATTCAATATACTTTCACAGCCTATACCTTCAATGGCAAGTATGCCCCATTGACATATTTGTTAACTGAAATTAAAGACACGAGAAGTAATATTATATCACTTTCTTATGTTGATGCGAGCTGTTACTCTATTCCTGTTGTTTCTGAATATTACACGATTGGCTATCCTCTTCATAATGATTTTACTAAACGGAACTTCAATTCAACGACCAATAAAGCTCCTTATCTATCAAAGATAGAGTCTAATACTGAAGAGATAAAATTTACATTAAGTAGCAGAGAAGATCTTTCTCCTGGAACAACAGGGAGATTAGTTTCCATCGAAATAAAGAATAAGTTAAACAATGAAATTATATATTCATATAATTTTGACTATAGTTATTTTATGTGTGCTACGAATGCAATTGGAGGTAATGCATTAAGTAGTGAAGATTGCAAAGGATCAGCAGGATACGCTTCTCAAAATCCAGAAGTAACTTTACGTAAACGACTCAAACTACTTTCTCTTTCTAAACAAAATAACAACCTACAGGGGGAAACATATTCATTTATTTATAATGAAGAACAACCGTTGCCATATAAAACATCCTTCGCTGTGGATTATTGGGGATTTTACAATGGCGCAGAAAATATATCTTCACTTACCGGTTACCGCCACACACTTATACCCTCTATTGAAGGATTAGGAATTAATCAAGACGCACTTATAATTCAGGGACAGGAGCTACCAGCACAAACAGCTGTCAGGAATGCGAGTCGTAAATATATAACGGCTAATATGCTAAAAAAAATAACATACCCGACGGGAGGTAGTGTAGAATTCGAATTTGAACCTCATACTTTTACTAATGCCAAAGTCATTTCAAAAGAAGATTTAGAAAAGTATGCTCCTAAATTGGCATATTTAAATACGGTGAATAACAATAATGCAGAGTTTTCCACTCCATTTGTAACTTTCAATATTCCATTTGCACAAACTGTAACCATAAATGTAACAGTCCGTTTTGATGATTATTCAGCGAGTCAAGTCGAAGGTTCAGGAACAATTATCAGGCAGGTTGGTTCTACCGGAGGAGGTATTCTAAAATCATATAAAGTGACATCACAAAATGTAACTGATGAACATTCATATCATGTTGTTGAATCATTTACATTGGAAGCTGGGGATTATGTAATGTCATCTACTTTAGCGTCAACAGTTCCCAATCAAGGTTACACCGCCCGTAATGTTAGCGCTGCAACATTAACTTACAAATCACAAATATTCAATGTAGATATAGACACTTTGGAACATATTGGTGCCGGAGTGAGAATAAAAACTATTACCCAAAGGAATAATACAGGAGAAATCTTAGAGAGAACCAAATATCTTTACGAATTGGATAATCATAAAAGTTCCGGTCTGTTGATGATTCCTATTAACTTTGTGACTGATCATTACATTCGTCATGGTCTGGATAACTGTCCCATACATAGTATGGTAGAGCATCAATTTCGTAGATATGACGCACAAACATTATCTCCTCCGGCTTCTGCTCCCAATGGGAATCCAGTAGGTTATAGTCGTGTGATTAAACAAAAGGAAATAATCAATACAGGAAAAGAAGTGTTTGCCTTTGCCAATGAAAGTTGTGAAGTTATTGATGCTACACTTTGTTATTTTCCAGAGAACTACAGTGGACGCTTAATCAGGAAAAGTACATATGATGCAAATAACAAACTCGTAAAAGAAGAAATTAATAAATACTCCATTGCCAATAAGGCTAAAGAATTAGTCAATATAAAAGTCATAGACAATTATGTTGGTCCTGTAAATCATTGTCTTTTACTTGAAGGACATCCTTATTGTAATCCATACATATATAATGGACGTTTTTTTATAACTTTATATCCATACATTGCTTATGACATCCAGTTAACTCAACAAACAGAAACTGAGTATTTCAATTCAGTACCAATAAGCAAAGAAAAACTTTATACATATAATCAACGTAATCAAATATCAACCTGTCAAACAAGTACCAGTCGTTCCGACTACATTCAGGAGACATATAAATATGCTGCCGATTCTTCTTTCTATAAAGATCACTTGGACTATAATGTACTTACTGCAATAATGAGATATAAACGTACATCAGGCAGTTCAACAGCCATTTTAGAAAATAAGTATGGAAATGCATTTACTAAATTCACATTGCTTTCAAGTACGGAGTCAAGCAATGTATCACCCAAAAGACGTACTGTTTCATATAAATATGATAGTAAATGGAATCCTGTCGAAGTAACCTATCAAGACAGTTCGTCGGTTGTTTATTTATGGGGATATAAATATTCCCGGATTATTGCAAAAATTACTAATATTACATATGCCAAAGTACTGTCTCGATTAGGAGAAAGTTCGTTGAATACTCTGTGTAGCTCTAATATCCCCAATAGTACTTCACTCTATAATTTGCAAAATATATTTTCTGATTGTGAAGTTACCACATGGCTTTATAATCCATCATATGGAGTTAGTGAAGTAAGGTCACCCAATGAATTAAAAACATTCTATGAGTATGATGCTATAGGCAGAGTTTCTGAGATATTAGATTTAAACAGAAAAACAATCATGTCATTTCAATATCAGTTATCCCATAATGGAACATCACAAAATTTCTTCAAAACTCGTACTATGATGAATGAGGAAGGGAATAAATATATGGAAGTATATAGTTATTATGATGGTTTAGGTCGCCCATACCAGACAGTGGAATGTAAAATCACTCCATTCCAAACTCATTTAATCACTTTACAAGAATATGATGCTGCAAATAGGAAAACATATACATGGTTACCCGTTGAGTCTGCTACCAGTACATATATGTCATCTGCTTCTGTTAAAGCTCAAGCTGTAGCTGATTATGGAGATACACATCCTTATACAATGACAGAATACGAAGCTTCTCCTTTGAATAAAATAGTCAATCAATACGGAGCAGGAGAAGATTGGAATAATCACCCTGTACACATTGAATATATGACAAACACCACTTCTTCTCCATTGAACTGTCTTAATTACATGGTTAATGACAACGGAGCTTTAGTGTCCAGCAATCAGTATTATGCCGCAGGACAGTTATATGTAACCAAAAGTACTGATGAAGATAATAACGTTGGGTATACTTTTACAGATAAGTCGGGACATACCATATTAACACGACAAATCTCAGGAAGTCAAAATCTTGATACCTATTATGTGTATGATGGACTTGATAATTTGCGATACGTTCTTCAACCGATGTATCAGACAAATGCCAATCTGAATATGTATGCTTTCCAATATAAATATATGGGAAGACAATTGTGCATAGAGAAAAAGATGCCGGGAGCAGAAGCGATGAAATATGTATATGACAAATTAGACAGACTTATATTCTCGCAAGATGGCAATCAACGGTTACAAAACGAATGGACTTTCTATTTGTATGATAGGTTGAATCGCCTTACGGTACAAGGCATTTGCATGGAAATAGACCGGCTAAATTTAATTCCCGATGTAGCAGTAACCTGCTACAGAGAAAATAGCAATACAGGTTTGGGGGGAAGTGGATATTATTCTACATTTATACCGATTGATAAGGTCAAAGAAATACACATTGTGAATTATTACGACGATTATAAGTTTTGTTCATTAACAGGATTTTCCGGTGTACCACATTTCTCAATGGGCAGCAATGCCAAAGGCTATCTAACCGGTAATGTCGTTACTATTTTGGAAGATGGTAAGAAACTATATTCCGCTAATTATTACGATGTTAAAGGCAGAATGACAAAAAAGGTCTCAAGCAATCATATGAATGAATATGAAGTGGATAATATTACTTATTCTTTTACTGATAAACCATTAACAACAAGTCATACACATACAGCAATAAATACAACAGAATTATATACTTATGTTTATGATCATGCAGAACGCCTGCAAGAAGTAAGACACAAGTTAAATGGGAATAGTGAAGTAAAGCTTGCTATCAATACCTATGATAAGTTAGGGAGATTAAAAACCAAAACACATCATAGTACTTCAGGACATAAGCTGACTTATGAATATAATATACGTAATTGGTTGACCCAAATCAGCGGAAGACTTTTCGAACAAAATCTTTATTATAACACAGGGAGTGGAAGTCAATGTTATAATGGCAATATTGGAAGTATGACTTGGAAGAGTGGGGAAGACGGTATACGTGGCTATAAGTTTACTTATGATAATATGAGTCGCATGAGAAATGCTATTTATGGCGAAGGGACAAGTATCACTCCTCCTACAGGAAAAAATTTCTCAGAGAATGTGATCGGTTATGATTATAATGGAAACATTACCGGTCTACAAAGATATGGTAAGGTAAGTGGAAGTACTTATGGAAAGATTGATGATTTATCCATAACATATGTGGGCAATCAACTTAATAACGTGACCGATGCCGCAACAGATCCTTTTTATAATGGTGCATTTAACTTCGTTGATGGCAATAAAACTTCTATTCAGGAGTACAAATATGATGCTAATGGTAATTTAGAACAAGATTATAATAAGAAAATAGCTAAGATTCAATATAATAGTTTAAATTTGCCAAGTACACTACAATTTGCAAATGGTAATAACACGGATTACTTATATGGTGCTGATGGTATGAAACGACGAGTAACCCATAAAACAGCAATTGCTAATATTTCCGTACCAATGGGACAGATAAAGGAATTGGCAAGTAGTCAGATTTCTCAGACTAATACTACTGACTATTGTAATAATGTGATCTATGAAAATGGAGTTCTAAGCATGATTCTCACTGAAGAAGGTTATGTGACGTTAAGTGGAAATGCTCCTATTTATCATTATTACTTGAAAGATCATCAAGGCAATAATCGCATAGTCATGAACCAAAATGGAACAACGGTTGAACAAGTTAATCATTATTATCCGTTTGGTGGCTTGTTTGAAGAGGGTCTAGCTACAAGTGATCAGAATTATAAGTATAATAGTAAAGAGCTTGATAGAATGCATGGTTTGGATTGGTATGATTATGGAACGAGGGGGTATGATGCAACATTAGGGAGGTTTATGATTATTGATCCATTATCTGAAAGGTATTGCACAATTAGTCCATATGTCTATTGTGCGAATAATCCTGTTCGCTATATTGATCCAACTGGAATGTATTTTGATGAAGCAAATGAGAAAGAAGCTCGAAAAATAGAAAGACGTCTCACTAAACGAATATCTAAATTAGAAAAAAAAGTTGCCAAAATAGAAAGAAGAGGGGAAGATGTTGGTGAATTGAATAGTCGTATTAGTGAGTTGAGGAATTCTCAAAAAGACGTTACTGACATGAGAAGTAATAAAAATATAGAGTTTAAATATAGCAAAGTTACAAATAAAAATAATCCGGCAGGAACTGGAAATCCTGTTACTTCACTAACTGGCATCAATGATGCTGGCCATAATGTTGTGACGATGTATACTGAAAAAAACATGGGTAATCGGCTTCATGAATCTAGACATGGAGGGCAAATAACTAGAGGAGAGTACAGCTTTGATCTGAATGGAAACCCAACAACTGGTTATGGTATAGATTCAGAGGTGTCAGCATATAAAGCACAATATTCATACGAAGGTAAACTTGTTTACATTGATGCTTCTAATACTTTGAATCAACAAATAGGTAGTGCGGGAATGACTCCTCCTATATCTACTCTAATTAATATTAGGTCCATTACGCCAGATTTTGTAAAGACTCGAATAGGCGAAGTAAGATCCATTATTATTGGTACGAATAGAATCTATCGTTTAAATCCTATATATGAATATTTGCCATGAAATCAAATTTATTTTTTATACTATTAACAGTTCTTGCATTGGTTGTTGTATCATGTAAAACTAGTTTTGAATCTCAAGTATATGATTTCCAA
This sequence comes from Bacteroides sp. AM16-24, assembly GCF_003471885.1. Classification (NCBI taxonomy): domain Bacteria; kingdom Pseudomonadati; phylum Bacteroidota; class Bacteroidia; order Bacteroidales; family Bacteroidaceae; genus Bacteroides; species Bacteroides sp. AM16-24. Next base: position 322,128 of record NZ_QRKI01000002.1, read on the forward strand.
CTTATAATTGATTCGAACACTTATGATGAGAATGAAATTAAGGAACTAATATCTGAAAGTAAGATGAAAACTATTGTCTTAAAAAATGATTCTGTATTAGAGTTCAGGAAACGTCATGGAGGTTTGGGAAGCTTAATTACAATTGAATATACATTAGTTGATAATGAAATAGTAATTGATTCTACCGATGTGACCGGGCGTTATATTCCCGAATTATCAGGTATCCATTTTTTATATAGTCGAGACAGTTTAGTCAACAGACAAACAAATGAAAAATATTACAATCAAAAGTTCGTAAAAAAAACAGAAAGAAAACACTAAAAGCGACTAAAGAATACACCTGAAGGAGGTTATCATGGATCGAATCCATATTGGAAAGTATCATCAAGAGCAGAAACATATAGAATATTTTAATAAAGCTAATGGGCTATTCAAATAAATATGAGAACAGGATTTTTATTATTAGGATTGTTTCTTTTTCTTTCCTGTAAAGAAAAGACTATATCCAAGCAAACAGATTATCTGTTTAAATTGCCTCAAAAGGATGTTTTTGTAAAAACTTCAAAGTTTCAAGGAGGAAGATTTGTGATATTTTTCGCATCCGATTCCTTACTGCTTGATAATGCTAAAGATTCTATTGAGTATAGAACAGGATTTTATTCACAAATAATTGTGGATAAAACGGACATATATGTTAATTCTCAATATAAAGGGGCAAGGCTGATAAGTATAGGAAATGGTAATTATAAATTTGAAGAGATTACTGATAGTCTTTTTTATAGCAAATCTGGAATAGTAAATATTGGGAATCATAGTTTCAATATTAAAGTTGTTTCTGATAGTGTTTTTAGTGAAACATTCTTTGAAGATAACATACAAAAAAGTTCATATTCTTTTATAGGTATAGATACAGATGAATATAGCATAGGTATCAATGGGAAAATAATCAAGAAAGGAGATATATATGGAGGCTGGCAGTAAGGATAATGCTACTTTTGAAAGATTCTTTATACAAGGAGAATATACGAGAGCATGCCAAGATTCGAGAATTGGAAAAGGAGATACTCTTATGAGAAGAGGAACAATAGAAAAATAGTAAGAATGAAAAAAATACTACTATTAATCATATTAAATTGTATCGTTCTATCATGTATAAACGATAATGCCGTAACTAAAGAGAAAAAACGTAACTTTTCTTTTTGTATACCGGAAATAGATCTTACTGTTACAACATCTAAGCAGGCAGGCGGAAGATTCTATACTATCTTTACTAAAGACAGTATAGAGTCCTTGCCAGATAGTATTGTATTTTTACCTGATACAGTTGCCTATATTGCAAGTGAAACGCAGGAGATGGGACCTATCTCTTTCATAATAAATCCCGCTCAAAAAGACAGTATATACATTGTTGAAAATCCATATATAGAATATATTCAGAGCTCCAAATATAAATTATGTTTATTAAAATATCAAGAACGTGAAAGTCGCTTCTTTGAGCCTCGAATAGGAACTGAGCCTTTGATATTAAAATACCCATATATCCATATTGTGATATCTACAGATACATATACCATAGATATAAATCGTTATAAAATCACACAAGAAACAATCAAGAAAGGAGACATACATGGAGGCTGGCAGTAAGGATAATGCAACTTTTGAAAGATTCTTTATACAAGGAGAATATACGAGAGCATGCCAAGATTCAAGAATTGGAAAAGGAGATACTTTTATAAGAGGAGGAACAATATATAAATAAAATAGAAATGAAAAAACTACTTTTTATTTGTTTTTTGATTACAAGCATTAGTATTTATGCAGAATCTAAAATTACTTTCAGAGGAAGAATTATAGATTATTACACTCAAGAGAGTATTTCTGGAGCTGTAATCAATTTATATTCAGGAGAAAAACTTGTGAAAAGTTTGTATTCAAATAAAAATGGAGATTTTGAGTTTTTGACTGTAAATCCTATTGAGGTTATTGAAGTACAATTTATTGGAAAATTAACTCTAAAAATTATTGAGATTGGTGTCTGGCATGAAGAAACGAAAGATTTTTCTTTTCAAATTCCCCTTTTTGATAATCCATTTGGATTTATCAATTATGAAAAGGAGCCTACATTTTTGCAACGGCAGGAAGAAAAAGAAAAGCAAAAAAACATATTAAAAGGAATACGTTTAGATTGCAATGATGATAATAAAGCAAAAATAAAGTATTCAAAAAAAGGCAATTATCAATTCATCAAATTTATAGACTTGATTAACTGTTGGAGAAAATGAAAAGAATACTACTATTAATCATACTAAATTGTATCGTTCTATCATGCATAAACGATAATGCCGTAACTTTTCTTTTTATATACCGGAAATGGACCTTACAGTTACAACTTCTAAGCAAGCAGGAGCGAAATTTTATACACTGTTCTCTAAAACAACCCCTTATTCTAAAATATCCATATATCTATATCGTTATATTTCCTCATACGTATACCATAGCAATAGATAGTTATAAAATCACACAAGAAATAATCAGAGAGGGAACCATTTACGGATATTAAATGGATAAATATATTGATAAACTTTATAAAACAAATAGAGGATACATATACTATTTTAAGAAATAGCTATGGAATTACTCAAAAAAATAAAAGAGAATGGTATTTATAGATAAATAGTTTTTCCTGCTAACTTTACCACAAAATAACGATTATGAGATACTCGAATAATCCAATCAGGGGACAAGACAGGTTATTAGATATAAACTTAGCCATAATAAGAAAAAGTATTTATTAAAATTATATTATCCAAGATGAAACATACGATATTATTTTTAGTCTTGATATTTTTTTGCCCTTTCATATATTCACAATCAAAGTGCATACCCTATCTTCTTTCTAATGAAAATAAAGATGAAAAGATTTATGTATGCGATCCTTGTGTTGATGATACTATAAAGGTACAATTCAAAGTCAGTATTATATTTGATGATACGACTCGATACACTGTGAAGTCTGTTATCTTACAAAGTGTGCAAGTAGGTGCTAAGCATGTCTTTTTATCTCGATTCGACAAAAAACGAAGCTCTTTCAACCAATACCTCTGGGATGTATGTAATGCTAAAGTAACATATTGGTACAAAAATCAGCCCTATAAGCAATTTTATAGTAAGATACCTTTTGTTGTTGATAATACAATTTTCGGAGCGACGTTTTATATTGTATCCAACTAGATATAGTAGCAAATTAATGTTTAGGTCTCCCCGAAATAGAAAATGCTATAAGAAAATAGCTAAGATTCAATATAATAGCCTATTACTATATGATAGGAAGAGGGCAACAAAATAGAGGAACTGGTAGTATGAAATCCGGATATAATTTAAAATTTCCGAGAAGTGGCGGATCAAGCAATAACTGGAGTGCACGAGTCGTCTTTACTACTAAAGAAGCAAAAAATAATACCTATTCTATATTCAAAAAACTATTTTTTTATGAAAACAAATAACTTTTTTTGTATATATATTGTATTATGTCCATTCTTTATTTTTTTCACCCACGAGATAGATAAAGAATTATCATCCCCCTTTTACTCTAAAGATGGAAAATTTGAAATTGACAATCAAGATACAATCTCTGCACGCTTCCCCTTTTTAGCAGACATATTAGACTTCTATTATGTCTATTACTTGGCAATGCCTGATAACCTTGATGAATTGGAGGAGTTTATTGATAGTATGCATGTTGCATATCCAGAAGAATTATACTATTATGACATACTAAAAAAACAAACTCTTGTAACTCTGAAAGAAAATAAAGCACATCTATTTTTTAGAGAAAATGAGTGTGAATTTCAACTGTGGATGCAAGAAAAGGATAGTACTATATTATTGTATAATGGGGGTAAGAAGTGTTGTGATTTGGATTGTTTCCCACATCCGGAGGAGAAATTTGCAATAATAAATCAGTTAGTTAATTCTACACCAAAAGCATTTAATGCAAAAAATAAAATTATTATAATGAAAACACAACTCTCTAATGTTCTTCTAAATGAGATAATGACCATTTCTCAGAAATATAAGATGGATAAAGATAAAGCTATTTTAATTGGCTATATAAGGAATGATGGGCTCTTTAATTATTGCAATAAAGAAAGAATCGATAACAATGAACCTTATTTCAAAGAAATAGAAATCATGTTGAAGAAATTCTGTGAAGAGAATGGTATATATAGATTGTTATTTTATACATACTGCCCTCATAGCAGCGTTTTTTAGAATCAGTGATGATGTCACTCACAAAGATATGGCAAACTTAATGGTAATAATAGCGAGAATAATGCAGTTTATTTAAAAAGAAACCAAACGTTGCATGACTATACTCCCAAGAACAGTAATGTGACAACTATTCATATTAATACAGCTGAAGATTTACAGAAGTATATACAAGACAAAATGAAATAACTGATTGTATGAAGAAAATATATTTAATATTATTATTCTTTTCTTTGCTGGGGGGCTGTCAGCCCAGCAAAGAATCCCCTGCTCTCTTTGCCGCTTTGCAGAAAGTTGAGTGTATGATTGAACAAGATTCTTTTCCCGCTAAGTATGTAATTATGTATGAAGTAATATCAAATGACATAGGTTCTATTTATCAGATAACATCAACTGATAGCCCCTTTGTGGAATGGAGTCTGGAAAGACCAGAAAGAGTGATAAAGTACAAGGATAGATATATCTGCTTAATAAGTCCTATGGCTTCAATAGATATATCCAAAGAAAAATTGCTTGAAATGACAAATTATCAAAATGATACAATAGGTCCTATACGTAATGGAATGTGGTATATAGGGGTATCAAAAGATGGAAAAAAGCAATTGTTAGTTTCCACGCACACAACTTATCTAACCTCTCGTTTCTATACTTTTCCTAAACTTTTGGAATATGCATTCAATGATTATGATGAGGTTAATTTACCACGTTTTGTATTAGGTATGTATAGTTTGGTTGTAGATACTTCATACACTCCAAAGGAGGCGTTTCGCGATCATATTCAATACATTGAAGGGGATATCTATTATACAAATCCTTTTGATGAATATTTTACAGAAGACAAAGATAGTATACATAGTTCTTTTTTTGCCGTATTGAATGGAAAAGACACGCTTAAATTAAACATTACAGATACAATAATGCAGTGTTTATTTTTTGAGAGCATGAATAATCCTATTTTCTTTAAGTCACTACCCCAACAAGAACCATGGTATAAATTATATAATTTGCTTCGTGATTCAACTTTTTACTTTCAAAATGAAAAAGGAAAGTATATAAAATATTCTATTCCTTTTGGTGATACCTATTGGCTTTTTGGTGTAAAGGATAGTCTAGGACATAATTTGTATGATCTTTATAAAAGAGGGGTAAAAGAGAATTTGAAGAATATAGAAAGTTTTGATGAATGGGATTCTAATTGATATCATACAGGTATTCAGAAAACGTCATGGAGATTTGGGAAGCTTGATTACAATTGAATATTCATTAGTTATTGATTCTGTTTGATGTGTCGTAAGCTCCCGAGAGTCTGTGCAAAAACCTTAGACGCTATATAGAATTATCATTTATTTTTCGTATATTTATGGAAAGAAACTAAACAATACGTCTATGGACTACATAGTAGGAGAAAACAGAAATCAAATTCAAATGATAGCTCTTGAACAATTGGTTGCTCCAGATTCTTGGGCAAGGGTTATCGATTTATTTGTGGATATCTTGCCTATAGATGAGCTTGGGTTTAAACATGTCAAACTTCAATCAGAAGGGAGACCACCGTATAATCCTGCAACATTACTAAAATTGTATTTATATGGTTATAAGCACTCAATAAGGTCATCAAGAAAGTTGGAACACTCCTGTAAAGTAAATGTGGAATTATGGTGGCTATTAGGAGGCTTAATGCCCTCTTTTCGGACAATTGCTTATTTTAGAAAAAATAATGCGGAGGCTTTTAGAAAAGTCTTTAGGCAGTTTGTCCTTATGCTAAAGGATATGGGTCTGATAGAAGGCGAAACCATAGGTATAGATTCTTTTAAGATATTTGCCCAAAATAGTCTCAGAAACAATTATACACAAAAGAAGATAGACAGACATCTTGAATATATAGATAACCGTATTGAAGAATTTGAAGCAGCTTTAGATAAGACTGATAAAGAAGAAGAAAAAGAACTTCTTAAATCTAAGATTAAATTACAACAAGACAGGCGTAGGAAATACGAAACTCTTGATACGGAATTGAAGAATAGTAATGATACTTAAATAAGTCTAACAGACAAAGATTCAAGAGCATTAATGTTAACCAATAATGTATCAGGAGTTGGCATTAGTATCATTATATATGTCCTTATTGTTGATAAAATATGAAATGCAGAAAAAAGAATTTTATCTTCCAAAAAAGTAGTTTTTGCACAGACTCTCGGGAGCTTACTTTTATTATTAGGATTGTTTCTTTTTCTTTCCTGTAAAGAAAAGACTATACCCAAGCTCTATTTTCGATTTTTTTCCCGAAAAGCACAGCTTTTGCCTACAAAAAGTGATTATTATACATTTTCGAACATGTTATAGACAAAAGTGAAAAGATGCTTTTATTATAATACGCTATCTTTGCTTCATTATAATACATGAGATCTGATACAATAAAACCTTTTAAGATTATACAAAGTAACTTATATGAAAACTACTGTCCATTTCTGTCTTCGCTTGTCTATACTTTTGATTTGGCTATTGCAAACCAGCCAAATTAGAGCCAATAATTATTACTTTGAGCAGGTTGCTCTTAAGGAAGGTTTGTCTACTACTGTTAATTGCATATATGCAGAGAAAAATAGTTTTGTCTGGATTGGTACACGCACAGGATTGGGACGATTTGACGGACATGAATTGAAAAAATATACTCATTCTCCGGAGAATCCCAATTCATTGCCGCATAATAATATTCTTCATGTGGCGGAAGACAGTTTACATAATCTTTGGGTATTAACAGAAAAAGGCGTAGTACGCTACAGACGCCGGAGTGACGATTTTTCTCTCTTGAGAGATCAATATGGGCACATCGTTATGGCCAACACTGTATGCCGAACTGAACAAGGAATACTTTTAGGCGGAAGAAACAAAATCTATCAATACAATTATGGAGATGACGCCATCAGGCTCCTGCATGATTTCAGTGACATAGGCCTATTTGCTATTTCCTATATCAATTTCTGGGATAAGGAAACCCTGTTATGCTGCAGCCGATGGCAAGGCATCATATTGTTGAATCTCCGGACCGGGGAGGTAACATCTCCTCCTTTTAATTATGGAAAAGATATTCGGGAAGTTTTGCTTGATTCAAAAGGAAGAATCTGGCTCGCACCTTATAATAATGGCATACGATGTCTTGCACATGATGGTACCTTATTGGCTTCATATGTTACAGGAAACTCAAAATTGAATAACAATGTAGTACTTTGCATGATTGAAAAAGATTCTCATATCTGGATTGGAACGGACGGTGGTGGAATTAATATATTAGATCCTGAAACCCATGAAATTTCCATATTAGAGCATGTGCCCGGAGACAAATATTCGTTCACCTGCAATTCTATTCTGAGTCTTTATAACGATGCAAACAATAACATGTGGGTGGGCAGTATTCGTAATGGACTTATCGGTATCAAAGAAGTGTCAATGAAAACATATGCTGAAGTACCTCTCGGTGATTGTAAAGGGCTGAGTGATAATACAGTCTTGTGTCTTTATAGAGATCCTTCCGAGGATGAAATCTGGATTGGGACAGACGGAGGTGGCATTAACAAGCTTAATCCTTCAACGGAAAAATTTACACACTATTCTAATACGACTGGAAAGAAAGTTGCTTCTATCAGTGGGTTTACATCTTCTGAAATGTTATTGTCTGTATTCTCAAAAGGATTATATACATTCTCAAAGGAAACCGGTAAAATCAATCCCTTGAAAATTCATGATGAATACATAAACCAAATGCTCCTTTATAGCGGAAAAACAATTAACATTTATCAATACGAGCCGGAGACAGTTTTGTTATTGGGAGACCGGATATATCAATATACGATTGCAACTGGTAATACCAGAGTTGTAACAGAAGAGGAAGGAATTGAGATTACCGGTACTCTGGCGCCTGTCTCACATGACGCTCATGCCACTTACTTGTTTGATGCCCAAAGTATATACTCGCTTGACAAACAATATAATAAATTGGAATGTATATATACAATAAAGAAAGATACATTTATAAACTGCGTCTCCAGAGATGAGCATGGAATATTTTGGATTGGCACAAACCATGGTCTCAGGTATTATGATGCAGCGAAGCAATCCATTCATTTTATTCCTACACCCTTGTTCACAAATGTACGGTCTGTAATAAATGATAATCATGGAAAAGTCTGGGTCGCTGTTGATGAAATGCTTTTTGCATGGCTGATTAATGAGAAAGAATTTATACTTTTCGGTAAATCAGATGGAGTACTTCCAAATGAATATTTGGCAAAATCTAAATTGATTTCCGCTTCAGGAAATATATACTTGGGAGGAGGAAAAGGGCTGCTTTATATAGACAAAAATCTTCCCATAGAGAGAACTGTTGCTCCTCAGATACGACTTACAGATATTCTTATTGCCGGAGAATCTGTTAATGAACAATTAAAGGATAACCCGGTAAGTATATCTGTACCTTGGAACAGCAAAGCTATTAGTGTACGTATTATGTCCTGTGAGGCAGATCTTTTCCGACAAAGAATTTACCGCTACCAAATTGCCGGACTAAACGAACAATGCATTGATTCGTATACTCCGGAAATACTTATCCGTTCATTACCTTCCGGAACATACCGGATACTGGTCTCATGCAGCATGAGGAACGGGGGATGGACTCCCTTACAGCAGGTTTTGGAATTGACAGTTTTACCCCCTTGGTACAAAACTTGGTGGTGCATTCTTTGTTATATCCTAGTCATATTGGGAATTATAACCTGGACGTTCATCATCATTTTACGCCATAAAGAGAATAAACTAAAGTGGGCAATGAAGGAGCATGAGAAAGAAATATATGAAGAGAAAGTACGTTTTCTCATTAATATCAGTCATGAACTCCGCACTCCATTAACATTGATACATGCGCCACTGAACCATATCCTACGCTCCCTATCTTCCGGTAGCGCAAATTATTCGGCCTTGAAGAGCATCTACAAGCAGTCACAACGGATGAAAGACTTGCTCAACATGGTACTTGATTTGCGTAAAATGGAAGTTGGGATAAATACGGTTCAGTTTCAGCCCCAACTATTGAATAATTGGATACAAAATGTTACAACAGATTTCATTGGTGAAGGAGATGCCAGAAATGTACACTTTTTATGTCGATTCGACGAACGAGTCAAAATCGTTTGTCTTGACAAAGATAAGTGTGAGATAATCTTGACTAATTTATTGATAAATGCTCTGAAACATAGTCCTGAAAATTCCCAAATCATTATTCAAACAGAATTATTGCCTGCCACCGCATCTGTCCGTATTTCGGTTATAGATCAGGGATGCGGGCTAAAACAGGCAGATCCGCAGAAGCTGTTCACTCGATTTTATCAAGGAACAGGAGAACGTACAGGAACAGGAATCGGTTTATCCTATTCCAAAATTTTGGTGGAATTACATGGAGGAAAGATCGCTGCTAAAGATAATGAAGATGGCGGAGCCACATTTTTCTTTGAACTTCCACTTAAGCAAATCTCATCGGAAGTATCATATAAACCTAGACCCTACCTGAACGAACTGATATCCGATATGACTGAAGATAAAGCCGTTAATAGTGTGAGTATCAAACTGAATAAATACTCGCTATTGGTAGTTGATGACAATAAAGAACTGATAGATTTTATCAAAAGCGCTTTCTGCAAGAGTTTCAATCAGATATATACTGCCCCTGATGGAGAGAAAGCTTTGGAAATAGTTCGTAAGTACCAACCCGACATTGTCATAAGCGATGTAATGATGCCGCGAATGAATGGCTATGAGCTTTGCAGGCAAATAAAAGAAGATATCAGCATCAGTCATATCCCTGTTATTCTTCTGACAGCCCGCGATGATGATGCAAGCCGGTTACAGGGATACAAAACGGGAGCAGATGCCTATTTGGTTAAACCGTTTGAAGAAGAAATATTACTGGAAGTGATCCGTGGACGTTTACGTAACAGGGAACAGATGAAAGTACGATATTTGAACAGAGGGTTGCTTCCTCCACCCGAAGAAGTGACATTCAGCCAGATAGATGAAGCTTTCCTGCTTAAAACAAATGAATTGATAACCGAACATCTGGGTAACCCCGATTTAGACGTAAGTTTCCTGTGTAAGGAGCTGTGCATGAGCCGTGCCACTTTTTATAATAAGCTAAAAGCCATCACCGATATGGGGGGGAATGACTATATTAATAAATTCCGTTTAGAAAGAGTCATATATTTGATAACCAACACAAATATGAATTTTACAGAAATTTCAGAAAAGGCCGGTTTTTCTTCTTCCCGCTATTTCAGCACTATGTTTAAGCGGTATACCGGGAAAACACCATCCCAATATAAAGAAGAACATCGGAAGTCAATGAAGACGGAACCGGATAATAAATAAATGAGCCTTGAATAATACAACAACTATATATGGAACATACCCCTGCCAATCGTCTTGCTTCGCTTGATATTCTGCGTGGTTTTGACCTTTTTCTTTTGGTTTTCTTTCAACCGGTACTGGTCGTTTTAGGACACCACCTCAATCTGCCCTGGTTTAAAGAAGTGTTGTGGCAATTCGATCATGAAGTTTGGGTTGGTTTTCGTTTTTGGGATCTGGTGATGCCATTGTTCTTATTCATGACAGGAGTATCTATGCCTTTTTCATTTGCCAAATTCAGGGATAGCTCTGACAGAGGTCTTGTCTATCGGAAAATATTGAAAAGATTTCTTCTTCTTTTCATTTTCGGCATGATTGTACAAGGCAACTTGTTAGGAATGAATCCGCAACATCTTTATTTATACTCCAACACATTGCAGGCCATTGCTACAGGATATTTGATTGCAGCCATCCTTTTGTTGAATTGTTCATTCAGATTGCAGATTTTCATTACCATACTCCTTCTTCTCACTTATTGGATTCCGATGACATTTCTGGGAGATTTCACTCCGGACGGCAACTTTGCTGAAAAACTGGATTGCTGGGTACTGGGGCGCTTCCGTGACGGGACGAGTTGGAATGCAGATGGAAGCTGGAGTTTTTCGCCTTCGTATCATTATACGTGGATATGGAGTAGTCTTACATTTGGCGTGACCGTTATGCTAGGCACATTTGCAGGAAAGATGATGAAGGATGGGAAAGGGGGAAAACGTAAAGTTGCTATCCGCTTATTTGTTGTCGGTATTGCATTACTTGCTCTTGCAGGTGTATGGAGTTTACAAATGCCTGTTATCAAACGTTTATGGACTTGTAGTATGACACTGCTTTCCGGTGGCTATTGCTTTTTGTTAATGGGGCTGTTTTATTACTGGATTGATTATAGAGGAAATACACTTGGACTAAATTGGCTTAAAATATATGGCATGAATTCCATTACAGCATATATTATAGGGGAGGTCATCAATTTCCGTTGTATAGTGGCTTCTGTTAGTTATGGTCTGGAGCCGTATCTGGGAAAGTATTATTCCGTATGGCTCACTTTAGGTAATTATCTTATTCTCTTCTTTATTCTTCGCACGATGTACAAAAAGAGAATTTTCCTGAAAATCTAATAAGGAGGTTTGTTCGCTTTTGTCTGCATAAGTTTCATCTTTTGTCTAATCAGTCGTTTTCTTTTTCTGTTTCAAACAAATTCAAAAACTGCAAAATCATTATTAAACATCCGGTAATGTGCAATATCGTATGTTTGCAAGCAGAAAACGGAGGTTAAGATTGCCTCCCAATATTAATTTTAAACTCTTTAATATTATGAAAAGAAAACTACTCTTTTCCACAGCTATGTTAGTAGTAGCTGCCAGTGCTATGGCACAAAACGACATTACTCCTTCACGTTATGATTTTGCCAATCAACCGGAAGGACAATACGTTATTGATGGTTGTAATAATGGTTGGGGACCGGGAAATCTCGATGCTGCTAAAGAATCGAAAGTTGGGTATGTAAATGCTACCGGAGGTGCATTTTGGGATAGTAAAAATACGGATGCATTTAAGAATTTGCAGGCCGGTTTGCAGATTCTTGATTTAACGGCCGAAGGTATTGGAAAAGTATTATGCTTTAAAGGTGTTAACTGTGATGATGCAGTCTTTTCAAAAGGTACCAAAGCCACAGGTTCTATTCCTGCTTGGACTCAACTTGCATTTTATTCTGATCCGGAAAAAACCCCGACAGGCGGAGAAGATGCTGCCGCTCCGTTCATCCGTGTTTCCATTACTTATAAAGCTTGGGAAGCTGATCCGGATCCGGATCCTAATAGTGGCATAATTTCAAAATTAGAAATTAAAGCAGTTGGACCTAATTCTGTATTAAACTCTTTTAGTGGAATTCTTTCATTTGACATGATGGTGAAAGATGTGGAGACAGAAGAAATGTATGAATTGAATGAAGGTTGGCAAAAGGTGGAATATGACTTCCAGGTGGGTACGCCCGATGGAAATCCATTTGCATTTACTATCGGGTTTAATGGCGCAAAATTTGATACGGGCGCTCTTCTTATTAAAGAAATAAAATTCACGTCCCCGACAGACGGCGCATATGCTAAAGGTAACGCTGCAAACTTCATGAAATATTTAACTCTGGAAAACGGTCAGATTGTAACCGGAATCAACACTCCGACATTTGAAGGTAACAAGGTACGTTGCAACGTTTCAAACAACCTCCTGACAATTTCAAATTTAGAATCCGGTGATAAAGTAGAAGTATATTCGATTTTAGGAACATTGATTTCATCTCAGAAAGCTACTTCTGATGTGCTTGCATTGCCTTTGAATGGTAAAGGCGTTTTTATAGTAAAGACTAAGACTACCACAACAAAAGTAGTGAATAATTAATCTTTAGGTATTGGTTGAAGGATATGTTTTCTCAAAATAAGAATCATATCCTTCTTTCATGAAAAATTTAATATTATGAACAGACTTTTCTGCTTTTTTATTTCCCTCCTTTTTTGCCTGACCTCGTTTGCCCAAGTCAAAAATTACGCGGTAGCGTTCGACGGTAACAGTGATATCAAATTTAATTGTATATCAGAACTAAATAACCTCTCTAAATACACAGTTCAGTTTTGGGTGTATCCCTCCGAATGGACACCGGGTGCATCTATTTTTAAACGAGGAGCAGGTGCCGACATTTTTGAGGCATGCCTGGGTCCGGCGGAAGGTACAATTGTTTTTCATATAGGTAACCAGAATATCCAGCTCCAATCAGACCACTTTTCAGTGAGTGCCTGGTCACAATTGACTTTTATGGTAGACGGGAGCAATATCACTTCTTATGTTAATGGGGAAGAAATAAATTCTCCTACAGTTTCTTCTTCACTAACGATTCCGGACAGCGATTCGGAATTCAGAATAGGAGAAGCATTTAAGGGAAAAATAGATGAGTTTCGTTTATGGAGTACCATACTCGATACAACGGAATACTTAACACATGATCCCAGTGTAAAAGGATTTATCCTGTGGGATAATACCATTAATAAATTTCATCCGGACTATGAATCCTTGATTGCATACTACAAATTCGATCAGGAATTATGCGATAACATCGTAGATTATACATTCCGCCATCATGGCATCATGAACGGAAATGCACACCGTGTAGAGGTCACAGATAATTCCTTCTTTAAATACCGTATAGTTACTGCTTATACCGATTTTGGACGTTTCTCCGACACAGGAACAGACCGTGACAAATACCTGTTATGCAATGATTTAGTCGCGCTGATTGCCGGAATAGGAAGCGACGGTTCGGCCAGTGTGAGCCTGCCATTCGACAGAGGAGTACTGACAGGAGGAGCATCCTATTTAGAATCTTATGAGGGGCGTAACGGAGGTATGCTGGCTTTTGACGGTACTGGAAAAATGAGTGCAGGTGTCAAAGCAATGACTCCAACCGACGATTATTCATTCTGCACCTGGTTCTATATCGACCGGTGGGTGGAAGGTGCTTTTCTCTTGAAAAAGGAGAAAAACGAAAATATGGGAATATCTCTCCGTCTAGGCGAAGAAAGCAATGCAGAAGTAATTCTCCGAGTAAATGGAGACGAATATAAATACAAATGTGCGGGAGAAATCGTAACCGGTAAATGGATTCATTTGGGTTTTTCAACCTCTGATCGTTATTATGAGTTAAACAGAACTTTTCTTTTTGCCTGCAACAAAAAGAAACTGAACATTTACCCTTATTTGTATCCTGAGATAAAAAAGTCGTGGGTGTTGCCACTTGCCGAACTTGCTGATGTGGAAGCTACTATTGGAGAGAATTTTGTGGGCAAAATAGATGAAACCATAATCTGGAACAAGGGCAGCGGACGCGACGAGATTTTCTCAATGGGTGATAATGGTCTGAATTTGCCCGGATTCAGGAAAAATGTTGGAGTGAATTATGCCTTTTATGCAGGCAGTTACTGGCCATACAATAAGCCGGAAGATCCCGGATATGACTGTTTTTCTTATAAAGAATATCTGAACATCATGCGCACGGCGTATGCCAATCACCGCGGATTCAAAATTCGCCTGAGTGTTTCGGGTGGTTCCGATTGGAAAACAGTGATAGGCAATGCGGCAAAAAGGGAGCGTTTCACTACCGAAATGGCTGATATTATAAATAATGACGATAATCTGGATGGCGTGGATTTCGACCTGGAATGGCCGGGATATGGCGGTCAGGATGCTGCATGGACAAACTATGGTAAACTGATGACTTTGCTTCGCAGCAAATTGAAGGAGGGCAAGACTCTGACAGTTTCTCCACACACCGTTTCATATTGGTTTCCTAAAGAAGATATGAAGTCTGTAGACTATTTCCTGTTCCAGAATTACGGTCCGGCTAAAGAGCATTTCACCTATGAAAGTTTCCCGGAAGCCTACAACAAATTCCTGGCTTGGGAATATCCGGAAGAAAAAATAGTGATGTCTTTTGCAGGCAGCACCAGCAAGCAATACAATGCCGATGGTTCGCAAACAAACAATCCACCGGTACGCATCCATCAGGTCGGAGAAATCGGTCCGGATGATAATTATTCAAACGGCTATTACTTTACGGGAACCTACCAGACCCGTTGGCGTTCGGAGCAAGTGAAGAAACAAGGACTGGGTGGCATCATGTGTTGGTCGCTGAATATTGATTTCCCTGATACGAATCATCCGTTGAGCCTGTTCAAGTCATCGGCTTATGCCATTTCATCCAATGTAGACACACTGGTGACGAAAGTAGACATGACTCCTACCGCTATTGAAAAAGTAAAAACTAAAAATACTGAGTTTTCCATTTATCCAAATCCGTCGGAAGGCGTAACCGATATAACCATACCTGAAGGGGAAAAAGGATGCAAACTACTCATGTACACTAATTCGGGAGTACTGTTACAAACTTTAGAGATATCAGCAGAGGGCATCTTCCGGTATGAATACGGGAAACTTGCATCCGGCTACTATTTGTTGCGTTTACTGACGGATTCCGGAAAACAATACTCCAGACTGTTGATCGTGAAATAGTTAACCATATGTATAATTTAATCTAATGTAAAATGAGAAAAAAACAATTAGTCCTGCTTTCCTTCTTGGCAATCGGCAGTTTCTTCTGCGGCAGTTGCGAAAAGGATATTAAGACTCCGGGAGTTTTTGAACCTCTTTATCTGGATTTCTCAGTCAGTGATACGCTGGGAAACCAATACACCGGAGATTCGATAATAATCCCGAGTACCGCAAATATGATGGTTTTTAAAATCACCACAAATTGCTCATGGAGTGCCAAATGTCAAAACAAAGCCGGCCTGTCAGGGTGGATGTCCATCCCTTCATCCCCCCGGGGAGGCGGAGATGCGACTATAACATCCACCGTGTCGAACAATAAAACAAAAAACGACAGAAAAGTTTACTATTCTGTGATAGCAGGCGATTCTGCCATTGTGAAGACAGTTGTAATCGTACAGCCCCACGTGGTAGCTAATTAAATCTTTACTATAAAAACTAACCTTATGAAATATAGATATATTATAATGATGGGGTGTCTTTTTATACTGAACAGTATAATCTGTGCACAAACAACGAAAGTCACCGGTGTAGTTGTTGATGAAAGCGGTGAACCGTTACCGGGTGTAAATGTCGTTATAAAAGAGAATCACGGGACAGGTACAATCACAGACCTCGACGGAAATTTTAGCATAGAAGCCGATGCGAAACAGTCATTGGAGTTTACCTATCTCGGATATCAGAAACAGACAGTGCCTGCCACCAAGGGTAAGAAGATGAAAGTAGTGTTGCGTGAAGATTCACAGATGTTAAACGAAGTGGTTATTGTAGGATTCGGTACTCAGAAAAAAGCGAATCTGACGGGAGCCGTTAAAAGTGTAGACACCAAAGTACTTGCTTCACGCCCTATCACCAGTGTTGCAGACGGTCTTCAAGGAGCGGTAGCCGGACTGAATATCACCAACGATATGGGTGGTGCACCCGGCCAGAAAATGGAGATCAACATCCGTGGAGTGGGACTGGAAGATATAGACCAGGACGGAACCGGCAGCAAGGCTTCCCCGCTTGTGCTGATTGACGGCATGGAAGGAGACTTGTCTACCCTGAACCCCAATGATGTTGAAAATATCACCATCTTGAAGGATGCCGCAGCAGCAGCCATTTACGGTTCGCGCGCTCCCTACGGTGTGATTCTTGTCACCTTGAAGAAGGGTGATAGGGGATTCAATATCTCTTATTCGGGAAACGTACGCATATCCCAGCCTATCAATACCCCCAACATGGTCAATTCTTACGAATATGCCTTGGCTGTGAATGACGCTTTTACGAATGCAGGAGGCAATAGTCAGATCAATACCGATAGAATCTTAGCCTTGATGAATGGTACCAGCCTTCCAGATGTTCCTTACCTTCAATACGGCATCGAACCGGGAAAGCCCAATGAAGAGACCGGTGAAGTGTGGTGGGTAGGCGATCAACAATGCTGGGCCAATACAAACTGGTATGATGTGCATTTGAAGAATGCGTCTTACTCTCAGGAACACAACGTCAGTATGAGTGGCGGCAGTGATAAATTCAATTATTATATTTCCGGACGCTATCTGAACCAGAATGGTCTGTTCCGCTACTCCGATGATAAATACGAAAACTTCTCCCTGAACGGAAACTTTACAATTAAGATGAATAAAATCGTTTCGGTTTACTGGACTACCCGCATGATATTGGACAAAAACCAAAAGCCGTCTGCCATGAACGATCTTTTCTTCCATAATCTGGGTCGTACGTATCCCCTGGTTCCGGTCACATATCCCACCGGAGAATATCATACCAGTTCGGGCATTGAAGCTCTACAGAACGGTGGAGATCAGATAGCCAACGGTAAAAGCTTCTATAATCAGGGAAAGGTAATTATCGAACCTGTCAAGGATTGGAAAATATATGTTGATTTCAGTAGCAGGATAGAGACTCCCAATGACACCCGTCAGTTCAAGAAGATATATAATACATTACCGGATGGTAGAGTAGTGCCTATCGGGGTGCTGAAGGACGTAGCCGTAAAACATGAAGTGAAGGGAGACGGTAGCTTCAACGTACAGCCCGGTGCGGGCGAAAGCTACTATGAGGTAGGTAACGGCCGCATAAACTACTGGAACTTCAGTGCACGCACAGACTATGAGAAACAGTTGAAGAAGCACTATTTCAAGATACTGGTGGGAACCCAGTCTGAATATTATTCTACGTCTTATTCCAGAATCGGTTCTTCCAAGATTGTTTCGGATGATAATCCATGGATCGTAAACGACCCGACTAACCTTACGAGCGAACAAAAATCAGAATGGTCCACTCTCGGTATTTTCAGCAGACTCAACTATAATTACGCCATGCGTTATTTGGCCGAAGTGAACTTCAGAGCTGATGCTGCCTCCCGCTTTCCAACAGACAAACGTTGGGGATTCTTTCCATCATTCTCTGTGGGTTGGAACATTGCCGAAGAACCTTTCTTCGAAAAAATAAAAGAAAAGACCGGTTGGGACATGTTCAAGATCAGAGCTTCATTCGGTTCGTTAGGCAGCCAGAATACGAATAGTTTTTATCCCTATTTCCAGAAGATGTTCACAAGCCCGATGTCCGATTATGTTTTTGACGGTGTAGCTGCCACACAATTGAAGGCTCCGGCTCCGTTCTCCACAAATATCACTTGGGAAACCGTGCAGAACACTAACGTCGGTGTGGATCTTGCTTTCTTCAACTCCCGTCTGAGTAT
Organism: Bacteroides sp. AM16-24; assembly: GCF_003471885.1. NCBI lineage: Bacteria > Pseudomonadati > Bacteroidota > Bacteroidia > Bacteroidales > Bacteroidaceae > Bacteroides > Bacteroides sp. AM16-24. The sequence goes on from NZ_QRKI01000002.1 coordinate 340,636, forward strand.
AATGGGAGAGTGGTACGAGCGTAAAACGAAAGATGCCGTAGGGCCTGCATTACCCGTACCGGCTGTCTACGGAGCCAATGTGCCTAAAACGAACAATGCCGAACTGCGTACACGCGGTTGGGAGTTGGAAGCAAGCTGGACCGATCGCATCGGTAAAGACTGGAGCTATGAATTGTATGTCACCTTGAGCGATTTCAAATCAATCATTACTAAATACGACAGCCCTAACAAAGAATTATCCAAATACTATAAAGGCAAGGATTTAGGAGATATCTGGGGATTACGTGTGATTGGAATTGCGAAAAACGATCAGGAAATGGCCGATCATATAGCTCAGCACGACCAAACAGCCATCGGCAACTCATTATGGGGAGGAGGCGACTTCATGTATGCCAATCTGGACGACAATCCCGCCATCACCAAAGGCTCTGAGACTGTAGACTCTCATGGCGACTTAACGGTAATCGGAAATTCTACTCCCCGTTATTCGTATGGTATCCGCGGCACACTCCGCTGGAAATACCTGGACTTCAGTTGCTTCTTCCAGGGTGTGGGCAAGAGAGACGTTTTTCTCGATTCACCGAGTTTCTTTGGTGTGTCAGGCGCTTGGCAGCGTTCCATCTACAAGGAGCACATGGATTATTTCCGCTATGCGAATCATCCGCTGGGAGCCAATACCGATGCTTATTATGCACGTATCCGTACCGACAGGAATAACTCCCAGTGCAACGACCATTATCTGCAGGACGCTTCCTATCTGCGCCTGAAGAATGTTACTTTGGGTTATACGCTTCCGCAACTTGCTTCTATAAAGAAATATATAAAGAAATTGCGCATATACGTTTCTGCTGAAAACCTGCTGACATTCACGAACCTGATGATTCTTGATCCGGAAGCGCTCGGTTCGTCGGCACAGGCTTACGGTATCGGTAAAACTTATCCGATGTACCGCACTTTCTCCGTAGGAGTCAATGTAATGTTCTAAATAAATATAATGAAAAAGAATATGAAAAAATATATAACCTTGTTTCTAGTGATGGGAGGTTTCCTGCTGTCTTCCTGCGAGGATTTCCTGCAAAGAGAACCTCTTGACTTCGGTAATGAAAATATATTTCTGAAGTCGACAAAAGATATGGCATATTTTGCCAATACATTCTATTCCTTATTTCCCAGTAACAAATCATACATGAACGGAGGTCCTTACAGGGATGATGAAAACAGTGATAACCAGACCTCCTTCTGGTCCAACAGTAACTTTTATCCGGGAGTAAAGGAAGTTCCTAAGTTGGGCGACAACAGTGCATGGAAATTCACTACAATCCGCCAATGCAACTATTTCATCAACCTGATTCGGGAAAGAATAGAGAATAAGGAAATCACCGGCACTGAAAAGGAAATCAACCATTACCTGGGAGAAGTCTACTTTTTCAGGGCATACGATTACTATCGCCTATTGACCAATTATGGAGATGTGCCCATTATTGATAAAGTATTGCCGGACGACATTAGCATCCTGAAAGTAAGTACCCGGCGCGCTCCCCGCAATGAAGTGGCACGTTTCATGATTCGTGACCTGGAGATAGCCGACAGCCTGATGATGGAAACTGCGCCATCTACCGGACGTTTGAGTCGGGATTGCGCCCGCCTGATGCTGGCCCGCGTGGCATTATTCGAAGCGACGTGGGAGAAATATCATGCCGGTACTTGCTTCGTGCCGGGCAATGCCAAATGGGTGGGAGCCAAAATGCATCCTGATTTCACATTTAAGGCGGGAAGTGCAGAGGCTGAAATCAACTTCTTCCTGGATAAAGCCATTGAGTATTCGGACATGGTAGCAAAAGTACGTCCTTTGTGTAAAGACTATAAAAAGATGTTCACGTCTGATGTCATTGATACAATTCCTGAGGTATTGTTGGCAAAAAGCTATGTAGCGACAGTAAATGGACACGGAGTAAACCGGGCGTTGAGTTTAGCCGGAAAAACCGGATACACCCGTTCATTGGTAGAGTCTTTCCTGATGAATAACGGACTTCCCATTTATGCGGCCGGAGATTACTATCAATCGGATATCACTATCGAACGGGTGTTGGCACACCGGGATAACCGTTTGGTGGAATCACTGAACAATGTGTTCTTGCCCCGAATCGGATCTCGTGACAATGAATATACGCCAACCGGTTATCAGGTATCCAAATGGCTAAATCCGGACCAAGCAGGCTCGGAAACCGGAGGAACCACCGCAAATCCTATATTCAGGTCGGCAGAAGCCTATTGCATCTATCTGGAAGCCTATTATGAGAGACATAAGGACTTGGGAGGCAATTGCGATTCCTATTGGAGAGCGTTACGCGACAGAGCGAAGACGAATTCGGATTATATGCTTACCATCAGTCGTACTGACTTGTCACAGGAACGTGATTTGGCGGCAAAGACTAAAGGCATAGACGCTACATTGTATAACATTCGCAGGGAACGACGCTGTGAATTCATAGCCGAAGGCATGCGACTGAACGACCTGAAGAGATGGCGTGCTCTGGACAATATGGTAAACTATGATATGATGGGTATGAATCTGTGGGATGTGATGTTTAGAAGATATGCTAATGCTGAACCACCGATTACATTAAAAGAAGATGTTATTTCTCAATATGATCCCGGAGATCCGGAAAGCAAATATATAAGAGTTTTTAGAGTAAACGAATCGGATAAAGCTTATAACGGATACAACTTCCCTAAACCGCATTATCTGGAACCGATACCGTTGAGCGAGATATTGCTGACAGCCGGTGACGCCACTGATCTGGAAAATTCCAATATTTACCAGAATCCGGGATGGCCTATAGAAACAGGGTCGGTGGCCGATTATACATACGATTGTGATTAGAGATTTATATCTCTTAATTATATCTTTAAATTGTATCTTAGGTTTTTTAAGAAAGAATAAAGGGTCGATGTTGATATCGACCCTTTATTCTTTAAAGCCTTCTTTTTTTGCGAAATGCCCCATTTGTCAATAATATGCGCATCACGTACATCCGGGACAAAATACGAGATTTTATTTTGATGAAATTATAATTGAATAAGTATACAACATTATGTTAAAACGTTTTTTTATTATTCTGCTTCTGCCATTTTGCTGTTCAGCATTGGCGACAGCAGCAAAAAGTAAAGGAGTCTACGCGGTTCATGATGGGAGTTCGGTAGTTATAGGCAACGAATTTCTGGCTCGTGAGTTCTCCTTAGTGAATGGACAAGTGCGCACACAGACCATTGTGAATAAACGTACCGGTTCGGAACCCATCCGAATCGTTCCGGAGATTTCTTCCGAGGAATTCATTATACGTACGTTAAGCGAAGATTCTGTCACTGCGGAACTCCGCTCATCAAAGCTTTCACTAAACAAGGTTGACATCACTGACGAAGGAAAGGGCGGGAAGAAACTAACCTTCCGCTATCAGAGTTTCCGTCTTGGAGAGGTCGATTGGCAAGTCAATATGGTATATACACTGCAAAACGAAAAGCATTATATGCGGAAACACCTGGAAATTACAGTTCCCGATTCACAGCGCAGCCAGGCACGCATCGACTACATTGATTTCGAATCTCTGAAACTTCCCGGAGGATATGCAGTCTGGACACATCCGGATATGGAAGGAGGCGTGGGAGGAATCAGCAGCTATCACATCTCTTTGGGACAACCGCTATATGTGCAAGCCATGTTTTTAGGCTTGGAGTTCCCTGCTGCCGAATCAGTGATAACAAAAGACAATGTGGCACATATCCGTTATTATTCCGGTAAGAATTTTGATATGCTGGATAAAGAAAATCGATTGGAAAACGGCACATTCTCTACTTGGAAAGCAGTGCTTGGTGCTTCCCGCAGTGTCGACATGGATGTTATCCGGACCGATTTTTTCAGTTATATCGATGACATTGCCGTCCCGATAAATTTGCGTATGCAGTATAACTCATGGTATGACTTTATGATGAAGATCGATGAGAACAATATTCTGAACTCCTTCCGTGAAGTGGAATGCGGATTGACGCAAAACGGTGTCCGTCCGCTCGACTCTTATGTAGTGGATGATGGCTGGAATGCCTATGGCCCTTTTGAAAAGGAAAATACGGTCAAGTTCTGGTCTTTCAACAGTAAATTCCCGCATGAATTGGCCACTCCTTCCAAACTGGCCCATCAATTTGCTTCTGATTTCGGATTGTGGCTGGGACCCCGTGGAGGATATAGTTATAATAGCGGATTTGCCAAGTACCTTGAGAAAAATGGCAATGGTAAATGGAACCAAAATGCAGATGATATCTGCACTAACCATAAAGTCTATCTGCAAAAGCTGAAGGATTTCTTTCTGGATTGTCAGAAGAAGTTTGACATCAACTACTGGAAACTGGATGGCTTCATGGTTCGTCCTCCACAGGCCGATTCAGCAGGCAATTACATATCCGGCGGATATCAGGGGATGTACTATGTCACTGAACATTGGGAACGGTGGATTGATATACTTCAGGCCATGCGCGACCAGCGCGGAACCAAACGGGATGATTTCTGGATTAACCTGACTTGCTACGTGAATCCCAGTCCCTGGTATTTGCAGTGGGCCAACTCTGTCTGGATTCAAAACTCACAGGATATGGGAGGACTGGATGTCAAGCGTCCGGCACAAGTAGACCGGCTGTTATCCTATAGAGACGACCGTTATTTTGATTTCGTGAAAACACGCGCATTTCAGTTTCCTTTAGCCCATCTTTATAATCACGACCCTATTTATGGCCATAAGGCAAATTTAGCGGGAAAAATGAATGATGACGAGTTTCGCACATACCTGATGATGATGGCAACCCGTGGCACTGCTTTCTGGGAACTTCATTACAGCTACGACATGATGGATGAAGGACAGAAGTGGGTGATAAATGCGGATGTACTGCGTTGGATCAGTGATAACTACGGGATTCTCAGACATGCAAAACTTATAGGGCAGACTCCTGCCAAGGGAGGTCCTTACGGATATTCCGCCTGGAATGGGCAGGAAGGTATTATCTCTGTGCGCAATCCGTCCGACCGCCCCCAAAAGTTCACACTGCTGCTCGACCGGACGATTGGCATGCCCGAAGGATTAAAAGGATTATACCGTAGGGCTGTATGGACATTCCTTAGTACTGACGGGGAAAAAGAATTTGCGAAACGTCATCTGTTTGACTATGGCGAACAGATGACAATCGATTTGCAACCGGGTGAAGTGAGAATTTGGAAATTCAGTACTTCTCCCGACAAGACGGCCCCCAAATTACAAATGGTAAAAACCACTTCTTCGACAAGCTTGGTCGCCGAATTTGATGAACCGGTAATTGTGGAGAACGGAATATTTACCGTTTCGGAAAATGAAGTGAAGAACGTTGCGCTGCTGGCCGACAGGCGTAGTGTAGCCTTAACTTTGGTTCGGGAAATGAAAAAGAATAATGAGTATCGTTTCAGTGTTTCGGGAGTGAAAGATTATGCGGAGAATAGCAAAACGATTCGTATGCCTTTCTTCTATTTTGAAAACCAGGAGATACCTGTTTCAACGGGCATCAGTGGCAGGGGAGATTTTAATATATCTTTCCATCTGAAAACGGACAAGGCTGCTGTCGTTTTACTGCATCAGGGAAAGGACATATCGGTATCTATAGACGCTGACGGCCGACTGGTATTTGTGGCAGGAGGTCTGAAAGTCAGCTCCGACCAACAAGTAAACAGCAACAAGAAACTGATAGTTTCGTTATGTCGCGAAAAAAACGGCATGTTGAAGATTTATCTGAATGGTAAACTGGAGAAATCAGCGTATGATGCCACTATCGTCAATCCGGATATTAAAGCAAATCCCGTCAGTTTCGACAATTCCCTCACACAATTAAAGATGATGAACCGTGCATTAAATTATAAAGAAAACAATAATATGTTTTGAGCAATTTTGCCTACACCCTACACCACATTACAGTTTCCGTTGATATTCAATTATATAACAATCGGTGTAGCGGTGTAGCCAGGGTGTAGGAAAATTATTTCCTACACCCTTTTTGGTCTATCAATGAGCTTCGGTCACTCCGTAACCACCTTATTATCAGCGCGTACATATACTTTGTGCGATCCTCGCCCTATTACATTCAAATAGCCCTTTTCTACGAGCAAATTGAGGTCATTCAGCGCTTTATTCTTCAAAAGTCCCGTAATTCCGCTGTAATCATGGCGGGTAATGAAAGGATGTGTCTCCAGAAAAGCCAGTAAACGGCGATAACGTTCCGCACCGCTAAGTTCGGCACTTTTCCGAAAACCGTATTTGGCACGCTCCACATAACCTGCACAGCGTTTCCGGAAGTCGGGGGATACACGCAAATGCACTTTTCCAAAGAAAATGGTTTGCGAGTGAATCTCTTTAGGATCCATCACCGGACGGGCTTGCAGACCTGCCGAAAAATATCCGATATCACCCAATTGCACATGGTGCCCTTCGGACAAGTAATAAGAAATGCGGTCCTCAATCAATGCCATTACACCTGTCACATCACCGGGCGTAAAGCTGGACATACCGGCTATATCCTGAACCAGACGCTCCATCTTAATCGTACCCTTGTTTACAATACGCGGATACAAAGGTTGTACTGCGTCGTCTCCTTTCGGATTTGGGCGCCTCTGAAAATCATATTCTGCTGCCATAATGCTATGTTATTAAGTTACTAAATCATCATTTGCCTTATTCCTTTTCCTCTTTTGCTTTGAGGAAAATGCCATTAAGCTATAGACAAAACTTCGTTTTCCAACTGGAGGCTATACATCCTGCAATCGCAGGCTGCACAGCCCCCAGTTGAAAAACGTCCGGCACACAACTGCAAGACGAAATTTTGCTACTGACAAAGATACAAAAACAATAAGGGAAAGTCAAGTTTTCAACCGACTATATTTCAATTTTTCTTATTATTTTCAGACGATTAGAACAGGAGAATAATATTCCAATAAAAGCCCTATTATATTTGATTAAAATGCATTTTATGCGTACCTTGCAGCCTCTCAGGAAAAGCTATTTATGAATAAATTATTTTTTAAATAGAAACGCAAATGAAAATAACTCTGATTAGAGAAGAAAAAGAAAGTGGTAAAGAAACCGTCAGCACTTGCGAAGCAGACGCATTATTGGAAAAAATAAAAACAGAAACCAAAGCGGCACATGTCACGGCACTACGGACTATGCTACTATACACCACCCCTGACGCCCGTGATCACTACGAGCACACCGACAAGTTGCCACGCATCTATCCGTCTATTGAATACGGGAGAAGCCGCGACGGCAGCAGGAAGATGAAGCGCTACAATGGGGTAGTGATGCTCGAAGTGAACGACCTGGCCGGATTGCCTGAGTTTGATGATACAGATGAAGTTGTTTTGAAGGAGTCTAACCGGGAATTTGAACAAATTAGCCCGTTAGAGCAACTATTCCATTGTTATTTTCGTTCACCGGAAGAAGATGAAATGGGGGAGTGGATGACCTCCATGAAAATTATCGAATACCTGCAAGGAAAATCAAAAACTATTTCATTGTCCAACAGTTGTATAAGTACATTTGGACGCATCCTTAAGAAAAATCAGATAGAGTCAAAACGAACCAAAAAAGGAATGCAGTACGAAGTTATAATGTTGAATAAATAAAAGATTACTCAAGTTCATTGCTTGTTCCACTACGCAAAATTAGGGTTGTAGCCCCAATGGTAACAATTGCACCATCCTCAATACGGATACGGTCTTTGTCACCCAGAATTTCATTATTCAGAAAGGTTCCCGTCAGGCTGGGGGCGTCCCGCAAAGTATAGATAAGCCCACCTTGTTTATTGCGTTTCACATTAATAATGCAATGGCGACGATCCATACTCATATCCGATGTTTCAATGGGAGTATTTATGTTAGTACCCACACAGCGGCGACCTATTACATTATCTCCTTCTTGCAAAGGCAGCACTTGTTTGAAGCCAAATACATTCTCAATCACTGTGATACTACCAAAGGCTTCCTTGAATTCCTCTTCGTCCGGGCGTTCTTCCTTTTGTGGAGCGAGCATCTTTGTTTTCCCCAAGCGAATACTAAACTGCTTGCCACAATGCTCACAAACAAAGACCAAGGACTGACCTTCGCTATACTTTGTTTCGTCAAACTGAAGATAATTCTCACATTTGGGACAACGGATACGCTTCATGGAAATTAAAAATTAAAAATTGAAAAATAGGAGATATCACTTTATCACTTTTTCAGCACCCAGGCATTCTTATAGGTTTCGTTCTCACGAATTCTCGCCAAAGCCTGATAGGCTTCCACTTCTGTTCCGCAAGACTCAATGCTGACACGCATCTTACCGTCTCCCACAATAGCTTTCGCACCGGAAAAGCCTTTGGCAACCAATTGTGCCGCCATAGCTTCCGCATCTTTCTCAGTGCCTACACTGGCAATGATGATATGGTAAGGTCTTTTGGGTGCGGCAACTACCGGCTTTGCAGCAGCAGGCTGTACATTTTGTTTAGGCGCATCGGTAGTTGTTGCAACTGAGTGGGAAGCTTGTTCTTTTGCTTTTGTTTCAGTAGATACAGTCGGCTCCTTAGCAACTTTAACCTCTCTGACAGCAACCGGAGCTACGACTTTCTTTTGTGTTCCTGTTTGCTTGTTAGCGGTTTTACGCGCAGGAGTATTCTGCTTTAAGACAATCGGTGTAATTGCCAAAGATTGTTTTTCTATCTTTTCAAACAATTCATCCGGAAGCAACGTCGCATAGTTTTCTTCTATCACTTCCGTATTCTCTATCGGAGTAGAAAAGAAGAAAGAGAGGATAATGACAGCCGCTACCGCAGCCGCATTGGTCAGATACGCCCGATTGAATCGGACTGCAAAGGTACGTTTCTCCTTTGGGGTGGTGGCAGGAACTAAAGAGAAAGTATCTTTCTCTGTCTTCGGTTTTTCCAAAGCAGATAATTCCTGCATCTCAAATGCGTCCAGCCCGTATAAATAAGGAGTTGTAATCTTATTATCGTATGGTGCGAAGTCAAATGTATCATAGATTGTATAACGCACTTCGCCAACATTTGGCAGGTCCACTTTACCTTCTTCATGCAAAGCGGCAATCAGTTCATCAACCTCACGCTCCACTATTTTAGTAGCATCCGAGAAGTTGGTGCCATACACTGACATATAAGATTGAACCAGCAAGCCATCATTCATCTTCAGTTGCGGATTGAAACCGATGATGCGGGTAGGGGGCAGAAATATATTTTCTTCTTCCACTCTCGTAGCCGGAGCATAATGAGCTACAAATCCTCCTAAACCCGGAACAATGACGCAGTCATTTTCCAATAATAAAGCTTCTATATGTTGTGCCAATTCAATCATGGTGCAAAAGTAAGGGAAATCTCGGATATAAGCCAGTTTCAGGGCATTTTTCTTTTCAACAAATTATAAACAATGTGCAGATAAAAAGAGCGAATTATCAAATTCGAAATATAATCTTCTAAAAAATGCCACACCAAACAAATATAAAAAGCCAACTAATCCCTTAGAGCTCAGTTGGCTTTTATTGTATAATTCAAAGTTCCTGCTTATTCTTGCCACATTTTTCAATCAATCATTATATTCGATCCTTTTATTCTAAAAAAACGAATAATTCAGAGTTAACATATAAGTTCCTTCCCACCGGTCAGGGCCAGCTTCTTTATTCGTCACTTGATAACCGATTTCCGCCGAAGCTTCTAAACGAAACTGAGGAGAAAAGTAATAGTAAGCTTTACCCCTAAAGCCGGAGTCGAAAAAATGTTTCTTGTAAATGCTCCAGGCTCTGCTCATAAACTGTCTTGTCAGCATAGTCAGCCTCAAAAGTATTATGCGTATATAAAAACATGAAGTTTAAAGAAGCCGAATGTTGCCAACGCAGGTTTATTGGTTTTTCGTACTCAGCTGAGAGAGAGACGGTAATCCCTGGCTCATGATTCTTTTGATTAAAATTACTGCACGTATAATAATTATATTCAGGCATTCCCTCTAATCCCACTTCAAACCCTGATTTTCGTTGGTGCAAATCGCCGTATAGCCAATAGTCATACAATGTTGTAAAATACTTCGCACCTTCCTTACGAATATAATCATTCGCTACCAAGAAAGAATCCACTGTTGTTATTTCATCTATTAAGTGTAACCGACTATCTAAAAAACGTTTGTTTTTAACTGTAGATATCAATTGAGCAAATCGATTTACTTCTTCATTGGAAAGATGCTTTTTCATTAGTCCGTAATCCGAGAATTTATCCAATAAATAAACTGCTTGACGGGCATCTTGCACCCTCTCTATTCTTCCCCAGCCTAAACCCAACTTAGGTCTTATCAAAATTCCCAAGTCCTTTTCAGTCTCCTTTACTTTATTCTGATAGTATGTGAATGAAACGTCTCCTCCTACAAACCAGAACCAAGTATTCGGCCTGATATAAAAACGACTATCATTCATATAAGAAATCTCTGTACTCAAATTACTTTGTTTATAATTCTCGCCATTCTCATCACGAGTTGAATTGTTTTTAAAACCAGCAAAGTATATTCTTGCAGACTGATCACCTATAAATTTGCGAGTAGTACAATACCGATTAAAAGTAGCATCAATCGCCCCTTTTATATCATAGACAGTATTGTCACTCGTCTCGTGCGTAGCAAAAGACCCATCGGAATTAAGTTTAAAGTCCAAAGAACTTCTCTTGATATCCGGTAACTTGTAGTCAGATAATTTGTAATCGGCATATTCTTGTGCCTGGCACAAGGAACAATAGCATAGTAAGATGCAAAATAGCTTTTTCATGTGAGTATGTTTTTAAAGGTGTAATTCGTCATTAAAAGCCAAAATTAATAAATAATGCGAATCAGTAGTTGGCTTGCTGATTCAAAAATCAACAAACGCAGAGAAGACTTATAAACATCACTGATATACATATACAAACCTATTAGTTTTAACTTTGCATTTTTGTTAATTAGCTATGACCATTCTTTTTGTATCAATCAAACGACCATCTATAACCAATGAGTAGATATAAATTCCATTAGGCAATTTATAAGTATCTACGTGTATCTCATTTTGTCCTTTTGTTCCTATTGGCAACTTTAGAACCATTCCTCCCATAGTGTTGTATATTTGAATATAGGCATTGACCGTCTCTGAAGGGACATAACAATTTATGACAACACTTCCTTTAGCCGGATTAGGACTATTTTGTTCCATTCTGGCATTTTTCTTGTCTTCTGTCATTCTACCGCCTATATTATCATTTTCATCCATAATTCCTCTGGTCATCGAATTTGCAGCAGTGCCATTATATATCCTGACAATACTACCCAACTCTGCAGTAAAGCCTGGTACTATCCGCACGGAATTGTATCCATTCATAATGACATTTGCACCACTCCTTATAGTTACATTTTCAGCATACAAGTTAGAATGCTTATATGTTTTATTAGACGTGATGGTTACATTCTTAATATTGCCGTCAAATGCCGGTGTCGCCCGTTTAATTGTTATTGTCTTAGTATTACCTAAAACACTTCTAAAACCAAGAGGAGTAACTTTTATGGTCTCACCATTACCGGATGTAGCATTATAATTAACTTTAATAGTTCGTCCACTATAGAATGTTTTCCCACCCCAGGACTTTGGAGTTTCCCACTTGAATTCTGTGATTTTATTTTTGCTTAATGGGTACTCCATTTCCGGAACTGTACATTCCAATGTACCTGTTTGTCCAAGCGGAAGTGTTATAATATCGTTGGTAGCTTTGTTTCCATTGTATCTGAAATCTGTAATATACATATTCTTGACACTGTTTATATTTACTTCGATGCGAAGTAAAACGGGACCATTGATATCTACGGTTATAGTTCCTTTGCTAGTAGTATCGTCCCATACAACAGTCGCAAGAAGTGCACCAATTGTTTGCCTCAATTCAGTTGGACCATTCACATTATTAAAACGACCATTGGTAATTTTCCACCGAACTACCGTATTGATATCCCACCCATCCAAACTAGCTCTATAGGAGTAGTACGTTCCCGGGTCAACAGTTGTAGGCCCTGTAAGAGAATTCCCTACAGAGAAGGAACTCAAACTATTAAATAATAGAAGTATGAAAATAATATATTTTCTCATCATAGCATTTTATTTTTCTTGGACAATCTTTGATTTCAATTCTTCAATCTCTTTTTGCTGTTGTTCCATTGCTTTTTGTTGCTGGATCACGTACAAAGTCAATTCTTCTATTTTCTGGAGTAAAAGTGCATTGGTTTTTCCCACGCTAATACCGTTAGTCTTAACTTCTTCTTCAGAAGGAACATTAGGCAATGTACCTTTTTCTTTTATATGCTCTTCAACTTCTCTCAATGTGGGTAATTTATAATTTTGCTTAAAGACAAAATCAGCCCAATTTGATTCTACTAAGATTTCTTTAGCCCTGATAGTTCCATTTACATCAAGTTTGTTTTGAGGGTTATCGGTACCGATACCTACATTGCCATTCGTTATTAATAAACTGTCAGCTCTTATAGTACCATTTACATCCAATGAAGCCGTTGGATCAGGAATTCCAATTCCCATTTTTCCATTTGTTTTAAATATAAATTGAGGGGTAAAAAAGTCTTCGCTCCAATGCTGTCTCCCAATAATGAATCTATCACTATAGTCATCGCCGAGATTTAGAATAAAATCCGTTTGATCTAACCTAATATTATTTCTAACGAAAAATATATCATCAAGGTTATCAGAAAAATCTCCAAAGAACAATTTTTTCCCATATCCTAAATATTCTACGTTAGAAGCTCCCAATTGCAAATCCTTATCAATAATCTCAGTTTGAGAAAAAGCTCCCATGCAAATCAATAGGAGGGAACATAATGCATAAATCTTTTTCATAATAATCTTTTTTAGAGGTTAATAAACATGTATGAAAATTAGCCAATTAAATTTCAAAACATAAAAATATTAACATGTTAAGAAACATAAATGTGATATAATACAACTAAACCGTTAAATAATTTATTTATATACAACATATTAATCCCCTTGTTCATGGAATATTTACTTTTAATTTCTCTATTCATATTCATTTGCTGAATTACACACAAAATCAATACCTCTATTTTTTGAGTAAATACAATATTGATAGAAAGATTTTGAAGCAAAAATGAATAGTCATAACCTAATAAGATTGTAAATGATAATAATATATTCAAAGACAAAATGGCAAATTCAACTATCAATTCATATCGCCAAACAAATTACAAACCTCAACAAAGATATTGCGTCGAACAGCAAAATATAATAATTAGTGCTTCATTTGATAAAACGCTTAAGAAACAATGAACAAATTATAGACAACCTAACAATAAACCCGCCTAACCAACGTTTATTGACTATAAGACTATTACTTTTGCGATAGTCAAATTAATAAAAGATAAGATATACGATGAAAACAAAAACGCTGATACCTGCTTTCTCATTATTAATGCTGATGTCGTGCAAGACAACGACCAATAATATCACCTATTTTCAGGATTTAGATAACCAGATGCCAACTATTACGGAGCAATCTGTTAATTATACACCTCGGATTGCTCCAGATGATCAATTATCAATAACCGTATCAGGAACAGATCCGAATGCTGTAGCAGCATTCAATATGCCACTTGCCAGCTATTTGGCCCCAGGGGAAACAAATGTTACCTCTACACCTGTACTTCATACTTATTTAGTAAATTCACGCGGAGAGATTGATTTCCCAGTACTTGGTAAAGTACAAGTTGCCAATATGACACGTGGCGAATTGACAGACATGATGACTGAAAAGATTTCCGCTTACGTCAAGTCTCCAATTGTTACGATACAGATAAGGAATTTCAAAGTTTCAGTACTGGGTGAAGTTAATAAACCCGGAACGGTAAATGTACCTAATGAACGCCTGTCCGTACTCGATGCGCTCGGTATGGCAGGCGATTTAACGATCTACGGCAATCGTACTAACGTGCTTTTAATCCGTGATAACAATGGTCAAAAGGAATACCATCGTTTTGATCTGACATCCTCAGAAACTTTAACTTCACCTTATTATTATCTACAACAAAATGATGTTCTCTATGTGGAACCTAATAAAGCAAGGAAAGGTAATGCCAAATATAGTCAAAGTGGGCAGTTTAATGTATCCTTGGCTTCAACTATAATTAGCGCCTTATCAGTGCTGGCATCATTGGGCATTGCATTGTTGGTTAAATAAATCTCTTAATTATGAATGACGAAAATATACATATCGGAGCTTTGCTAAAGCAATTCTTTGGTTATTGGAAAATATACGTACCTATTGGCATTATTTGTTTGATTACTGCAATTTGTTTTTTGATGGTTACATCTAAAGAATATGAATTCACAGCACGAATGCAATTAATAAATGATAAGCAAGGTATGATGTCCGAATTGAAGATGCTTAAAAGCAGTGGTATCGGATCTCTATTAGGGGGTAGTGGATCAGGAATTAGTGTGGAGGATGAAGTCATTGTATTAACATCACGTACTAACATAACTGAAGCAATTCTACAAACCGGATATCAGGTAGAAACGCGTCAACGTAATGGTATAAAAAATGTATTGCTTTATGGAAAAGATAATCCTATCACCTTTTTATTTCCAGAACAGTTTTTGGATACCATCAGTGAATCTATAAAGATGAAAATAACATTATCTGATAATAAGATACGATCAATCCAAGTACAGTCGAAGCTGTTTAAAACAGTAAAATTACAAGAACAAGCATTGCCCTCTCATATATCATTACCAATCGGAAACATTCTAATTTCTCCAAATACCGATATAAAAAATTCTGAATGGCAAACAATTACTTGCCAAATAACTCCGTTGCAACAAGTATATGAAGATTTATATGAGGATGTATATGCCGGAGTTCAAGAAACAGTTTCAGACATTATATTGCTAAGTTTTGATAATGAAAATAAGCAGCGCGGCTGTGACTTTCTGAATGCATTAATGGCGGTTTTCAATCAATATTCTCGTAATGTTAAAGTGAGAGAAGCGAATCTGAATGCAAAATTTGTGAGAGAGCGTTTAGATACAATAACAACAGAATTAGCTTATCTGGAACATAAAATTGAAACTTATAAAAAGCAGAATAACATCCCGGAACCTACATTGTACGCCAAGGCTGCTATCACGGGATACCAAGAACTTGAAAGTACTATCTTAGAGACGGAGGCCCGCTTAAAGATGCTGGATTATGTGGTTGATTATATGAAAAATCCAGAAAATGAATATGCGTCCATTCCAACTGTCGAAGGAATAGGAGAGAAATCAATTGCTCTTTACAATCAATTAGTACTTGACCGCCAACGTTTGCTACTTTCTTCCGAAAAGGGCAATCCGGCTTTAACTCTAGCAGATAAACAATTGGCAGAACAACGAAAGATGCTAATGGAAGCTATAGATGCAGCCCGAAAAAGTATTCGCGCAAGCTTGGGAGCAATCAATAAAAAAAGCCATACATTCAATAATCAACTGAGTGCTTTACCCACGCAAGAACGAGAGTATATTGAAATGAAACGTCAGCAGAAAATTAAGGAAACTGTATATCTTTTCCTTATGCAGAAGCTACAGGAAAAAGAATTAGTTAATTCTCCCGATGAACAAACGGGAAGGGTTATTGATGCGGCTTATTGTTCGGCAAAACCTATTTATCCAAGAAAGATAATAGTATTGGCGATAGCTTTTGCTATGACATGCTTTCTCTCATTAATCGTAATTTGTTTAAAGCTATTTGTATTTACTAAAGAATGATGCTCATGCTTTCACGGCTGGTTTGTTCTAAAAACAACTTGTTTTTCGCTTTTTTAGTGGCAGGTTATATTTTTGATGTAATTCTATATGATTATATAGACTTTACATCGGCAGATGAACTTATGGCTTTGTTTTTGCTCTTTTTCTCTGGATTAATTATTAATGAAAAAAGGAACATTAAAGAAGTGATTCCTTTATTGTTCGTATTGATTATTTTTTTGTTCTATACTATTTATTCTTTCAGCATCCATTCTAATACTCCCAAGGCCATATTAAAAGATTTACTTATTCAGATTAAGCCTTTTCTGGCTTTTTATTGTACCTATCTGATTGCACCATCTTTCACAACCTCACAGAAACGATTTATAGTGGTTATGTGTCTGATATCAAGCCTTATGATGTTAGGTATCGGACTGTCTAATGGAATATTCTTATTCTTTGGGCATCAATCCTATTTTGCAAAGGCAATTATTGCCACCGCTTTTTTATATCTTTATTGTTGTTCGGATAGCTGGGAAGATATGTTAGTCTTTATTTTAATTCTGTGTATAGGTTTCTTCTCTACCAGAGCTAAATTCTATGGTTTCTGTGGTATTGCTATTTTTCTTATACTTTTATATAAAGCCGGCATAGAAATTAAATTTAATATTAGTGGCTGCCTAATAGCTATCTGCGTCCTAGCAATTGCTGTTTGGTTGGGCAAAGATAAAATAATTCTTTATTATGTAGACGGTATGATGAATTCCCGTGAGATGTGGAGTCGTCCTGCAATGTTATTAACCTCTTTACGAATCTTTATTGATTATATACCATTCGGATGCGGTTTAGCAAGTTTTGCATCTTTTGTTTCTGGAGAATATTATTCATCCATCTATGAAGTATACGGTATTAGCCATTTATGGGGAATCTCCAAATCCAATCCGGCATATGTAGCTGATGCTTATTATCCGGTATTGGCACAGTTTGGAATAATAGGTGTAGGACTCTATGTGTATTTTTGGATATGGGTGGTCTTTAAAGGAATAAAAATAGGTAATCACGGATATAAGAAAGAATATTTACTTATACTTTTGTCCGCCATATTCTTTGCAATAGAAGGTGTTGCCGATGCTACCTTTTCTCAAAACAGAGGCCTTTTCATTTTAATAATCACTGCCATGATTGTGGCTAAATACAAAGAGTTATGCCTAAACAAAGTCGAGAAAGGGACTTTTTAGTCAACATAATGATATATGGTATAGGAAACATTGGAGCAAAATTGATTGCTTTTCTGATGGTTCCACTCTATACCTATTATGTATCTCCAGAAGATTTCGGCACCTACGATGTATATCTCGGGCTGATATTCTTGATAATTCCAATTCTGACTTTTGATTTTCGAGATGGTTCTTTTCGATTGCTGCTGGAAGAAGAACACACAGAGTATTGGAAAGCGGTAATTACTTATACCTACCGTATTATAGGGAAGAATATTCTTGTAGCGACTATCATATATATATGCCTACTATTTTTCTATCCATTTAAATATGCTTTAGAAGCTTATGGAATGCTACTGGTATTCTCAATATATGAAATTCATACGCAAATTCTACGGGGTATCAATAAAAATCGGTATTATGTTTTTGCAGGTGTATTAAGTACATTTCTCACAGGAGTATTAAGTGTTTTATTTGTTGTATGGGGCAAATTAGGAGTAGAAGGTATTTTCATTTCCAATATCCTTTCGCGTATACTAGTTCTAGGATGGATAGAGTGGCAAGTTCCTATCTTTAGAAAATTCATAATAAAAGGCTTAAAGAAACGCGAAATTCGTCATGCTTTATTACATTATTCTTTACCTTTACTTCCCAATGTTGTCTGTTGGTGGGTATTATCAACAGCAGATAGGCTTATAATTATACATTATTTAGGTAGTGAAGCTAACGGAATATACGCAGTAGCTAATAAGCTATCGCTTATTCTTGGAACTTTTTCTACTATTATTTATCAAGCTTGGCAGGATACAGCCATTCGGCAATATCAAACACCTGACAGAGATGTATTTTTCAGTAGAATATTCAACCTGTACACATTTTATTTAGGAGTCTTACTGGTCACTTGCGCCATTGGACTAAAAATCGTATTGCCTTGGATTGTTGATGCCAGCTACCAAGACAGCTTCTATTACATATATCCTTGTTTCCTAACTGTGTTTTTCTTTGCATTATCTTCATTTCTTGATTTAGGCTATCAATGTTCTAAACAAACAAAGAAAATGATGCCATCTATATTGCTTGCTACTGTTATTAATCTGAGCTTAAATCTAATCTTAATTCAATACTTGGGGTTACAAGGAGTAATTATAGCATCTATCATATCGTATGCATCTCTTTTTGTGTATCGTATATTCGATACCAGGCAATTTTTTCGCATAATTTGGAAATTTCCTTCTTTCATTGCACTATCATTGCTATTTGTTACCAGTATTATATATTACTATGTTGACGAATGGATATGGCTGATATTATTCCAAATTGGAGTATTAGGAATATCATGGAAATATTTACCTGATAAAATAAAGCAAAAAGTTTACTCTATAATTGACCATGGAAAAAAATAAAATATTATATATATGTACGGAACAATCTCCGGGGATGGTGCCATATGCTACACAAATTATAAAAACGATTGCACAGTCGTCTTTATACGAAGTTTATGTACTATATGTAATTGATGGCAAAGATTGCTATGGAGAATTATTACCAGAAAACTGTTCTCGATTCACTTATACAATTCCGCAACATAGATTATACCGTCTCTTATATAAAGTTGCTCCTTTATGTTTGATAAATCATATAGAAAAGTTATGTTCGACATATCGGTTGAACTACATACACCTCCTGACTGTTGATTATGTCTTGGCTCATTTTATTGACCGTATAAAGAGGCAGTCAGCGCATATCATATATACCATACATGATGTATATCCGCACGAACTTCGATTGTCTTTTTATGAGAAGCTAACTAATCGTTACATTCAACAACAATGTTCGGCAATTCAGAAAAAAGTTTTTAACCTTGTTACAAATAGTCAGTTTCAATATCAAACTCTTCAAAATTGGTATCCGGAGAAGAATATATATTTTCATCATTTTCCAAGTCTTGTAACCGATGCTATGAAGAAAACAGAGAAAGTTCCTCCTGAATTAGAAGATGTTACAGATTATATCCTGTTTTTCGGCACACTCCATGTATATAAAGGAATAGAGTATTTATGTCGTGCATATTGGAGCAGTCTGGCTCATCGGGATAAAAAATTAGTGATTGCAGGAAGCGGAAAATGGGAGTTTGATTGTATGAAAAAGAATAATAATCAAATAATCAAAATAAACCGTTTTATCACAGATGCAGAAGTGTCTTATCTGTACAGAAATGCTTCATGTGTAGTCTATCCATATATATCGGCTACACAATCAGGGGTCTTGTCCCTAGCTTATTATTTTCAAACTCCTCTGATTGCTACAAAAGTTGATTTTTTTAAAGAAAATATTATCGCTGAAAATACAGGATTATTATGTATGCCTCATGATATAGATAGTCTTTGTAATTGCTTAAATGTTATTATAGATAAAACATTCGATAGAAAAAGAATGCAGACAAACCAGCAGAATTATTATACTAACTCGTATAGTTCAGCGCAATTAATGAAAGAACTTGAAACAATTTATTCCCAAAGGTAATGAACAGATTAAAAATACTCATAGTTAGCAAATTCTTATATGCGCGTGGAGGGGCGGAAGTTTACTCCATAAATTTGGGGGAGATACTTCAGAAACAAGGACATGAAGTGCGTTTCTTCTCAATGAGTTATCCGCAAAATATTCATGTAAATGAAGATAAGTATTTCGCTGAAGAAGTTTCCTTCTTTCATTCATCTATAAGTGGAAGATTAAAAGCTGCTTTACGTGTTTTTGGAGTTGGAGTAAAAAATGGATATGAAAATGTATTGGATGACTTCCAACCGGATGTAGTACATCTTAATAATATACATTCTTATCTTTCTCCTATAGTTGCTAAACTAGCACACAAAAGAGGCATCAAAGTAGTGTGGACCATTCATGATTATAAATTAATATGTCCTGCATATGCTTGTCTACGTAAAGGAGTTCCTTGTGAAATATGCTTTAATAAGAAGATCAATGTGGTTTCCCATAAATGTATGAAGAACAATGTTTTAGCTAGTTTTCTTGCATGGTGGGAAGCCATTTATTGGAAGAAAGAAAAGCTTTTACAATGGACAGATGCTTTCATTTGTCCTAGTAATTTTATGGCACAGAAAATGACACAAGGCAAATATCCAATAAACAAGCTAAATGTTATATGCAATTTCGTTAGTGAGGAACGAGCTAGATTTATTTCAAAAATCCCCTCGGAAGAACAAGAAATAGCTTATGCATATGTGGGACGGCTTTCAGAAGAAAAAGGAGTAGACGCATTATTAAAAGCAGCTATTCAATTACCCTATAAACTATATATTGCAGGAAGAGGACCTTTAGAAAATTATCTTCAACAAAATTATGTGTCTCCCAATATAGTGTTTCTTGGGCAATTATCAGCAGAAGCTGTAATTCATTTGCTGAAAAAAGTGCAATTCTCAATAATTCCATCTATTTGCTATGAAAATAATCCTTTAGGAGTTATAGAGTCATTATGCTGTGGAACTCCAGTATTAGGTAGAAACATCGGAGGCATTCCTGAATTGCTAAAAACGAATACCTGCAATCGTTTATTTTCGAAAGATGAAGATTTGCCTATAGCTATTACCGATATGTTTACTTCCTCCATTCAAGCAGATAGGGGGGCTATCTCTACTATAGCATGCAAATCATTTTCTGCCGGACAATATTATCAGCAATGGTTGAAAGTTATTCAAAACATTTCGTGAAGTAAGAGAATATATAATAGTTTTACATTAACCTGTATTTAAATAACTATTTCAAATGAAAGTATATGTTTTTGGTACACGTGGCTTTCCTGGAGTACAAGGAGGGGTAGAAAAACATTGCGAATATTTATATATGAATTTCCCTAAAGATATTCAGGTGACTGTGTTTAGAAGAAAATCATATATACATCAAAATGTAACTTATTCTAACATAAGATTCATCGATTTACCATCTACTAAGATAAAGGGGATAGAAGCATTAGTTCACTCTTTTTTATGTAGTTTGGTATGTATTATAAAGCGTCCGGATATAGTACATATTCATAATATAGGTCCAGGTTTTTTTGTTCCATTGCTTCGACTATTTAATTTAAAGGTAGTTTTGACCTATCATAGTGCTAATTATGAGCATAAAAAATGGGGATGGCTGGCTAAACACTTTCTTAAATTATCAGAAAAAATAGCTTTGATCTTTTCTAATAAAATAATATTTGTAAATAATTTCCAATTAAAAAAATATAGAAAGAGTATTCAAAATAAATCAATCTACATTCCAAATGGTGTATCTAATTTTACTCGGGTAGATAGCATAGAATATCTCACAAAATTGGGAGTAGAGCCTGGAAAATATATTCTCAGCGTAGGAAGAATTACACCAGAAAAAGGCTTAGACATATTGATTGAAGCTTTTTCATTGGCTAATATTGAAAAAGACGGGTTTCAGTTAGTTATTGCAGGAAGTGTAGAGAATGAAATGGCCTATTTCCATATGCTACAAACTAAAAGTATAAATAAAAAAGTAATATTTGCTGGTGGCCTAAACAAAGAATGTTTGCGTGAATTATATAGCCATACAAAATTATTCGTACTTTCGTCATATAGTGAAGGGTTTCCTCTGGTTGTACTTGAAGCTATGCAAGCTGGCTGCAATATTCTTTTAAGCAAGATACCTGCAACTCAAATTGTTTCATTAGATGAGAAATATTATTTCAAAAAAGGAGATGTAACAGATTTAGCAAAACAAATCAAGAAGAAAGTTGCTGAAACACAAAACATATTCACATATCCCATAAAAGACTACAGTTGGAATAGGGTACAGAAAAAAACTATTATAGTTTATAAAACCTTATTTGCAGAACAATATAACCAATAAATAATCGTTCTATATTTTGAGTAAATATATATAATGAATATGCATTACCTATCATATCATTTTCCACTACAACGGAAATACAATCGAATCTTTAAACGAACATTTGATATTGTGTTCGCTTCAATAGTCCTATTATTAATATATCCATGGGCATATATCCTCATAGGATGTTGTATTAAGATAAAGATGCCAGGCAAGATTATATTTTCTCAAAAACGGAACGGACAATACGGAAAAGTATTTGTCTGTTATAAATTCCGTTCCATGCTACCCAATGGAGAATCTGATACACAGCAAGCATATCATGACGATCCCCGCATCACTCCACTCGGACGTTTTCTACGCACCACCAGCATTGATGAATTACCCCAGTTTTGGAACGTGCTTATTGGAGATATGTCGATAGTAGGTCCCCGGCCCCATATGCTGATACACACGGAACAATATTGCGGCATCATTCCTGACTATAACAAGAGATTGCTGGTGAAACCGGGAATAACCGGTTGGGCGCAGATACACAACCTGCGTGGAGAAACGGAAAAATTGGATAAAATGAAAAAAAGAGTAGAATATGATATTTGGTATATTGAACATTGGTCATTTGCACTGGATCTGAAAATCATGCTCAACACTCTGAAAATTATATTCCGATAAACTTATGCGTACAGTCTGCCATATTCTTGCCATTCTATTTTGCGCCTTTACTACCGGATCGGCAGTAAAGGCGCAAAATGGGTGGAAACGGCAAAATTTATCTTCTTTTGTAGAATATGGCGCCTCCGTCCACACGGGTGAGAATACTCCTCTATGGCAAGTAAGCAATCAACATGGCTTCTCCTCAATCGACAATAATACTTACCTGAGAGGAGGAGCTTTTTATACGGATACACTTCGTAATTGGCGTCTTGAAGGTGGCTTGGATATGGCAGTAGCTTCTGGTTTCACATCTACCTTTGTACTGCAACAAGGCTATGCGGACATACGGTACAAATGGATAGGGCTACTTATTGGTAGTAAAGAAATTGACTCTCCATTATTAAACCAACAATTGAGTAGTGGCGGATTAACCTGGTCGGGCAATGCAAGACCCATTCCGCAAGTATGGATAGGACTCCCCGAATATGTACAGATACTTCCAAGACTTGCTCTGAAAGCGGAAATTTCGTACGGATGGTTTACTGATAATAATTATCAAAAGAAACAGGTAGGAGAAGATTATTGGTATACCAAAAGCATTAAGTATCACCACAAAAGCGGTTTCCTTCGCATCGGTGTGCCGCAAGGGAAATGGCAACTGGATGTAGGCATGAGCCTGGATGTACAGTTTGGCGGTTATAAAAGTGCCGGAATGGATGCAGGAGATTTGGGAAATAGCTGGAAAGATTATTTTAAAGTATTCATCCCCAGACGTGGAGATGACAGTAGTCCGGAGGGAGAACAAATAGCTTACCAAGGAAATTTCATGGGTAGCGAACATATCCGTATGACCTACCGCCACGACGCCTTCTCCATAAGTGCCTATTTGGAAAATTACTATGATGATTTCAGTGGAATGGGGAAATTAAATGGTTTTGATGGGTTATGGGGAGTTGAATATAAATCCAATCACCGGCAAGCCATCAATGGCTTTGTGCTGGAATATTATCAGACTACCAACCAAAGCGGCCCTATGCATGGAGTGGATTTCACGGTAGTGGAAAAGACGGGCGGAGCTGATGACTATTATAATAATGACTGGTATCCCGGCTGGGTGCACTGGGGAATGGCGATGGGAAATCCCCTGGTTGCATCTCCCATCTACAACAAAGACGGCGATATGAGCTTCAAATACAACCGCATCCGGGCAATGCATCTGGGCTGGAGCGGAGACATCAGTGCCGAATGGACTTATCTTGCAAAACTATCATATAATAAAACTTGGGGAACTCCTTTCAAACCTATACCCGATATATTAGAAAATTTTTCTACTTTTGCATCAGTTTTCTATTCTCCCCGAAAATGGAAGGGATGGCAGTTCAATGCTTCCGTTGCTTTCGACATAGGAGAGATATATGGCGACAATCTGGGTTGCCAACTGAAAGTACGAAAAAAATTCTAAAAAGATGAATTATATAGAAACGGAAGTTGATGGTGTATGGCTGATTGAGCCGAAAGTGTTTTGTGATGAACGGGGCTATTTTATGGAAGCCTTTAAAGAAGAGGAATTCAAAGCGCACGTCGGGGACGTCCATTTTATTCAGGACAACGAGTCGAAATCCTCTTTCGGCGTGTTGCGCGGATTGCACTATCAAAAAGGAGAACATTGTCAGGCCAAACTGGTGCGTGTCATAAAAGGGAGAGTGCTGGATGTGGCGGTAGACTTACGCCAATCATCTCCAACATTCGGTAAGTACGTCAGCGTGGAACTGAGCGAGGAGAATCAACGCCAGTTCTTCATTCCCCGTGGATTTGCACATGGCTTTTTGGTGCTCAGCGACGAAGCTATTTTTACATATAAAGTGGATAATGCGTATGCCCCACAGGCAGAAGCATCCATTCGTTTCAATGACGATACAATAGGTATAGACTGGCCTGTTGCCGAAGAACAATTATTATTATCCCCCAAAGATAAAGCCGCCCCGCTTTTTCGGGATGCGGAATATTTTGAATAAGAGAATATGAAAATAGCTATTGTCGGTACAGGGTACGTCGGTCTGGTGACTGGAACCTGTTTTGCAGAAATCGGTGTCAACGTTATTTGTGTAGATACCAACAGTGAGAAAATAGAAGCACTGAAGAAAGGTATCATTCCTATCTATGAGAATGGTTTGGAAGAAATGGTGAACCGCAATGTAAAAGCTGACCGCCTGCACTTCACCACTTCCCTGGAAAGTTGCCTGAACGAAGTGGAAGTCGTCTTCAGTGCTGTTGGTACTCCGCCCGATGAAGATGGGAGTGCCGATCTTAGCTATGTGCTTGAAGTTGCCCGCACCATCGGACGGAATATGCAGAAGTACATGCTGGTGGTTACAAAAAGTACCGTTCCCGTAGGTACGGCAAAGAAGGTGCGTGCCGCCATTCAGGAAGAATTGGATAAACGGGGTGTTAGCATTCAATTCGATGTAGCTTCCAATCCCGAATTCTTGAAAGAGGGCAATGCCATCAATGATTTCATGAGTCCCGACCGCGTAGTAGTGGGAGTGGAGTCCGAACGTGCAAAGAAGTTAATGAGTAAGCTATACAAACCATTCTTGCTAAACAACTTTCGCGTCATCTTCATGGATATTCCATCCGCTGAAATGACCAAATATGCAGCCAATTCCATGCTTGCTACCCGCATCAGTTTCATGAACGATATTGCCAATCTTTGCGAACTGGTAGGTGCAGACGTCAATATGGTGCGTAGCGGCATTGGTTCGGACACCCGTATCGGACGCAAATTCTTGTATCCGGGCATCGGCTATGGCGGTTCTTGTTTCCCTAAAGACGTTAAAGCTCTTATCAAAACTGCTGAGTTGAACGGTTATCAGATGCGCGTGCTTCATGCTGTAGAAGAAGTGAACGAATTGCAGAAAAGTATTCTCTTTGAAAAACTCTGTAAGCATTTCGATAACGATTTAAAAGGGAAGACCATCGCTTTGTGGGGATTAGCTTTCAAACCGGAAACCGATGATATGCGCGAAGCGCCCTCACTGGTCTTGATAGATAAATTGCTTAAAGTCGGATGTAAAGTGCGTGCTTACGATCCTGCTGCAATGGACGAATGCCGCCGCCGGATAGGAGAGAGCATTTACTATGCAAGAGACATGTATGATGCCGTACTTGATGCTGATGCCTTGATGCTGGTTACTGAATGGAAGGAGTTCCGGTTACCGTCCTGGGCAGTTATCAAGAAAACAATGGAACGAGCTGTAGTGCTGGACGGGCGCAACATCTATGATAAAAAAGAAATGGAAGAGCAAGGATTTATTTATTATTGCATCGGACATTAAGAACATAAAACAGAGGGAGTTATGATAAAGTGGGGTACTATTTCTATAGTGCTCGTTATTGTGCTGACATCTTGCAATAACGTCAAAAGTGGAGAGACTTCCAGCAAGGAAGATCTGACCGCAAAGGAAATGTTGCAAGGTATCTGGATAGATGACGAGACGGATATGCCGTTAATGCGTATTAGCGGTGATACGATTTATTATGTCGACCCTCAAAATATTCCAGTTTATTTCAAGGTACTTCGCGACACAATATATGTACGAGGTAATACCCCTATAGCTTATAAAATAGACCGGCAGACAGAATACAGTTTCTGGTTCCATTCGCTTTCTGATGAAATCGTGAAATTGCATAAGTCAGAAAACCCGGAAGATACACTGTCATTCTCCAGTCAGAAAGCGGAAGCCATTCCCACTATCTCTGAAGTGGTGCAAAAGGATAGTGTGGTAATGTATAAAGGAACACGTTATCGGGGATACGTCTATATTAATCCTTCCAAAATGAAGGTCATCAGGACTATCTATTCAGATGAAGGAATTGGCATCGACAATATATACTACGAC
Source organism: Bacteroides sp. AM16-24 (assembly GCF_003471885.1). Lineage (NCBI taxonomy): Bacteria > Pseudomonadati > Bacteroidota > Bacteroidia > Bacteroidales > Bacteroidaceae > Bacteroides > Bacteroides sp. AM16-24. The sequence continues at coordinate 367,132 of NZ_QRKI01000002.1, forward strand.
AATGTGATTCATATCTGTGTCTATGAAGGGAAGAATTTACTGTACGGTCAAGATATAACCAAGAAAATGTTCCATACTGTCTTCCCGGAAGAGGTACTCAGCCAAATGATCCTTACTGATATGGATTTCATGGGAGTGAATGGAAAAGGCTATCACTATGAAGCAACGCTCCGTATTCCGGAAAGCTCCGTTTACCACCTTGTGGGCCTGACTATTGACGCTGATAAAGAGCTACATATAAAAATGGTGGAGTAAATAAAACTTTACCATTATTTCTTTTCAGAAGCTCCACCATTTCTTCCTTTTGGAGTTCCGCATTTCTTCTTATTACCAGCACCTTTATTTGTATTTCTGCCTCCCTTGGACGAGCGGAAGTTTCTCTTCCCTCTGCCATCATAACTACGTGGTTTGTATTCAGGTGCTTCGCCTAACTCCTCGGGTACAGCTATCTTATAAATCTCTTTCTCCAGGAAATTCTCTATTTGCTTGAAATTGCTTTGCTCCTTTTCGTTGATGAAAGTCAAAGCAACACCATCATTATTAGCACGTGCTGTACGGCCAATACGGTGAACGTAATCTTCGCTATCATGGGGAACATCGTAGTTGATCACAAGACGGATATCATCAATATCAATACCACGTGCCACAATGTCTGTAGCGACCAGAATGTTTACACGTCCGGCTTTAAATTCATGCATCACCTCCTCACGTTGAGCCTGTTCCAGATCTGAATGCATTTCACCCACATTCAACTTCATCATTTTTAGAGCTTTCGTCACCTCTTTTACCTTCAGTTTGGATGAAGCAAATATAATAACGCGTTCCGGTGTCTGCTCAGCAAAAAGGCTGCGAATGATACCCAATTTCTGATTCTCGTAACAAACATACGCTGCCTGTACGATCTTTTCAGCAGGACGGGAAACGGCAAGCTTAACTTCGGCAGGATTGTTGAGGATAGTGTTAGCGAGTTGCTGGATCTTGGCAGGCATGGTGGCAGAAAACATGATTGTTTGCCGTTCCTTGGGCAAGTATTTCACTATCTGCATAATGTCGTCATAGAATCCCATATCGAGCATACGGTCGGCTTCATCAAGAATGAAATAGGAAACACGCGAAAGATCAACATAGCCCAAGCTAAGATGAGCAATCAAGCGTCCCGGAGTAGCGATTACAACATCAGCTCCCAGCATCAACCCTTTTTTCTGTTGTTCAAAAAGTACTCCGTCATTACCACCATAGACAGCTACACTACTGACAGGCATAAAATAAGAAAAACCTTCCATCTGCTGGTCTATCTGCTGTGCCAACTCACGCGTAGGCGACATAACAATACAGTTGATAGCATCTTCCGGATGGTTACCCTCCGATAGTTTATTCAATACAGGCAACAGATAAGCGGCTGTCTTACCAGTTCCGGTCTGTGCTACGGCTATCAAATCTCTGCCTTCAAGTATAACGGGGATGGATTTCTCTTGTATAGGTGTGCACTCGTCGAAGCGCATAGCTTCCAGTGCATCGAGCACCTGATCATTCAGTTGTAGTTCGGAAAACTTCATGTTTCTTTTTATTTAGCCGCAAAGATAGGAAATAAAGTGATTAACACAAAAGAATGAAGCGACTTTGCAATCCATTCCTTTAATAGCCCGGATGTTGTTCCCATCCCGGATTCATCTGTCTGATTTTCTCTGGAATAGGGAAGACGGTAGTATATCCGTTTTCCTCGTCAGGCAGCTGCGGACGACTGCTGTAAGTACGGGTAAATTGTCCGAAACGAATTAGATCCTGGCGTCTCCAACCTTCCCATGCAAGTTCCAACTGACGTTCAGCAAGAAGATTCTCTAAAGTAGCAACACGTTCCGGTACTCCTACACGAGCACGCACTTGGTTCAGTTCTTCATCTCCATCACGCCCGTCACGAACCTTAGCCTCACTCTTCATCAATAACACATCTGCATAACGGAATAAGACAATATCATTTTCCATCAGTTTACCATCTTTCATTGCTTTATCATCAATCTCATATTTCTTCATTCGGGCGCCGGCAGTCTTTTCGTAAGGTTCATCGGATATATCTAACTTTACTTTCCACGGCTCGTAAACCAAAACAGTTCCATCATCCAATTTTACAACGTTACCTTTCAAATCGTAGACTGTACCTGCATAATAGCAGAAATCAAAACGAGGGTCTTGTAGATCGGTATCATATCCAAAGGTCTGCAGGGCTTCAATGGTAGCACTCGATCCGTTTTCACCGGATAACCCTAATGCTTTGGCATGATTATAATGGCGTGAACGGAAAAGATATTGCATCTGATTGGTGTACAGCGTTTTGCTCATAGGTACGGTAAAGATATTCTCAACGGAACTTTCATTGTATACAGCAAAATTAGCTGTATAATCCGGTTCGAGGCGATAACCAAATGCTGTGATTTTATCGCAATAAGCTTCTGCAGTCTGCCAGGCATTTATTGTAGTGCCATCTACTTCGAAAAAGATATTCTTTCCATCAGGACGAACACCATCTGTCCAGTTATTGTCTGTATAAATTTCGGTATTCAGTGCCAACTTTGCCAACAAAAAGTATGCAACAGGACGTGTCAAACGTCCGTAATAATTGCCGGAACGGTTGCTGAACTGGGCGGGCAGGAGTGGAGCGGTCTCTTGTAATTCCCTGACTACAAAGTCGAATACATTCTTACGCTCGCTCAACACAATATCTTTTGAAGCAACATTAGAGTGCAAAACCAGTGGTATGCGTCCAAACAGATCCATCAGATAATAATAGTACATTGCACGAAAAGCACGTACCTCGGCGCGATAACCGGGAAGCTCCGCATCAGAGTGGGTTAGAGCATAGGTTTCTATATGTTCCAGAGAGTTGTTACTAAGCATAATTACCTTATAAAGATATTCCCAGGTGGCCTGTATTGCATCATTGTTTACACCCCATTTATGCAGAAATAACCCTTGCCAGAAACCACCATCATACCAGTCGCCACCTCGGGTAGGCATAATGGCTTCATCAGTGGTAAAAGTATTCAGGTCGTAGATACCACGGCCGGTTCCTTGCAATCCCTGGCTATCAGCATTTCCACCTATGTAATTGTAAAGGGATGCCACTGCATTGAGATAGAGTTCAGAGATATTACTATAACCTTCCTCTTCAGGCAGTGCATCACGAGACTTTTCTTTCAGAAAACCGTCGCACGAAGTTATTCCCCAGCAAAGGGTAACTAAAATACAAAACGAATAAAATATAGAATTACTTTTCATGGCTTTAAGGTTTAGAAGTTTACACTAAGTCCGATAGTATATATGCGGTATAGAGGATAATTGCGTTTATCATCTATTCCCAGAGTAGCATTTACAGACGAACTGTTTATCATAGGCGTTAAGCCCGAGTAGCCTGAAATTGTCGCCAGGTTGTTAACAGTCAGGGACAGGCGGAGCGACTGCAAGTAACGGGTATTCTTTAACGGAACATTCCAGCCTAACGTAACATAATCGAAGTTAATGTAATCACCATCTTCCAACCAGTAATCCGTAACTGTCTGGTCTTTAATGTTCTGTGCAGGCGCTTTTTTCATGACGTTATAATCGGGGAAACTGTTCATATTCATATAAGTTAATGAAGTACCATTGTACACTTTATGGCCGAATGCACCGTTTATCTGTAGCGATATATCAAAATCTTTATAACGGAAACTGATATTGGAACCAAGTATCGTCTTTGGCACAGCCTGTCCTGCCACATAACGGTCTTCACCATCTTCCAGACTGACACCACCGCTATTCAGATCGGCAATCTGATAGGTATACCCACCATTTCCATCGGATACCAGCCCTGTGCAATGGGGCAGATAGAATACACCCAGAGGCTGACCCACAATCTGGTAAACAATATGATTGTATCCACCGTGGAATCCAGCACCATCCAGTCCGGCAAGACTCTTGTATTCTGTAGCTGAAATATGTTCGCCCTGGTAGTTTCCGTCAAGAGAAAGTAATTTGTTTTGCTGGAAAGTCAGATTGGCATTGATATTCAGTTCCATGTCTTTGGTCTTCAGCGGCGTAATGCCGATAGATAGCTCTGTTCCATAATTACGCATAGAACCAATGTTTGCCAGTAAAGTATTATAAGTAAAAGGTGGTACACTCACGTTATAAAGATAAAGCATGTCCTTCGTCTTGGAATTGTAATAATTGGCAGTCAGCAGCAATCGGTTACCCAGCAAAGCTACTTCTATACCGGCATTGAATGTCTGCTTCACTTCCCACTTCAAATCCGGATTCGTATTCCGCAACTTATCCATTGTGACTACAGGTGTAGAACCTACCGGTGCAATACCATTAGGTCGCATCAAATTCAACGTAGTATATGAATCAATGCCGTTTTGATTGCCTGCCAAACCATATCCTGCACGGATTTTCAGATTATCGATAAAAGAAAGTTTTTCCATAAACTTCTCTTTACTAACTACCCATGCAACGGATACAGCCGGGAAAAATCCCCATTTATGATTACTGCCAAACTTGGAAGACGCATCCCCACGGGCATTCACCGTAAGGATATATCGATCATCATACGTATAATTCACGCGCCCCATAAAAGAAACCAAACGAGGGTCTTCGTAGTAGGAATTAGTTCCATCCCACGGACGAATGGCACCTCCCTGAAGATTATCATAACCTAATTTGTCATTACTGAAATTTGTAACTGTAGTATAAAATCCGGAATATTTGTCTTTCTGTATCTCTGCTAGTCCTAAAACGTCAAAGAAGTGTTTCCTCCATTCTTTTTTATAAGACAGCATCAGGTTACCCAGCAATGATTCCATTTTCTTGTCTCCTCTGTATGCCTGCCCTTGTGCCCAGACAGCAACAGGCAGATACTGCGCATTTTCTACTACATTATATGTATAGGAACCGAAAAAAGTCAGTTTCCATGCTTCGGCCAGATTGAATGTCAACCGGGCATGCGTACTGATATGCGATGTAGCATTCTTGTCTTTCACATCCATCCATGCCAACGGATGTGATAACTGGCTGGCATAAGCATATCCATCCCAGCTACCGGTCTCCGGATTCTTGTGATTCGGGAAAGTAGGATTATACGAAGCAGCAGAATAGAATACTTTGTGCAGATTCACCAGATTACGTTCCTTCTGTACGGAACCAAACATACCAAGATCACATTTAAGAAAATTATCGAATACATACTGTGTCATATTCATATTCGATGTGAAGTTCTGCAACTTTTCATTGACAATCACTCCTTCACGATTCATTAGAGCGAGTGAAACACGATAATTGGAAGTATTCGTTCCTCCCGAAAACGCGATATGATGATTATGCTGTAATCCCGTTTGCTCGATCTCTTTCTGGAAATCTGTATTGTTTCCCATATCCAAAATTGAGATGCCACGCTCCTGAGCCAATGTCCGGAATTCATTTCCATTGAGCATCCTCACTGTTTTATAGCTTGAGGCAATGCCGAAACTTCCATTATAGTTAACGCTTGTACGTCCGCTGACACCTTTTTTTGTAGTAATCTCAATCACACCCGATGCTCCGCGCGAACCGTATTGTGCAGTTTCCGAAGCATCCTTCAGGATAACAAAGCTTTCAATATCCGCCGGATAAATAGATGTAAGCATACTCAGGTCACCAAAAACTCCGTCTACAATAATTAACGGGTCATTTCCAGTAGTCAGGGAGGTAGTGCCACGCAGACGAACAGCATCCAGCGCAGCAGGTCCATTCGAACCTTTCAGAATCGTCAATCCAGGTACCCGTCCACGGATGGCATCCAGCGGATTGGTAATCTGGTCTTTATTCATCTGATTTTCAGTAATTCTTTCCACCAGGCCAGAAAGATTCTTACGAAGTCCGGTGGCATATCCAACAGTGGTTATCGAATCGGGGAGAGCAACATGAAGTTTTGTTTGTGCGACAGCAGGTAAGCCGACTGCAACTAAAAGTAAAGAGAGACAGAATAGGTTCCTTATTCTCTTCATAGTATTCAAATTTAAGAGGTTCCGCAAATATATATGTCACTATATGAAACAAATATATTTGCGGAATAGTTCAACTCATTTCGGCAAATCGATATATGAGTCCTTGAAGCCTAAGAAATAGAGTACCCCATCCAAACCAATCGTGTTAATAGATTGCTTTGCATTGGCAACCACTTTCGGTTTGGCATGGAAAGCAATGCCCAATCCGGCAACGCCCAGCATCGGAAGATCATTCGCTCCGTCACCCACAGCAATGGTCTGAGCAATGTCTACCTTCTCTACCTGTGCAATGAGGCGCAACAGTTCGGCTTTTCGCTTACCGTCCACCACATCTCCCAGATAACGGCCGGTCAACTTGCCGTCCACTATTTCCAATTCATTGGCATATACATAATCAATGCCATATTTCTTTTGAAGATATTGCCCGAAATAAGTGAAACCACCGGAAAGAATGGCTATCTTGTAACCATACTTTTTCAATACATACATCAGGCGGTCTACACCTTCCGTAATGGGCAGATTCTCTGCTATTTCCTGCATGACAGATTCATCCAGGCCTTTCAACAGAGCTACACGCTCACGGAAACTTTCAGTAAAATCTATCTCACCACGCATAGCACGCTCAGTGATGGCTTTCACCTCATTGCCCACACCAGCGCGTATAGCCAATTCGTCAATTACTTCCGTTTCAATCAGAGTCGAATCCATATCGAAACAGATCAGTCGGCGCATCCGGCGATACATATTATCAAGCTGGAAAGAGAAATCCATTTCCAGTTCGCTCGCCAGCTTCATTAACTCTTCCTGCATAGCAATACGGTCTTTCGGAGTTCCCCGGACAGAAAACTCTATGCAGGCACGTGTACGCGAATCACATTCATCCAATGGAATACGCCCCGTCAGGCGTTTGATGGCATCGATATTCATCCCCTGTTCAGCAAGAATACGGGTAACGGCAGAGATCTGGCGGGCAGATAATTTACGCCCCAGCAGAGTAAGAATATAGCGGTTCTTTCCCTGCATATTCACCCAATCTTCATATTCCTTTACTGAAATAGGATAGAAGCGAATCGTCACTCCCAAAGAAGACGCTTTGAAAAGCAACTCTTTCATAATGAATCCTGAATGTTGTTCCTCTGTCTTGCATAAGATACCTAATGACAGTGTATTATGGATGTCGGCCTGACCAATGTCAAGAATAGTAGCGTCGTATTTAGCTAAAATTTCTGTAACAGATGCAGTCAATCCCGGACGATCTTCGCCCGTGACCCGGATAAGTATAAGTTCTGTGCTCAATGGTTGCATAAAAGTTGTTTATCTAAATTAATGAATAACACGATGCAAAAGTAGGCAAAATTTCTTTTGCGCCATTCATTAAACAGTAATAGTTCTGAAAGGTTCCCTCTTTCAGCCTAATGCTAATGAGAAAAACACACCATATCTATTCATCAAATGCATCATATATATCATGCTGAGAGATATCCTGAAATGCAAAACATGTTATATAACATGAAAAAGTTAACCGTTTACTTGATTTTCAATAATAATGTTGTACCTTTGTCCCCGATTTAGAACAAATGGTTCTATAATCTTAGTAAACGTTGATCGTATATTTGTTTGTTAAGACGTTATTTCATCGTCCGACAAACACTTATAAATCAACTAGTATTAACCAAAACCGCCTTACATGAAGCATGTAAAATGGATTTTTGTTGTATTACTAATTAGTTCCTTGACTTCTTTCGTAGAAAAAGACAAACCTACCGGAGGTTTAAATGTGGGTGACATAGCCCCTGATTTTAAAATCAAAGCTATGTCGACTGAGCAACAACCGACTCAAAATCTGTCAAAGATGAAGGGAAAATATGTGTTACTCAGTTTCTGGGCAAGTTACGACGCGCAATCCCGGATGCAAAACGCAAGTTTAAGCAATGCACTTCGTTCAACTTCTCAAAACAATAATGTGGAAATGGTTTCCGTATCATTCGATGAATATCAATCTATCTTCGAGGAAACCATTCGTAAGGACCAAATAGTTACGCCCACCTGTTTCGTGGAAACTAAAGGCGAGTCGTCCGGCATCTTTAAAAAATACCGTTTAGGCCGGGGATTTACTAACTATTTACTGGATGATAATGGTGTGATTATAGCCAAAAACATCTCTGCTGCAGAACTTTCAGCTTACTTGAATTAAGCTTTCACTGCACATTGCCATGAAAGATTTAAAGAACATGTAAGACGAAAGTGGGGTTGCTTCTAAATACACATACGATGAGAATGCATCGCTAAAGTTATGAAGAAGCAAAGACAAAAGAGGAAATGGATACAACAAAAAAGCCCCTCCTGCACTTGTGGTAACACAAGGAGCAGGAGGGGCTTCTTATTTTTATTCATTCGGTTATTCCTTATTTCGGTGCTTTCTGATACAAGTAGAATGCTATGAAAGCATAGAGTATATTCGGTATCCATACGGCAACTACCGGAGGTACATTACCATTTACAGCAAAAGTAGAAGCGATCGTTTGGAAAAGGATATATGAGAAACTTAATGCCAAACCTATACCCAAATGCAATCCCATTCCACCCTTGGTCTTTTTCGAAGAAAGAGAAACTCCGATCAGCGTAAGGATAAACGATGCAAACGACATGGCAATGCGCTTATGATATTCAAGTTCAAACTCCTTGATATTGGCAAATCCACGCTGCCGCTGCCTGCTAATATATTCACTTAATTCGGGACTGGTCATCATTTCCTGTTGATTTTTCATAATAAGGAAATCAGCAGGCTCCATGAAAAGGATACTGTCAATACGATCACCCTTAACTATATTTTCTTTCATGCCGTCCATCTCGCGTATCATGTAATCCTTAATGGTCCATTTATGAACAGATGCTGTATCATAAGTAATGGAACGAGCCGTAAGATGAGACACCAACTGCTTATCTTTAAATTTATCCAATGAAAAGCGATATCCTGTCTTACTATAATCTTCAAAACGTTCAATATAGGCAATCACCCCCGAATCCACTTCCAGCTGAATATTCCGGGCAGTATTTGATTTACGTTGCTTATAGTACTTATCCTCAAAATTGATACGTGTCACACTACCCTTAGGTATTACATAAGAGCCTAAGCAAAAAGTTACTACCGCAATAATGGCAGCCGATACCATATAAGGCCGGAGCATCCGCTTAAAACTCATTCCGGTAGAAAACATCGCAATAATCTCCGAGTTCTCGGCCAGTTTTGAAGTAAAGAATATAACCGAAATAAACACAAACAGCGGACTGAACAGATTGGCAAAGTAAGGAACAAAGTTCAGATAATAATCAAAAACTATGGCTTTCCATGGCGCTTCGTGTGACATGAACTTGTCCATCTTCTCATTAAAGTCGAATACCACTGCAATAGAGATAATCAATGCAATGGCAAACACATAAGTTCCGAGGAACTTCTTGATAATGTAGAAGTCGAGCCGCTTCAACCACTTCCAGTTATCCGGCAACTTTATACCTTTTATTTTCCAGTTCAGTTTTCTCATAACCTTGTCGATACGCGTTTTACCATCATCGGTTTCCATGTAGAGAAGTCACCGGCAATGATGTGCTTGCGGGCTTCACCCACCAGCCACAGATAAAAAGCCAAATTATGGATAGATGCAATTTGCATAGCCAGCAATTCTTGTGCATGGAACAGATGGCGCAGATACGCTTTACTATATAAGGTATCTACAGCAGAAGCTCCGTCTGCTTCAATAGGAGAGAAGTCTGTTTCCCATTTCTTATTGCGCATATTGATGATACCGTCTTTGGTAAACAACATACCATTCCGTCCGTTTCGGGTTGGCATCACGCAGTCAAACATATCTACGCCACGCTCTATGCCTTCCAGAATATTTACCGGTGTACCTACCCCCATCAGATAACGGGGTTTATCTTTCGGCAGAATCTCGTTCACCAACTCAATCATCTCATACATCTTGTCTACCGGCTCACCTACTGCCAAACCACCGATAGCATTACCATCCGCACCCTTCGATGCAATGAATTCCGCTGACTCCTTGCGAAGATCAGGATATACACATCCTTGAACAATGGGGAAAAGCGACTGTTGGTATCCATATTTTGGTTCCGTCTCATTGAAACGCTGAATACAACGGTCCAGCCAACGGTGTGTCAGTCCTAATGACTTTTTGGCATACGCATAATCCGAATCTCCCGGAGGACACTCGTCAAAAGCCATCATAATATCTGCACCAATCGTACGTTCGATATCCATTACCTTTTCGGGAGTGAAGATATGTTTGCTACCATCAATATGTGAACGGAATTCTGCACCTTCTTCCCGTAATTTACGAATACCCGACAATGAAAAGACCTGGAAACCACCACTATCCGTCAACATCGGACGGTCAAAACCGTTGAACTTATGAAGTCCTCCGGCTTTTTCCAATACATCCAATCCCGGACGCAGGTACAGATGATAGGTATTTCCTAATATGATCTGCGCCTCGATATCTTCTTTCAGTTCGGTTACATGCACACCTTTCACCGTTCCTACGGTACCTACCGGCATAAAGATAGGTGTTGCTATCTGCCCGTGATCGGTGGTTATCAATCCTGCACGCGCGTTACTTTTACTGTCTGTATATTGTAAGTCGAATGTCATTCTGCTTTCTTTTCTGTCTTTTCTTTCTTTACGGACAAGTCAATGGCATCGGCTACCTTTTCATTGGTCAGCGCAATGGCAAATACTTCTTTCACATCTTTCACGTAGTGGAAAGTCAATCCCTTGAGGTAGATTTCCTGTATTTCGTCAATATTCTTACGATTCTCTTCACTCAAGATAATGTTCTTGATGCCGGCACGTTTGGCAGCCAGAATCTTTTCCTTAATACCTCCTACGGGAAGCACCTTACCACGAAGTGTTATTTCTCCTGTCATAGCAAGATTCGCTTTTACCTTACGTTGGGTGAGGGCAGAAGCAAGAGATGTGGCCATCGTAATACCGGCTGAAGGTCCATCCTTAGGAATAGCACCTTCCGGTACATGTACATGAATATTCCAATTATCAAAGATTTCTTCATCCAGATTTAACAAAGAAGCATGTGCCTTGATATATTCCAAAGCCAGCATTGCAGATTCCTTCATGACGTCGCCCAGATTTCCGGTCAATGTCAGACGTCCGCCTTTTCCACGACTTAAACTGGTTTCTACAAACAAGATTTCTCCGCCTACGGCAGTCCATGCCAGTCCGGTGACTACACCAGCGTAATCATTACCCTGATATTTATCACGGGTATACTCCGGTGCTCCGAGGAATTCATATAAATCTCCCGGCTTAATCTCCTGTTTGGCAAAATAACCATCTGTAGCATACTGACGTGCTGATTTACGAAGTATCTTACCTATTTTCTTCTCCAGTTCACGTACGCCGCTTTCACGAGTATACGACTCGATAATTGCCTCCAGCGTATTCTTCGGTATCTTGATATCATTCTTCTTCATACCGTTAGCTTCCAGTTCTTTCGGAACCAAATGGCGGCGGGCAATCTCTATTTTCTCTTCGGTGATATAACCACTTACCTCAATCAACTCCATACGGTCGAGCAAAGGTCCGGGAATAGTATTCAGGTTATTTGCAGTAGCTATGAACATCACTTTAGACAAATCATAATCTACATCCAGGAAGTTATCATGGAATGTTGTATTCTGTTCTGGATCGAGTACTTCAAGCAGGGCAGAAGAGGGATCCCCCTGACGGTCTGAGCTAACTTTGTCAATTTCGTCCAAGATAAACACCGGATTTGATGAACCTGCCTTGATCAGACTCTTGATAATACGTCCCGGCATAGCACCGATATATGTCTTGCGGTGTCCACGGATTTCAGCTTCATCATGCACACCACCCAATGACATACGAATGTACTTACGCTTCAAGGCAGCAGCGATAGAACGTCCCAATGAAGTTTTACCCACTCCCGGAGGGCCGTACAAGCAGATAATAGGCGACTTCATGTCACCTTTCAACTTCAATACAGCCAAGTGCTCCAAAATACGTTCTTTCACCTTCTCCAAGCCATAATGATCTTTATTTAAAGTCTTTTCGGCATTGATCAGATTGAAATTATCCGTAGTATATATTCCCCATGGCAAACTCAACATAGTTTGCAGATAATTAAGTTGCACACTGTAATCAGGAGATTGCGGATGTGTACGCTCCAATTTATCCACCTCTTTCATAAAGGTGTCTCTCACTTCTACACTCCATTTAGTAGTAAGTGCTTTGCGGCGCAGCTCTTCAATTTCCTGTTCCTGGCCACCGCCACCCAATTCATCCTGAATGGTTTTAATTTGCTGTTGCAGGAAGTATTCACGTTGTTGTTGGTCAATATCTTCTCGTGCACGCATCTGTATGGACTCCTTAATCTCGGCAAGCTGCACTTCCCGGTTCAGTATCTCTAATAGACGGTAAGTACGTGCCCGCAATGAGTCAATACGTAGCAACTCAATCTTTTCATCTTTCTTCAATGGAAGATTCGTGCAAATAAAATCTACCAGGAACATAGGATTAGTAATGTTCTTGATAGCAAATGCAGAATCCTGCGGGAACATATCAGATGATTTGATATATCTTATAGTCAGATCCTTACAAGCTTCCACCAAAGCATGGAACTCTTTATCATTTTTATCGGGAATATCTTCTTCCAGTGCCTTTACGCGTCCTTTCAAATACGGAGTTATATCTACAATTTCTTCCAACTCCATACGTTTGACGCCTTGCAGGATAATCGTTGTTGTCTGATCAGGCATCTCCAGGATACGGATAATCTTACCGATCGTACCAATGGTATGCAAATCTTCCAACATTGGCATTTCGGTTTCAGCCACTTTCTGACAGACTACTCCGATATATGCACTCTTCTTTTCTGCTTCACGCACTAATTTCATGGAAGTCTTTCTCCCGACAGATACTGGCATAAACACACCTGGAAATAAAACCATATTCCGTAAAGGCAATATCGGAAGTATCTCATTCACTTCAATATCCATCAATTGTTCCTCATTCCCCTCAAAATCAGCAATTACTGAGAAAGAGTTTCCTTCTTCTCTCGTCTCCATATCTTTTAGGTAAAGTCTTTTCTTCATTTTGTTCTTTTTAATTTTACGTCACACTGACAGGGCTTACAAAGCGCCTGCAAAGTTAATCTATTCTTCATTAATATAAAGCACCTTTTTTATAAAAAGACAAAAACAGTGCCAAATTAGTCGTAATATTCCTGACTTTGTCTATTTTTGCCTTCAAATAATAACTGTAAGTTATGTCAAATCCTTATTTTCAGTTTAAACAATTTACTATATGGCATGATAAATGTGCCATGAAAGTAGGTACCGATGGGGTTCTTTTGGGTGCCTGGGCAGAAACAGAAAACCCTCAACGCATCCTCGACATTGGCACCGGCACAGGATTGATAGCTTTAATGTTAGCTCAACGTAACCCACTTTCACAAATTACAGCTATCGAAATAGATGAAGCCGCAGCAACTCAAGCAGAAGAAAACATAGCGCGTTCTCCATGGGCAAATAGGATAAAAGTTATCTGTAATGATTTCAGTTTGTTTCAAACAGATAATAAATATCATCTGATAGTTTCTAACCCTCCTTATTTTGTTGATGCTTTAAATTGCCCTGACAAGCAACGCAATATGGCACGTCATACCTGCGAACTGAATTACGAGTTACTTTTCCGGCGTTCGGCACACCTTCTTGAAGATCAGGGGAGGATATGTATCATCATCCCTACTGAAGCAGAGAAGTTAGTAATTGACACAGCTTGGAAATACAAATTATACCCTTCACGACGCCTTCATGTTTTTACCAAGCCAGGTAAGCCGAGTAGGAGAGTACTTATCGCATTCGGACATCAGGAACAAAAATGTATGGAGGAAACTTTATGTATTGAGATAGAACGCAATCAGTTTACACCAGAATACATTGCGTTGACAAGAGAGTTTTATTTAAAGATGTAAGACCGTATCTCAAAGTTGTTATTTCAGAATGTTATACCATCATGGATAAAGATTCATGTTTGTTGAATTTCTTTTTCAATACTAAAAAAGGATCAACTAATAATTAGTTGACCCTTTAACCTGTCGGGGTAGCGGGATTCGAACCCACGACCCCCTGCTCCCAAAGCAGGTGCGCTAACCGGACTGCGCTACACCCCGAGTGCCTTATTTCTTAAAAGCGAGTGCAAAGGTAGAAAGTATTTTGTAATAAACAAAGGAAACCGAAGTTTTTTTTATAAAAAAGTTTCAGATGAAGTCTTGAATGCTCATTAAAGTATAGTCACCTCCGTGTCATCTCCGTACCAAGTCCGTATCAACTCTCAATAAAGGTACCTTTATACGGACCAGGTACGGAGTTGGTACGGACTTGACCATATCCGGATAGGTAGCAGAGATATAAATATCCCACACCAACATATATATTAGATAGGAATGTAGAAAACATAAAATAATAGCTGGCAAAACGATATTTTTCAACTAACTTTATGCCCCGAAAAACAATTGGCTGATTTCAACGTTACACTATAATAAAAAAGACATCATGAAAAAACAAATCTTTAGTATGGCTGTCATGGCAGTCGTATTCACTGCATGTGGTGGCACTAAAGCCCCAGTTACCGTAGTAGGATCGTGGGTAATGCCCATTAATGGACAACCCGGAGAAGTACAAGGCATCAAACTGGAAGAGAATGGAGAAGCATCTTCCATTAATATGCACACACTGGTATACAAAGAATGGGAACAGCAAGGCGATCAGCTTTACCTGACAGTAAAAAGCATTGGTAATGGAATAGAAATTGAAGGTGTGGATACTCTGAAAATAGACAAGTTAACACCGGATTCTTTAGTACTGAGTTCTAACTACGGATACACTTTAGAGTATGTAAGGCAGAAATAATACAAACTACAACATATGAATCCCTGACGATACTTTATATATTTAAAGTCGTCAGGGATTTCTTCTTACCCCAACCAATCAATTACCTTGAACGAATTTCTCTACGCATAAATATAATATAAGAAAGGGCAAAGCAAAGTATTGTAACTGCAATCAATCCTGTCAACTGTGGCCATATAACCAGTAAACTCTGTCCCAATGGGAGAGGACTGGGTATAGCCCCTTGGACCTGCTCCATCATTAATGGTCCCAAACTTCGGAGAGACGGCATCAACAATACAGAAGTTGCCTGATTAAATAACTCACACGGATTCAACGACGTTATACCCCAAACTATTTTCTGATAGCCAATGGCATAATAAGGAGACATCATATCAGAAGGCATCAACATTTTGGCAATCCAGTTGACAATCATCGTATAGAAGACGCTAAAGAACAACCATATTGCCAAAGAAGCCAAGGCTGAAGTTGCCGTTTGCCGGAAACAAAGTGAAAACAGTATCGCCATATTCAACCAAAGCCCTACATAGAAAACACTGAGGACCAAAAAGGAAATGATACGGGCAAATTCTTCCGGCGTGGGTGGAATACCAATAGCAATCAATCCGGCACCCATCACCAGGAACCCTAATACAAACAGCATAATTGTAATCACGATCAATGCAGCAACAAATTTGGCATTGATTATGCAATCACGATGTATCGGTTGTGATAATATGCGGCATAACGTTCCCTTGTTCTGTTCCGAGTTCATGGCGTCAAATCCCAAAGCAATACCTAGCAACGGTCCTAAAAAGTTAATGAATAAAACGAAGGAAGGTAACGTACCATCCGATACAGTAAACAATTTCAGGAAGAAAAAAGTATCTTCCACACCACCTGACTTGATAGCCTCGCGCATACTGGTGAGTGATGTATACAAAGCTCCCATACAGGTTAGTGTAATAATGGCAAGTAAGATAATAAAGCGCCAACTACGTACATGATCTCGGATTTCCTTATTCACAATAACCCAGAAAGGCTGCTCAACTTTGTTCATGTTTCTCACCTCCTTCCTTTACATAATCATTGTAGACATCAATAAGTTCCACCTGTTTACCCTCCATCTCCTCAAGATCAAGCTGTGCCAATAATTTTCCGTGATTAAACAAACCCACACGATCACAAGCTTTCTGCACCTGATCCAAGTTATGGGAAGAAAACAATACAGTCAAAGAATGCACTCTACTCAAATTACGAATCAATTCAATAAATTCCTGAATTCCGGCAGGATCGATACCCGATGTCGGTTCATCCAGGATTATGATTTCCGGATTCTTAATCAGTACATCTGCCAATCCCAGACGTTGCCTCATACCACGGGAATACTTTCCAGTCTTCTTGTTTGCCTGTTCGGAAAGCCCTACCCGCTGCATGAGTTCCTTTGCTTTCTCCTCAGCCTCCCTCTTTGAAAGACCATTCAGAAGTGCTGTATAGACAAGGTTTTCCAATCCTGTCATTTCATCATAAAAGCCTAAGTCTTCGGGAAGATAACCTATTCTCTTCTTAACCTCAATAGGGTTTGTAGTGGAGTCTATTCCACAAATTTCCACTTTGCCGGAAGTCGGCTCCGTCAGCCCCAGCATCATCAGGATAGTTGTGGATTTTCCCGCACCGTTCGGACCTAATAATCCGAAGATCTCTCCTTTGCAGATTGACAGGCTAATATGGTCAACAGCAGTGAAATTACCGTATTTTTTTGTCAAATCGGTAAGTACAATCACTTGTTCGCCCATAATTACCTCCTTCCATATTTTCGGAATAGATAGTAGACACCTCCCACGGCTACAACGATAACTAATATTCCTACCCACCCCAAAAGCATAGGTGTTTTTACTGCAATCCTGAATTGTGCGGTAGCATTCACTTCGGGAGTTCTGGCTTCCATGGTTGCAATATAATCGCCGGGCAAGGCTTTTTTCGAAGCCTTCATTACAGCCGTAACAGTAGTTGTTTCTCCGGCTTTCAGCATCTCTATTTTAGCCGGCTCAAAAGAAACTTCCCAATCTGTAGGTTTACCGGATGAAAGTTGGATATCTTTTAGTAAAGAAGAGCCTGTATTCCTGACTACCAGTTCCAAGCGCTTCACATCTCCGGCAGTAATCTCAGTACTCAACAATCCTCGTGGAGTGGTCAGTTCCATTTGATAGGTACCTGTAACCACTACTTCCAAGTCTAGGTCGGCAGATGTATTGCCAGCAACCGCACGTACTGAAATCTTATAATTTCCGGCTTCTACATTGGCGGGTGGGGTGACGTCTATCGATACATTCTGGCTGGCATTTGCTTCCACTTGTGCAGAGGTAGCCTGTTTATAGTTAGGTTTGAAAATAACATTCCACCCCCTGGGTGCATTGGACATCAAAGCATATAACTGCTGATCAGCAGTCTGGTTTTTCAGTACGGCATTGAAGGTGAATGTGGATTTAGAATTTCCCTGCATATTGGGCTGGTCAGTAGTAAATTCAGTCTGATAAGTACCTTGCTGGGCTACAGTGACTGTTAGAGGAAGTTGGCAATCTCCGGCGAAGACTGTGAAATTATAGCTACCTTTATTTATCTTCAGTGGTACTTCCAATTTCAAGTTAAAGTCTTTCTTTTCATTAGGCAAAACTGCCAGTTTGTTAATATTCCAACCACCGGATTTTAACTCACGCTTCCAACTTGCAGGTAGTCCTGTTACGGACAGATCGGCATTGACCGGTGCATCCGAATTGTTGATTAAATCAATTTTGTAGTCAATGCTCGTTCCCGGAGAAACGGAAATCTTTGTGTAAGGAGAATAAAGAAACACGCTTGGTACAGAATCAGAGGCGTGTGTGTAATTCATGGGGATCAAACCCAATAAAATGGTTAATAGCAGCAAATAATTAGTTCGCATAATCATATAGAATTTTATGGTTAATTAAATATGAGTTATCGATTTGTGTGGCTGCAAAAATAAATAATGGAAAAATTAGTAGCTGTTAAAAGCAATAAAATATCGACACATAATTTTTACGATTATATAATATTTGTATTTTTTAATAGACTCAAAACAACCTTTTGAGATGCAATGTCCATCTAACTGAATTGTAAAGTAAAGCAACTACCTTTTCCCGCTTCCGAATAAACAGAAATATTTCCCCCATGCTGATTCATAATTTGCTTGCAAAGGCTGAGTCCAATACCCGAACCGGCAGTTTTCGTCGTGAAGAACGGAACAAATATTTTATCCTGTACTTCGGGTAAGATACCTTCACCATTATCCCGAACAGTAATAGTACAACGCCAGGAAGTCAGAGAAGAAGTCACTTTGGGTGCAAAAGCAGCTTTTACCTCAATTCTGGGTTCTTCGCGACGGCCAGATGCTTCACGGGCATTTTTTAGCAGATTAATAAGCACCTGTTCTATCTGGGCACGATCCACATTCAATATTTTCTCTGAAGGTGGAAGTTCAAAATGAATCGTTTCGTCTGGAAAGAGTTTCTGCAAATCAGTAAACAACTCCCGAACTGATACACTCGCGCAGACGGGAGCGGGGAGACGGGTGAGACGACGATAGTTTTCTACAAACCCCAACAATCCCTTACTACGCCGATGAATAGTTTGCATGGCTTGCAGCATTACGGCATATTCTTTTTCGCCTCCTGCGTCTTTTAATGCCACAGGCACTCCACGCTCACTCAATGTTTCGGAAAGAGAGATGATAGGCGTAATGGAATTCATGATTTCATGGGTGAGTACACGGATTAGTTTTTGCCAGGCTTCCATTTCATTTCGTTCCAATACAGAATGTATATTCTTCAAACTAATGAGGCGCCTTTCCATGCCACGAGCTACGAAAAGGGTAGTAGCTACGGCCATTTCCAAAGTAGCCCCATTCCGATGAATACGCATGACTTGTGTTTCACCTGAGGGAAGATTCAAGAATTCGGACGGCAACTGTGGATCTTGCCCCAGTTGAGCAGTAGCAGCACGATTCAACCACTCGATACGCCCGGACATGTCAGTCACTAATACAGCGGTATCCACTTTATTCAACAGACTTTCGTAATACTGGTGTTTCACTTCTTCCTCTAGTAAACGGGCACGAAAAGCCTGTAGGGTTTCTGATAATTCTACAGCCATCTCTGTCATCAGCTTATTTTTATAAGGTGGATGGAAAGCCTGTGTCATATCATTATAACGCAAACTGCCTGTCAGGCGACGTATCATCTGCAATTGTTTCATCTGTATATAATAAAGGTGTATACCCGTCCCCAAAAGAAACAAGAATGTGATAAGCATACTAAACCACAAGTCTGCACAAAATAACACATAGACGCCTACAGAAAGTACTGCCAGAAGACAGATGTGCAAGATAACAATTAAGGAATACCGCTTCATAATAAATGGTTTGAATGAAGAATGAAGAATTTAATTAAACTATAATCCCAACTTCTCAATCTTCCGATACAATGCAAAGCGCGTGATTCCCAGATACTCCGCGGCCCGCGTCATATTCCCTTCGCTCAATCGCATAGCCTTTTCTACAGCCTGCCGTTCCAATTGCTCCAGATTGAGTACTTCTTCCTCCTTCTTAGGACGGGGTGAAGAAGCCTGAAACAGGAAATTGTCGGGACGAAGCAACGAACCGTCACCCAGAATTACGGCACGCTCCATCGTATGTTGTAACTCACGCACATTTCCCGGCCAGGGATAACGCAGTAATTTCGCTTTTGCTTCACGCGTCAAGCCCCGCATTTCCTTCTGATATTTACGGGCATAGCGCTGCAGAAAATGGTCTGCCAAGAGGATAATATCATTCCCTCGCTCCCGCAATGGAGGGATGTGCAGTTCAATCGTATTGATACGATAGAGCAAGTCTTGCCGGAAATTCCCTTCTTCCACCAGATGGCGGATATCTGCATTCGTGGCACAAATTAAACGCACGTCGATAGGTACAGATTGCGTACTGCCTAAACGGCTGATCTGTCGTTTTTCAATGGCCGTCAGTAGCTTGGCCTGCATAGGCAATGAAAGATTACCGATTTCATCCAGAAACAGCGTGCCTCCCGTTGCCACTTCCATACGTCCGGCTTTCGGTTTTCGGGCATCAGTAAATGCTCCCTTTTCGTAACCGAATAATTCACTTTCAAATAATTGTTCAGGAATACTTCCAAGGTCAATCGTTACAAAGGGGCGGCCATAGCGTGGCGAACAGCGATATAACAAACGTGCTATTACATCTTTACCCGTTCCATTCTCACCAAGAATAAGAATATTAGCATCTGCATCGCGTAATTTCTCTATTGTCGTAAACACCTCTTGCATCGCAGCTGATTCACCAATTATAGATTCTTCTACGCTACTGCCCACACCACTAAGAACTTCCACCTGTTCCTTCAGCAGATTCACTTCACATCGGGAACGACGCAACTTGATACCGGACGAGAGGGTAGCAAGCAGTTTTTCTTTCTCCCATGGTTTGGGGATAAAATCGGTGGCGCCCGCTTTAATTGCCCGTACAGCTTTATCCGTATCTACATATGCTGTCATGAAAATAACAACTGCCTGAGAATCGATACGCAAGATTTGTTCCAGGCTCTCAAAACCTTCCTGCCCGCTTATGGCATCGCGACTGAAATTCATATCCAGTAATATTATATCGGGCTGGAAAGTCGTCATGAAGTGTTCAATACGATCAGGGGTTACTGCTACTTTTATCTTTTCTGCATAAGGTTCCAATAAAAGGTTAAGGGCGAAAAGTACATCCTCATTATCGTCTACTATCAGTATCTTTCCTAATTGTTCCATAAAAGCTATTGTTTTTCTATCATCAGTTGCCGGCAAAGATAAGTAATATATCAATGTGTTGTGTGTGCGTATACGCACTATTTTTGTGCGGTATGGCACAGAGTAAGATTCCCTTTCTCTGAAGTAATATACTATATAACAATTAATTATATTTTTGGCACAAGATTTGAATATCTATTATTAAAAGGAATATACTATGTACAAAAATATACTTTTATCATTGATAGCCTGCGGTAGTCTGGTAACTGCTACTGCCCAAGAACATACCATGGAATTGACCTTAGGGCAAACCATAGAGCGTGCTCGCCGACAATCGCCTGATGCACAAACTGCCCAACATAGCTTCCGCTCGGCTTATTGGAACTACAAATATTATAAGGCTAACTATCTGCCTGCTCTGAAACTGACTTCCGATCCTTATCTCAACCGTGCCATTAACAAAGTCACCATGGGCGACGGTAGTGTAAAGTTTGTAGAACAAAACCTGTTAAGTACCGACCTGACTTTAAGCCTGACGCAGAATATTCCGTGGACAGGTGGTACATTGTTCGTGGAGACCTCTGCCCAACGTCTTGACTTGTTTAGCGATCACTCTACTTCCTGGCAGACATCACCTATAAATATCGGCTACAGTCAGTCGCTTTTCGGATACAACAGTCTGAAATGGAACCGTCGTATCGAACCATTACGTTACCGGGAAGCCAAAAAGACTTATGTAGAAACTCTGGAGCTTGTAGCCGCTAATGCTACACAAAAATTCTTTGCCCTTGCCACAGCACAAAGTAACTATGAAATAGCTTCTACCAACTATGCCAATGCAGATACCTTATATACCTATGCACAAGGACGCTATAATATAGGTACTATTACCGAAAATGAGATGTTGCAACTGGAACTGAATAAACTGACAGAAGAGACCAATCGTATGAATGCCCATATTGAAGTGGAAAACTGTATGCAGGAGCTTCGCTCATACCTTGGTATCCAAGAAGATGTATTGATTAAAGTCGATGTCAGCGACCATGTACCCAATCTTCAGATAGACCTGAATGCCGCTTTAATTACAGCCCGCCAAAATAGTCCAGATATACTGAACATGCAACGTCGCAAACTGGAAAGTGAAAGCAAAGTGGCTAATGCCCGCGCTAATGCCGGACTGAAAGCCGATCTTTACCTCCGTTTCGGATTGACACAGACTGGAGATAAACTTAAAGATGCCTATCATAACCCTTTGGATCAACAATATGTTACCCTCGGTATTAGTCTGCCTATATTAGACTGGGGACGTGGGAAAGGGCAGATTCGGGTAGCCCGATCTAACCGTGACTTAACTTACACTCAGGTAGAACAAGATAAAACAGACTTTGAATTGAATGTCCGCAAACTGGTAAAACAATTCAATCTGCAATCCCAGCGCGTACACATTGCTGCCCGCACGGATGAAACAGCGCAACGACGCGCGGATGTAGCCCGACGGCTCTATATTTTAGGTAAATCAACCGTACTTGACCTCAACGCTTCTATCAGCGAAAAGGATGCTGCACGACGTAATTATATAACTGCATTATATAATTACTGGAGCCTGTACTATACTCTCCGCAGCCTGACACTTTATGATTTTGAAAAAGATGCCCCGCTAACGGAAACTGAGAAAATAGAAGAAGTAATGGATGCAATGATAAAGAAATAAAAAGTCATATCATACGTCTGATCATAAATTGTAAAACAATAAAAGCACTATGGATATTAAACTTGAAAAGAAGCCCTGGTACATTCGCTACCGTTATTATTTGGCAGGAGGAATTATATTCCTTGCTTTCATCATTTACGTTATCATTCTTTCTGCCGGCCCCAGCAAACTGCGCATCGACCAGGAGAATGTACAGATTGCTGAAGTTAAGAATGATAAGTTCATGGAATATGTAGACGTGGAAGGACTTATCCAGCCCATTCTTACTATTATCGTTAATGCCCGTGAATCAGGAAGCGTAGATCGCATTGTAGGCGAGGAGGGAAGCCTGTTACAGAAAGGAGATACGATCCTTGTACTCGAAAATCCCGATCTGATACATAGTATCGAAGAGCAACGCGATGATCTGGAAAAGCAACTGATTTCTTTCCGTGAGAAAGAGATTGAAATGGAGCAAAAGAGCCTGACCCTTCAACAACAAACTTTACAGACCAACTATGAGTTAGCTCGTCTTCAAAAAAGTTTCAATCTCGATAAGGAAGAGTTTAAAATGGGAATTAAAAGCAAAGCTCAGTTGGAAGTTGCCGAAGATGAATACAATTATAATGTTAAGAAGGCAAAGTTACAACGCGAGAGTTTACGTCAGGATTCCGTCGTTGCCATTATTCGCAAGGACTTGATCCATAATGACCGGGAACGCGAACGCAAGAAGTATGAACGTGCTTGCGAACGACTGGACAATTTAATAATTAAGGCCCCCGTCGCCGGGCAGCTCAGCTTTGTAAAAGTCACCCCTGGACAACAAGTAGCATCCAACCAAGGCATTGCAGAAATCAAGGTATTAGATCAATATAAAATTCACACTTCTCTTAGCGAATACTACATAGACCGCATCACAACAGGGCTTCCCGCTACTATTAACTATCAAGGACGCAAATATCCACTCCGCATCACCAAAGTAGTGCCCGAAGTAAAAGACCGCACTTTCGATGTGGATTTGGTATTTACCGGAGAAATGCCTGACAACGTACGTGTAGGTAAAAGTTTCCGCGTACAAATAGAATTGGGGCAACCGGAACAGGCTATTGTTATCCCTCGTGGCAACTTCTATCAATCCACCGGTGGACAATGGATATACAAACTGAATGCATCCAAAACCAAAGCTACACGTGTTCCTCTCAGCATCGGGCGCCAGAACCCGCAGCAATACGAGATTACAGACGGTTTGCAACCCGGAGATTGGGTTATTACAACAGGATATGATAACTTTGGCGAAGCGGAAGAGCTAATATTAAAGTAAAGAACAAATACATGATACAACATTATCTGAAAATAGCAATAAGAAACCTGTTGAAGTACAGAATGCAGACTCTGATCAGCATTATTGGCTTAACCGTAGGTTTTGTCAGCTTTTCCCTGTCCGGCATGTGGATGAATTATGAGCAAAGTTATGATAATTTCCATGATGGAGCCGACAGAGTCTATGTGGCGAGTGTTCCTTCCGTATTTAGAACCAGTGGTTTCTCAACTACGACTTCTCCTTTGCTGGCCCCTCATCTGGTCAATACCTTTCCTGAAATAGAAGTTGCGACTTATACAAACTTCACAACAGAGTATAACGATGATCAGAACAGGCATTGGACCATGATATCGGTAGACAGTGCTTTTATCTCCATGTTTCCGGTTACGGTATTGGAAGGCAGTTTGCAGTTTTTGTACAATACTGCCGATGAGATAGCCATTAGCGATAAAGCTGCCCGCTTGCTTTTCGGTAAGGAATCACCTATTGGCAAGGAGTTTCCGCTTGATAAGAAAATGACTGTTACTGCCGTGGTTCAAAAATGGAAAGGACATTCTAATTATGAATTCGACGTGATTTCAAGGCGAAAAGCCCCGGAATATCTGGACTGGGGCTATGCATCCGGAACTACCTTGTTTCGCGTTGCTCCCGGTACCGACATGGACGCTTTGGGTAAAAAGCTAAAAGATATAGAAGTCGATATGAAAGGAAATATACGGAAATATCCTGTTCACATTACTCCTATAACGGAATATCATTATACACATCCCAAATACAATATATTTATCCGTATAGAATATGTCCGCCTCTTTTGTCTGATCAGCCTGCTAATCGTTTTGGGAGCACTATCCAACTATCTCATTATCTACCTGATACGCATTCGCATGAGGCAGCGTGAATGGGCACTCCGTAAAGTGAATGGAGCATCGGAAAGAAGTCTGGTCGCCTTGCTGATGTCTGAGATTGTATTACTACTGCTGGCTTCAGTTCCTGTCGGCTTCTTATTGGTGGAAGTTTCTCTCCCCATATTCAAGCGCTGGTCTTACATCACTGAAGAGAATAATCTCTTTTTTTATAAAGAGACGCTTATCTATATGTCAATCGTCATAGGAACCGTTCTACTTTTTGCCTGGCTCACCTTGTTGGTTCAACGGCGTTTTACATTACAGTCGGCTATATCTTCCGCTATCACCCGTCGCTTTTCTACCTTCTACCGACGGATAGGGGTTTGGTTTCAATTGGTGGTCAGTATTGGTTTTATATTTTGTACAATAATGATGATGAAACAATTGCATCATCTGCGTACATCTGCCGACATGGGAGTCACCAATACTGATATAGAGTATGTGGCCTATCTTGAAGGTATCCCTGACAGTGATAAAGAACATTGGGTAAAACTAATGAAAGAAATTCCGGACATTGATTTTCGGGAAGTCTCAAATTTCCCCTTACCGGGATTATCCCAATCTATGTTTACAGCCGTAGAATGGGATGGCAAACAACCGGGAGATAAAGAAGTAGCTGTCAATGATTTCCAGATTTCAAAAGAAACATTCGATTTATTAGGATTACAGTTAGTGGCCGGTATTTTCCCGGATGAGTCATCCAGCCCTAATGACATACTGATAAACGAATCATTAGCAAAAAAACTGGGTTGGAAAGACCCTGTTGGAAAGAAGTTTCATAAATCTTATGTGGTAGCCGGTGTTTTGAAAGATATCCGCCTTTCACCCATCACGCAGGCTTTGCCGGCTATATATACTGTATCGAAGTTTCCTCCCCGGAAACAGTATGTTTATACGTATCATGGGGAATATAAAGACGTTCTGAAGGCTATTAACAATCATATAAAGAAAAGTTATCCTGATTTTTACATGTGGTCACGGAGCGTAGGTCATATAATAGAAGAAGCTACCGCTTCCGAGAATATCTTGATGAAGCTGTTAACCTTAGCATCTATTGTTTGTGGGATTATTGCAGTTTTCGGAATATTTTCCTTAGTCAATCTATCATGCGAACAACGACGCAAAGAGATTGCTATCCGCAAAGTGAATGGAGCTACCATTTCGGACATTATCAGTATATTCCTCCGGGAATATATGATATTACTGGCATTGGCTGCAATTGTTGCTTTTGCGGCGGGTTATATCGTCATGCAACATTGGCTGGAAGGATATGTCATTCAGACTTCTATCAATTGGTGGATTTATGTAATAATTCTGATCGTAGTTATTGTAATCATTTGCATTAGTATCGGCTGGCGGATATGGCAGGCTGCATGGCAGAATCCGGCAGAAGTGATTAAAAGTGAATAAAAAACACATTATACTTGAAAAATATGAAAACACTTAAATACGCTTGGCGTTTCCTTATACGCTCAAAATCATACACTATTATTAATATAATCGGGCTGGCACTTAGTCTGGCATGTACTATCATATTAGTCCGCTACATTCACTTGGAACTCCGGGTAAACACACATTGTACGGATGCTGAAAATGTCTATATTCCACTTCGGGACATAGATGGCAACGTATTCCCAGGCAGTGTAGGACCAGACAGCGGAGCAGACACTGTTTATTTTCAGCCTGAGGCCGTCAAAGAAAGGAGTTACTTCATTACATCCTGCAATGATAATGTGACGATTGATGAAAAGCCTTATGCTGTCCAGCTATTGGCTGCTGATACAGCTTTCTTCCATTTCTTTAATTATCCGCTAAAGGGTAAACGCATGGCAGCACCGGAAGAGGCTCTTGTCACCCGGCAATTCGCTAAACGTGTATTTGGAGAAAAAGACCCGATAGGAAAGACTATGGAGTATTCCGGAGGCAAACATCTCACTATCTGCGGCATATTGGATGAACCGGCATGCAAATCCTCACTGACATTTGACATTGTGGTAAACCTGGATCTTAAAACAAGAAGAGAATGGAGCAGAATGTATGTGGAACTATTACGCTTTATGCCCGGAGTCGATGTGGATGCCATTAATGCTTCCAGTAACGTCTACCGCCAGACGTCACAGGGGTTTAGAATACGGTATAACTTCCTACCTGTCAGCCAACTTTATTGGAACAAAGAATTGGCGGCTTCCGGCGATGATCCCGAGATATGGCATTACAGCAGCCGTTCCCACATCCTGATACTCACAGGAGTATGCTTGTTGTTATTACTGGCAGGCATATTAAACTTTGTCAATATCTATTTGGTCTTCATGCTAAGGCGTTCTAAAGAATATGGTGTGAAGAAAGTCTTCGGTGTGCAGGGGCGCACTCTCTTCGTGCAACTATGGACAGAGAATGCATTAATGATATCCATCGCCTTGCTACTGGCATGGTTTTTCATTGAGATATTCTCCGGATATGCCAATCGGTTGCTTGAAAGTGACATTCCCTATACTGCTTTTGACTGGCAGTTGTCATTAGGTATCTGGGTACTTTTGCCATTAGTCACCACAATCTATCCCTTCATCAAATACAATTATCTGCCACCCATCGTATCCATACGCTCCATCGGAGGATCACGCCAGTCTGTTGCCACCCGTACAATTTTCCTGTTTATACAGTATAGCATCACTTTACTGCTCATTATGCTATCCTTGTATTTCAGCAATCACCTCCACTTTTTGCAAGATACTCCTCCGGGATTCCGGACAAAAGGTATATTGTATGCCAACTTAGTACCTCTATCCAAAACTTGGTATTTAGAGAGTGAAGAACAGAAAAAGAAGCACTGGCAAGATGCTCAGAGCATTGAGCAAAAGCTGGAAGAATGTCCCTTCATCGAACAGTGGTTCCGTGGAGAACCCACACAATGTGGCATTTTAGGAGCAGGAAGCACAGGCACGTCCGTTCTTATAAATGATAAAGACGTGAAACAAAATATGATGCTGATGTGGGTTCCTCTTGACTTTTTCAAATTTTATGAGCTACGGATGAAAGAAAATGCATTGCCCGATAAAGTTGAAGGACGCAATAAATATCTGGTAATCATGAACGAAGCTGCCATGAAAGCCTTCGGCTATACGAAACGTGATGAAGCATTTGTCAGGGGAGAGAAAGCACTTTGGATTTCCATGGGCATGGATGGAAATATTATAGAAGGCGGAACATCTCTGATGCCCGTAGAAGCAGTCGTAGAAAACTACTACACCGGACACCTTACTGCTGGTAAGAAGCCTCTTGTATTTATGGTATCTCCCAAGGCAGGTGGTTCGCAATACCAGATAGCCTGTAAAAACGGAAAAGAGAAAGAGCTCATCTCTTATCTGAAAAAGATCAGACAAGAGATTTTTAATACCGAAGAATTTGACCATCACTGGCTGGAAGAAGATGTGCAGGCACTGTATCGCGAAGATCGGCGTGTGTCAACTGTCTTCACGCTTTTCTCTGCCATTTCCATCTTTGTTTCAGCTCTGGGATTGTTCGGACTTTCCTTGTTCGATATCCGCCAACGTTACCGCGAAATAGCCATCCGGAAAGTAAACGGAGCGCAGTTACGGAATTTATATTCAATTTTATTTCGCAAATATATATGGGTGATAGGAGGGGCAACGCTGCTTACCGCACCATTATCTTACTATCTCATAGATACTTATACAAAGGATTTCGTTGTTAAAGCACCTGTCAGTATATCCATATATGTGATTGCCATACTAACTGTTGCGGGCATTTCATTGGGCACTTTGTTATGGCAGGTGAATAAGGCCGCACGCATTAATCCGGCAAAGATTATGAAAACAGAATAAAAACACATAGAGTATGAAACAAATCTTATTATCCATACGCATGCTATTGCGATTTAAGGTGTATACCTTTGTCAATTTCATAGGGTTAGCAATTAGTCTTGCCTGTGTATTTACCATAACACGATATATTCATCAGGAGAATACAGTAGACCACTGTTATCCGGAATACAAACGGATTTGTTTTATCGAACGTTCTATCAGTGACGGCACCAAAGAACTGTCCGGATACCAATCTGACTTAGAGAAGGATCCGGCAGTAGAACGTTATGCGTCATTCACTCCATGTACCGATTTGGTTATGGATTTTGGGAAACAAGAAATTACTGTAAATGCCCTGTCCATAGACAGTACATTCTTTAGTATTTTTCCTTATTCCATTTATATGGGGAGTGGGAAAATAAAGCGCCCCAACGATGCGCTCATAACTAAAGAGTTTTGGCTTCATTCCCTCAATGGAGTACCCAATCCTATAGGCGTGACTTTTAAAAATTCCGTCGGAAGAAAGTTCCGCATTGTAGGTGTATTGGATACTCAGGAAACCAAAACATCATGGCTACCGGACATGTTTTTATCGGACGAACTGGAAGAATTATGGTTTTCAAATCCGAACTACGCTGTAGTTATGACACCGGGTACGGACATTGCCAAATTGAATGAAAAATACAATAAAGAACAGCCACGAGACGAATGGAGTACATTCCAGACCATGCACTACCAGTATTTACCATTGACAGATTATTATTATACGACCTCCCATGAAAAGTCAGCATTATTCCAACACGGAAATAAAGATTATATTCGTGTATTATGGATTGTTTCCTTTCTGGTAGGTATTATAGGCATCCTAAACTTTACCAATATTTATACAGTCATCATGTCCAAACGCGCCCGGGAGTTTGGTATAAAGAAAGTATATGGAGCAGGTAGAAAAGAAATCTTTCTTCAGATATACATTGAGAATATGCTACTTTCAGGAGCTGCACTGTTTATTTGTTGGTTGATTATTGAAATAACCAGACATTTGTTCTACAATGAGATGTATATTCCTACGAACTCAAATTTAAAGTTTGACCTGAATATATCTCTTCTTATTTTATTTGTGCTTCCATTGCTAACCACATTTTATCCATTTATAAAATTTACTCATAACACTCCGGTTTCTTCCATGCGCGAACTTTCTTCCACGCATTTCTCTGTCCGTTCACGCATGCTTTTTCTTGGCTTTCAATATGTCATCACTATCTATATGATTGTCATGTCGCTTTTCTTTGTACGGCAACTTGAATACATGCTTCATTCCGACCTCGGTTTCCGTACTCATGATGTGATAGAATGCAAGATGTACGTCTTCAAAGGAGGCGGTACGTTCCATGCAAAAGAGAAAGAAGATCTTTTGAAAGAAGGGAAAATACAGCAGGCTAATAAAGAGTTAGTAAACAAACGAATGAGTGAAAGTACATTATTTACTCATTGGAGCAGGATACCAATGCCGCTTCACCAGTTCAAGCCGTCACGTTACGCTCTTAACCGGGCAGAGAATGGTTTCAAACCGGTACTAAGAGCCAGAATGTCTCCACGCTCTATGGAATTATTCGAATTCCAACTACTAGAAGGCAGGTTATGGAATGATTCAATAGATGAAATGTTTACCAAAAACAGTTTTAAATGTATCATCAACGAATCTGCCAAAAAAGTATTTGGCATCAAGGATATTACGCGTGACAAACTTCAGGGTGAAGACAAAAGTTGGGCTTCCAGTAATGTTCCATCCGAGTATAATCCTCCTGTTGAAATCGTGGGAGTTATAAAAGACTTCAACGTCAAGCATTTATCACAGTCCGCCGCTCCCATGATTATCGAATATTTTGATGAAAAATATGAGCTTATTACTGTTACTGCTTCGTATCCGCACGAACGGAGGGCAGAAGCTATCGACTTCTTGCGTAAATTATATGAAGAAGCTACGGGAAGCACTGACTTCGAATATAAACTGATAGAAGATGAGATAGCTTCCATGTACAATGAAGATCGGCGGGTGGTGGATATCTATTCATTGTTTGCCAAAGTTGCCATTCTTATATCATCCTTGGGACTATTGGCCATTTCATTATTTGATATCCGTCAGCGTTATCGGGAAATAGGCCTGCGTAAAGTAAATGGAGCACAAGGGAAGAACATATATCCTTTACTCATCAAAAAATATCTCTCAGTATTGGGGATAGCATCACTGATAGCTATTCCATTGTCTTCCGGAGCGATAATACTCTATTTAGAAGACTTTGCCCATAAGGCACCCATCACTCCCGATTTATTTATTATAGGCATAGGCGCAACAGCCTTGATATCATTGTTGACTATTATCTGGCAGATTTATAAAGCAGCCAATGTAAATCCGGCAGAAGTGATTAAATACGAGTAAGAGAAAGAAGAATAAAGAAAATAAAGAAAATAAAGAAACCATGATACAGCATTATCTTAAAATAGTCTTTCGGAATATACTGAAACATAAAACACAAAGTATAATCAGTATTGTCGGTCTGGCAATAGGTCTGGCATGCTTTGCCTTATCCACATTCTGGATACAATATGAGATGACATATGATAGTTTTCACAGGGATGCGGATCGCATCTATCTGATACGGACGGATGAAAATCATTTCGGAACACATTATTACAACTTTGTACCCTACGCTTTAGGTGGGTATTTAAAAAATTCTTATTCAGAAATAGAAGATTGGTGTGCATTCGAACAGCAATCTTTTTTCACGATGCAGAACAAACAGTTGACGGAATATCCATATATAGCGCCTGACTCTACTTTTATGCGGATGATGGATGTAAAAATTTTAGAAGGCAACAATAATTTCTTATCATCATCATCCAATGAGAAAGAAGTTGCCATTACAGAAGAGATGGCTCGCGATTTATTTGGTACTACAGATGTGATTGGGAAAGAATTGATTTCTGGCAACAACATGAAAGGATATCGTATAAGTGCCGTCATAGACGACTGGGGGAAACATTCTAATTTCAAATATTCTGTTATGGGATGGATGAGCAGTGACGACACTTCATGGGGAAACGGTCGATATAGGATGTTGATAAAAGTGAAACACGGGACAGATATCAACGCACTCATAAAAAAAATGAACCGTAACTTTCCGGAAGAGATGAAGAAAGATAAATATAACTGTAAAACCGGATTTACACGCTTCTACCTGGAACCTATTACCCAATTACGATACGCGGATGAATTTGTCCGTGGTGACGAAACAATCGTACAATTTCGTTACATTGTCTACTTCTCAATAACGGGAGTACTTATCATCTTTTGCGCATTGGTGAATTATCTGACTATTTATAGCGATTGTTTCCGCTCACGTAAGCGTGAGATGGCACTGCGTAAAGTAAACGGAGCTTCCGAACATTCGTTGTTGGCGTTGCTTTGCATGGATTTTCTGTTTACTATCTTGCTGGCGTCCATTTTGGGAATGGGCTTCATTGAGTTGCTCAAATCTTGGTTTATACACTATTCCGGAATAGCTGATACAGATATGTCCATCTATGGTTATTGCATATTATACATAGCAGGCATGTCTATATTGGCATATATCATTGCCCTGCTCTCTGTCTACATATTCCGTCGCCGTTCATTGCAACACACGCTCCATCACACAAGCGCCATAGGACGTCTTTTTCGAAGGGGGAGCGTTGTTTTACAACTGATTGTCTGCATCGTTTTCATATTCTGTACAACTATTATGCAAATGCAGCTCTATCATTTACGTAATGTAAATACAGGTATTGATTATCAAAATCGTGCATCTTTAAGTATTTGGATGAATGTGGATATGAATGTTTGGGCCGAAAAAGTAAAGGAACTGCCTATGGTTACAGAAATAGTGAAACCTGTCTATTGGCCTCTAATCAGTATGGGAGCTTATTCTCTTTTTGAGGTAACTTCATGGGATGGCCTGAACGGAACAGCAGATAATCCTATCAGTATAGACCAGTTTTTGGCAGGAGAAGATTTCTTCAAATTCTACAATATGAAGCTATTGGCAGGAGAATGGATCTCGGATAAATCAAAACTCAACGAAGTGAACATCACTGCAACAGCAGCCCGTACTATGGGCTGGACACCGGAAGAAGCTATTGGAAAACGCATCTATTATAATGAAGAAAATACCCAATCTATGACCATAGTAGGGGTAGTGAAAGATTGTGCTTACAGAGCACCTACAAACGATGTACCTAATGCTATATTTGTCAATACAAACAAATTGGAATATATGTGGCCGCGTTGTTTCGTACTTTTCAAATATAAACCGGGAACCTGGGAAGAATGCCGTCGCCGTATTGAGGAGATGCAACTGGCGGAACTTCCCGACCGCAAACTTTTTTTGGATAGTGAAGAAGAACGATACAACAAATACCTGAAATCAGAGGACGCATTATCCGGCCTTTTGAGTTTCTCTTCATTGGTTTGTATTCTGATAGCCGTGTTCGGTATCTATTCCCTGGTCACATTGACTTGCGAACTGCGACGGAAGGAAATAGCTGTCCGTAAAGTGAACGGAGCTACAATTGGCAATATTCTGAGTATTTTCTTTAGGGAATATACTTTGCTTCTAATCATATCTTCACTGATAGCTTTCCCGGTCGGCTATATTATCATGAGACAGTGGATTGAAACTTACAATCGTCAGGTGAATATAGGAGTGTGGCCGTTCATCCTTATATTTATGGGCATTATGATAGTGATTACTCTCAGTATAGGCTGGCGTGTATGGCAAGCTGCACGACAAAATCCAGCAGAAGTGATAAAGAGTGAATAAACGGAGCATAAACATAAAACGCATGGACCTATAACTTGGCAAGTAATGTGATTATGCAAAATAAGCAATGTTCTGCAATGCAAGATTGCTTATTTTGCATAATCACATTGCTTGTTATCGCCTACATTTATACTTTTCACAAGATGTATC
Source organism: Bacteroides sp. AM16-24 (assembly GCF_003471885.1). Classification (NCBI taxonomy): domain Bacteria; kingdom Pseudomonadati; phylum Bacteroidota; class Bacteroidia; order Bacteroidales; family Bacteroidaceae; genus Bacteroides; species Bacteroides sp. AM16-24. The sequence goes on from NZ_QRKI01000002.1 coordinate 400,658, forward strand.
TATGTTTTTTCAGTAGACGATAAATGATAATCAAGATATATGTCGATAAATTAAAGAAACAAAAACACAGCTTTGCAAAAATTTTTGGAAGCTATTTTAGGGGTCAAAATAGGGTCAGGGTCACTTATAACCCCACCTGATAGTTGTTTTTTCAAGCAAAAACACATAAACTGCTGTATATCAAAAGATTGTCAATTATTCTTGTCCAATAAAAAAGTGTTTCTACATAGATTTAATATGACAGCATTTTGCACAATACGAACAATCCCGGATTAAGTAAATACTATAAACAAGAAGTTAATATGATCCGTCTCTTTGACTACCTCTTTTTAGTCTGTGTCTTCTTTCCTGCTTAATGCAAATATTTAAGACACAAAAAATGAGAACATGCTACGAAACATTCTTTTTTAAGGAGGGAAGAAGAAAGATGCATCGGCAGATTACCCAGTGTAGACGGGACTAATTTCAATGCATTAGTACTAAGAGTCATATTTTTCTTTACATCCCCTTAAAATGCTTCTTCATCTGTTGTGGGGATTCGGGGTTATAGGTGACCCTGACCCTATTTTGACCCCTATTTTTCCCTTTTAGAAGATATAACATATTGATATACAATAATAAATAATAAAAAGATACTTCTCGTTACGAAATTATTTAATATACAATTTTGAGAGAAAAGTGAAAGACGTTTTCTATAACTTATAAACAAATAACTTTACATTTAATACTATATTCCTTTAGTATTTATATCCCCAATATATTCTCTCTTCTTTGAAAACCTTTCCAATAATTGAGAGTTCAATGTAGATAATGTGCGAATATGCACTATTTTTGTGCAGTATAGCACACCGAATTTATATTTAAGAAATTAATATATACCTAATATACAATCAGTTATATCTTTGGCATAAGATTTGAAAATTAAGTATTAAGAATCCTATAAAAGTCATCAAGAATCAACAACAGATAAGTAAATATAAACTATGATACAACATTACTTTAAGATAGCATTTCGTAATGTACTGAAATACAAGACACAAAGTGTTATCGGCATCTTTGGTCTGGCAGTAGGCTTCACTTGTTTCGCCCTTGCCAACCTGTGGATACATTATGAAATGACGTATGACGCTTACCACGAAGGAGCCGACCGAATGTATATTCTTTGCAAAGAAAGTGTATTTGGAGTAAACGGATATTCCACTTCTATGCCATACCCAGCATCGACTGTTCTGAAAAACGATTTCCCTGAGGTGGAAGCTGCATGCGCCTATACCAGATGGGGACAAAAAGTAGATCTTAAAGCAAATGGTCGGACGGTGGAAACTAATGATCTACAGGCAGACTCCTGCTTCATGAAAATGTTCAATATATCCATTCTATCAGGAAGTATGGACTTTATGTATTCCAATGACAAGATAGCCTTGACTGAAGATGTAGCTATGCAATTGTTCGGTTCAACGAATGTACTGGGCAAAGAAGTTAAAAACTATAATGACGATACACTGACGATTTGTGCCATTCTCTCAAGCCTCAATCACAGTAATCTGTCATTCGGTTACTGGGGACAGGGAGAATACTTTCGCAGCTGGCAGAATGATTGGAATAATGGAAGTTTCGAAATCATTATCAAGTTACGTAAAGGGACTGATCCGATAGCCTTTCAGAAGAAACTTGCTGCAAATGAAACAAAAGCCGATCCGAGAGATCCCCGCAGAGTGTTCGAGGGTATCCGGCTAATACCACTCGACGAGTATCATTATTCATCAGTTAACAGGAACCCATCTTTCCAATTCTACTATTTGATACTATTCTCTGTGGCCGGAGGTTTAGTGATTCTTTGTTCCCTGTTCAATTATCTCTCTCTGTTCATCACTCGCATGAAGATACGTAGCCGTGAAATAGAACTGCGTAAAGTATGCGGTTCCTCCATCGGGGGGCTATTTATTCTACTTTCTGTGGAGTACCTATACATCATATTTTTATCCGGCGTATTGGGGATGGCTTTGGTTGAAACGGCTTTACCCGCCTTTAAGAAAATGTCCGGGGTATCCGGAAATATTTATGGAGAATCTCTTCTCTATTTTGTAGGGATTCTTTTACTGTCTTTATTTCTGTTAGTGCCATTCGCCATCAGACGGTCGCGCATACGAAATAGCGGAAACAAGTACGCACTCCGTAAAATAAGTATTGCATTCCAATTGGTGATAGGGATTCTTGTCACGTTCTGCATAATAGTGATGATGAAGCAAATCTATTTTCTTACGAATGTAGATTTAGGATGGGAAAGAAAGAATATAGCTTCTATCAATCTTTTATATCCGGACAATGATTTTGAAGCCATTGCTGATAAGATCAGGCAATTCTCATGTACAAGGGAGGTGGTGACCGGACATTGTTGCCTATTGCCTAAATCATCAGGCTTTTCACAGACTTTCGATAATTGGGACGGAAAAGAAGATGCGACGAAGAGTATAGATATGCTATGTCTGTGGAATTGTGAAAAGACAGTGTCCTTCTACAATCTGAAATTGCTGGAAGGGGAGATAGTAAAGCCGACAGAAACGAATAGCATAATGATTAATGAATCGGCCGTAAAAGCGCTTGGAATGAGCGACCCGATTGGAAAGAAACTTTATCAGAAGGGCAGAACATGGACCATTGTAGGTATAATTAAAGACTTCCACATCACGGCACCGACAGAACCGGTGCAACCCTATACTTTGGTTGCAGTGGATATTCTTAAGGATATAGGATTTTCTTTAGGAAAAGGACAAATCTTAATTAAGTTTCATGATGGTAAATGGAAAGAACTGAGAAACCGGATAGACAGCATATTCAGTCGGGAGTATCCGGAAGTGAGATATAGATTATACAACACAGCAGAAGAATATGCCGGATATCTTAAGTCCGAAGATGCACTGATAAAGTTATTGAGCTTTGTTGCCATGGTTTGTGTACTTATTGCTGCTTTCGGTATCTTTTCTCTGATTACTTTGAGTTGCGAGCAAAGACGCAAAGAGATAGCCGTTCGTAAGGTGAATGGAGCCACAATCCGGAATATTCTAATTATGTTTATAAAGGAATACATACTTCTGCTCATTATTGCGGCTGTCATCGCATTCCCAATAGGGTATGTCCTGATGAAACGTTGGCTTGAAAACTATATAGAACAGACCACAATTAATGCCTGGATATATTTAGTCATAGCCGGTGGCATAGCCATAATTATCTTTGCATGTATCGGCTGGCGAGTGTGGCAGGCGGCACGGCAGAATCCGGCAGAAGTGATAAAGAGTGAATAAATCAGAGTATAATATATAAACTATAATATGTAAAACTTATGATACAACATTATTTAAAAATAACCTTCCGTAATCTAGTAAAATATAAACTTCAATCCATAATAAGCATTATGGGACTAGCAGTGGGAATTGCATTCTTTATTTTTAGTTTCTATTGGTTGCACTACGAAACTTCGTATGATAACTTTTATCCAGCTTCAAATCGCACTTTCTTGGTCTGTAATCAAGCAGAGACATCCCATTCAATATATCTTTCTCCCGTTATGTCAACATTTATCCGAGAGTATTGTCCGGAAGTAGAAGACATAACCTGCTCGTTTGAAGATTCTGGAATAGATTACTCAGTAAACGACAAAATTATTAAATCTCCTGCTTTTCTATTGGTAGACAAGTCTTTTATGAATATTTTCCCTCAAAAGATACTTTATGGTACTTTACCCAGGCTTGAAAATGAACTTATTATAAGCGAAACATTGGCACGACAATTTTGGAAAACTCCCCAAGAAGCATTAGGTTCCATCCTGAGGCAACAAGGAAGTCGTGGCATACATTTGGCAGATCCTCAGCAACTGCGAATCGTAGGTATAATGGCCGATAGTCCTTCTAATTCTTCTTTCCATTACACAGGATATCGCATAATGAAACAGTTCAAGTATGACATAAATAATGAACAAGAATGGAGGTTTGCCAACGCCATTATCCATGTAATGCTACGGAAAAACCAAAAACATAAAGATTTCACTCAACATCTAAAATCTCTATTAGAGAAACATAAGATGACTCCCGAAGAACTGAAAATCAAAATAACTCCTATATACAAGAAACATTTTGATTTTGCATCTGAAAAATCATTCTCATATTCCTTCATTAGTACATTTACAATTGCGACTTTCCTGCTGCTATGTTGTGTACTATTTAACTTTTTGAATCTATTCTTAAACCGTTATTATCAAAGAACAAGAGAAGTGAAATTACGCAAATCAGTTGGTGCCAATGACATTATTCTTATGAAACAATTAATGACAGAAGCTCTTTTTCACGGTTTAATGGCTTGCTTAATATCCGGATGCTTAATAGAAGTACTCACTCCATTCTTCGAAGAAATATTCCAAATTTCCATTCAGAAAAACACTCTTTGGCTGGAATACCTTGCAATTGCATTTATATCCCTGTCATGTATTGGAATCATTCTCACAGTCCCCATTATACAATTTATTCAAGTGTCCACCAAACAATCTTTAGTCAACAAAGTGCGTCCCCATAGACACCATATATTCCGACGGATAAGTCTGTCTTTACAATTGGTTATCTGCCTGTTTTTCTTAACATCAACAGGAGTATTATATATGCAGTTACGCTTCATCCATAATGTAGATGTAGGTTTCGACACTCAAAATATTATTGAAATGCGCATCAATCCACGTGAGCAAAATGGCAATGATATGTTGGAAGAAATTAAACAGTTGCCTATGATAAAGGCTACCACTACAGCTTCAGATTATATAGTTTGTAAAAATATAACTAGCTTTGAAGAGCGCGTAGAATGGAATGGACAGACAGAAGAAGATAAAAAAAGCCGTTTTGCAAGGCTGGCACTCCAAAATAGCGGAGATAAAATATTTAACTTCAGGCTCATTGAAGGAAGACTGTTCCGTGAAGAAGACTGGGTAACCAATAGTAATACACCTAGAAACATATTCAATTCACCTATCCTGAACAAAATCATATTAACTCAAAGTGCTGTTACTGCCATGAGAATTGAACATCCTATTGGAGAAATAATACGGATTCCTATTGGCATATTCAGAAAAGGTGATCTTGAATGGCACTATAGTGATTATGAAATCATAGGAGTGGTGAAAGACTTATATTCACAAGGAATGAAAACGGAAGTATATCCCACCATCATATCACAAGCACATAATTGGATGCAATCAATTAATTATTTTCAAGTTGTTCCAGGAACAGAAAGAAATGCGATAAAGGCCATCAATGAATTAGCGCAAAAACATCAGTGGGAATACAATGAATACAATACTGAACCGCAAACCGTAGACAATAAAATCCAGGAATTGAATAAGTCAGAAATTGCAATATTCAAGTTATTTTCAATTTTGAGTTTCCTTTGTATTCTCATCTCTTTATTTGGTATATACTCGATTTCATCTTCAATCATCACCCAAAGACAAAAAGAAATAGCTATTAGGAAAGTGATGGGAGCTACTATCAGTGAAATTATCATCATGTTTTTCCAGGAATACATTGCACTAGTATTCGTTGCAGCCATCATTGCTTTCCCATGCTCTTATTATGCCATGTCAATATGGTTGGAACAATATGCCTATCATGTCAATATTAGTATAGATCTGTTTATCATCATATTGAACATTGTAACTATCTTAGTATTATTCACCATATTACATCAAGTTATTAAAACTGCACGGCAGAATCCGGCAGAAGTGATAAAGAGTGAATAAATGGTGCGTATTCGCACTGTGTATGTGCAGTATAGCACACTACCTAAATGTTTCTTTTACATGTATATATTTTATATACAATATATTACAACTTTGGCATAGGATTTGAAACCTATTAAATAAATATAATATGATATTCCATTATCTCAAAATAGCATTCAGAAACTTGTGTAAGTACAAGACACAAAATGTCATTTCCATCATTGGATTGGCAGTAGGTTTGCTCTGCTTCTGTGTCTGCATATATTGCAGTCGCTTTGTAGAAAACACAGACCATTGTTTTGCTAATCATGATCGCATAGCAGAATTAAATCTCTATGATGGCAAAGCAGGCAGATATTTTTCCGGTTCTCCGGTTCCTCTGGCCGAAGAATTGCGCACATGGGCTTTGGGAGAAGCGGAAGCTATCTCATCCGTAACCTATCCTCGTGAACGTCCTTATTATGTAGAGTTATCTCCGGAAAAGACGCTGCCTTATGAACTTGAAACGATTGAAATAGATACTTGCTACAATAGGATCTTCACTCCGGAAATGGTAGCAGGACATTGGAAAATGGCAAGCCAATCTCTTAACTCCGTCATCCTGAGCCAATCTATGGCCATTAAAATATTCGGTAATGCAGAAAGTGCTATCGGTAAACACATGACTCTCATGAGAAGGCTCAATACCTCTCCTGAAAGCACTCCGAAAACAGGAGGTATCGTCTATACCATTCAAGCTGTAATGAAAGATATCCCTCTGAACAATAGCTTAGATTTTATGCAAAACATAGATATGCTGACCGTAAACGACAGTGAAGGACTTCTACAAAGTCCCAAACGGCATAACATGACGGGAGCAAATACCTACGTGCTGTTATCACCACAAACTACATGTACCGATTTAGAAAAGCAATTCTCAAAAAGAGACTATACCTATACTTTGTATGGCGAAGCTTACACTGTCACTGCCAGTAGCATGGGAGCCAGATTAAAGAAACAAGGCGCTTCCTACTTGGGGTTAGTGACCGGAATTATCGGTACACTGATATTATTAGTAGGACTGATTAACTTTTTCCATTTCCTTATCGGTTCTTTCTTCAACCGCACCAAGGAATACAGTATCATGAAAATGATAGGATGCAACTGGAAACAACTTTTCTACTTGCTGTTCACACAGTCATTGATCGTCATATCCATATCTTCCATACTGGTATTATCAGGCATAGAGTTATTGGGGAATCACATGAATTTTTCTTTACCAGGCATTGCAATGACCTTTACCACTGAAACGCTTTTAATACATGCTCTGCAATATATCGTTCTTCTTATCATACTCTGCGCCATTATATGTTTGTCTGTTTCCATTCGTATTCGTCGTATCACCGTGCAAACAGGTATTTATGGAAACAATAAACGCAGAGGGAAACAATGGGGGCGTAACCTCATGCTGGGTATCCAGTTTTTCATTTGCTGGGTATTCGTATCCCTGACAGTCGCTTTATATCTGCAGTCAGAAAAAACAGCCAATACCTTGTTCCACACATTAAGCCAACGAGAGAAAGCGGAGATATTAAGTATTCCGTTGGATTATCCCTTCATGAAGAACGAAGAAAAACTGACTATGATAGAGCGCTTCAAGCAACATGCAGGAGTGAAAGAAATTTTGCTATCAGATGTCGGTTACATGCAAGGGATGTCGGGCAATGGATTAACAACCGAAAAAGGAAATGAGAACTCCTGGATTGATATTAGTGTCATGGCTGTACCCGCCAATTTCTTCTCTTTCATGAATATTCTCATGGAACAAGGAAGACTTCCTCAAACGGAAAAAGATATTGTGGTAGACAATGTCTGGCAGGAGATGCAGAAGAAAGATGTAATCGGTATGAATTTGTATAGCGGTAATACCGACTACACAATCTGTGGAATATCCACACCTTTTCAGGCCGATGTCTATAACCGAAGTAGTGGATATGCTTTCCTACCTTATGATTCATCCGTCTATATAGGCCATTGCTATATCAAGAGCCATCCCGGACAGCAGAAAGAAGTAGCTCAATGGATTGAGAAAGTTTGTCACGAGATGCTTCCTGAAAATATAACTTATCAGGCTAAAACATTCCTGGATGATATCCATGTTTCGCAAGCTCTTGAATACAATCTGAAAGACATCATTTTGTTCTTTGCTGTTATCAGCATCATTATCACACTATTAGGTGTATACTCCAGCATCACGCTTGATACAGAACGACGTCAGAAAGAAGTTGCTATCCGTAAAGTAAATGGGGCGGATGTTCCGCAGATTATCCTGTTGTTTGCCCACCTTTATATCATTCTGTTATTGTGTAGTGCCATCATTGCATTTCCTCTTGTATATGTTGTGTTGATGTTGTGGAAACAAATGTACACAGTATTCTTTGATTGCGGTTTGCTTTTCTGGCTCTGTATATTCTTGATTGTTACTTTTATTACAGGTTTTACAATACTTTTCCGTATCTTGCGGATAGCAAGGAGCAATCCGGCAGAAATCATTAAAAACGAATAGCAAGTGAAACAATGATACTACATTATTTGAAGATATCGCTCCGAAACCTGTTGAAGTATAAAACTCACAGTCTGATTTCCGCCATTTGCCTGGCGGTGGGAATCGTATGCTACGCTTTGGTATGTTTTTTTGTTCAGCAACAGGAAAAGCTCGCCGATTTGCCCAACTGTGAACGACGGCTAAGGATAGAAGTCAGCCAAAGCGAAAGTCCCTTTTTTCGCAGTCATGAAGTGAAGCGGATGGAAGAACAAACAGTCAATGGTTTGGAATGTGTTACTATCCACTCTTATGGCAACTCTACAGAGATAGAAGTCATTGATGACGAACAACGCAATTTGCCTTTCCTGATACGCTATAAAGGAATCAATGCCAATTACTTCGCATACAATGGCAGGAAATTATTGTATGGTAACCGTTTACCCGAGGCACCGGATGAAGTGGTCCTGTCACAACAATTTGTACGCAAAGCCTATGGTAACAGAAATCCCATCGGATCAGTCATACATCTCTCTAATCCTAAAATCATATCAGAGAACCCGATACAAGACTTCAGGGTGGTGAATGTAGTAAAAGACAATGACTTGCGCATTCGGGAAGCAGATTGTTACTTCTCTTATGAAATCTTATCTAATGAAGCATTAAGTGTAGAAGGCTATTTATCTCCTGAGACAGATATAGAAACCCTGAACAAAAATTTGCAGTCGGTAGCGTGGCAGCGGGACGAGCATACGGTGCATCCTTGCGCATACTTTACTATGCGGCAAGATAAAGCTTGGGAGAAGGCAAAATTGGCTATACTGTTTGTTGCTTCGCTTATCTTGATTTCAGGCCTGATAAACTTCCTCAAATTCATAATCCAGATGTTCTACAACCGCCAGCGTGAAGTGGCGTTGCGTAAATGTATGGGTTCGGAGATAAAAGGACTGTTTCTACTTCTTTTCGCCGAGGTATTTTGGATGATGTCCATCGCTTTCCTTCTGTCATTGATGCTGACGGAAGTAGCCATAAATATTGCCGAGACATACATACCGATGCATGACTTACCCAAATTTTCACTGGCTGCAATTTACTCTGTACAATTCCGGATATATGTCGCACTCCTGCCTATATGTATGCTGGTGATATGGTTTCCCATCCGCCGATTACGGCAGGTAAGCATTATCAGCCAAATCAATAACAACCGCAGTCGCCACATTTTCCGTTCAGTCATGATGTGGTTTCAACTCAGCATTTCGATATTTTTCATAAGCGGCACGCTCGGTGTCCATTTGGTATTGGATGAAATTTGGGGGCATGCTTATAGCCCGCTTACTTCCCAAGAGGAGGATGACATTATCGCCCTGAATATAAACAGCCAGCGTATGTGGCAACATCTGAATCCGATATTAACCGATATCCAGGCTTTACCGGAGTGCGTCGGGATGCTCCCCATGATGGACCATATGAAAAACGGATTTTTCTTCATGCGCACCTACAAAAAAGCAGACCAGTCGGAAGCGCGGATTTTCTATACGGAAGGTTCTCCGAGCTACTTTAAGTTTTTAAATATTCCGATGCAAGGGAAAGAAGTAGACGAAGATGCGGAAGGATGCATTTACGTTAGCGAAAGCTTTAAACAACAACTAGATAAAGACAGTGTGCAAGGTATGGTGGAACTTAATGGACAGAGTTATCGCATCATAGGTACCTTCAAAGCGCTCTATAAAGAATCACAGAAAGAAGGAGTCATCGGTTCGGTATTCTTTCCCGGCAACAGTTTCGGAAATTTCTACTTTAAACTTGCACCCGGAACAGGCTCCGACAAAGGCGTCCGTCGTATCACTGATATCTGCCGGAAATATGTTCCTGACACTTTGCCACTCGAAATCCGTACGCTGGCCGATAATAAACAAACCACCCAAGGATCTATATATATCACCCAGGTTGCGATGACGGTACTGGCCATTATCAGCGTCTTATTAGTCGTGCAAAGCATCTATTCAGCCATTTCTATGGATACAGTCAGCCGACAGAAAGAAATTGCCATACGCAAAATCAATGGAGCTACTCCGTGGATTATCGCCGGAATCTTCGGAAAAGCCTATCTGGTTATCTTCTTGCTGGCCTTTGCTATTGCTTATCCATTGATCAGAATCATGTTGCTATCAATAGATGACACTCCGGTGCAATGCATACAAGGATGGGGGTGGGGCATTTCAATCTTCTTCAGTATAGCTTTACTGATATTCCTCACCACCGCATACAAAATTTACCGGATCATGCATATCAATCCGGCTGAGATAATAAAAAATGAATAAACAATATTACTAATTAAAATTATCACTATTATGATTAAAACAGTAAACCTGCAAAAAATCTTCAAGACAGAAGAAGTGCAGACATGGGCTTTGAACAATGTGAACATCGAAGTGAAAGAAGGCGAGTTCGTCGCAATTATGGGACCTTCCGGTTGCGGTAAATCTACATTGCTGAATATCCTCGGCTTGCTTGACAACCCTTCGGGCGGAGAATACTACCTCAATGGAAAGGAAGTATCCAAATACACCGAAGCACAACGCACCAGCCTGCGTAAAGGGGTCATTGGTTTCGTGTTCCAAAGCTTCAACCTGATTGATGAACTGAATGTATACGAAAACATCGAACTGCCGTTGCTCTACATGGGCATTCCTTCCGCCGAACGCAAACGTCGCGTAGAAACAGCAATGGAACGCATGGCCATTACACACCGGAGCAAACACTTCCCGCAGCAGCTCTCCGGTGGTCAGCAGCAACGTGTAGCCATTGCCCGTGCCGTAGTAGCCAATCCAAAGCTGATCCTTGCCGATGAGCCTACCGGTAATCTGGACTCAAAGAACGGTAAGGAAGTGATGGAACTGCTGAATGAACTGAACAAAGAAGGAACCACCATCGTCATGGTGACCCACTCACAGCACGATGCCGGTTTTGCAGGACGTATCATTAATCTGTTCGACGGACAGGTGGTGACAGAAGTGAGTCTGTAAACGTTTCTTTACTCAGTCAATTCCTGTCATCCTGGGCAAGATCGAAGAATCTCATCTCTACAACCTTGTGTTAAGAGAAGATATCTTTCGACGAGCCCAGGGTAGCAGATTGACCTACTTTTCAAATAACATATCAAGATATTAAATATGTACATTCTGAAGTTTGTCCTGCGTAGCTGGTGGCGAAACAAATTGTTCGTCACTATCTCTCTTGTCAGCTTGGTTATCGGTATCGCCTGCACCAACCTACTGACAGCCTTCGTCCTATACGAATACAACATCGAGTATAACAACCCCAACCGTGACCGCATCCTCCGGCTGACACAAACACTACCATTCGCACAACAAGAAATGCAAGGAACATTCGTATATCACGAATCTGTCCCCGAAATCATCTCACAATTCCCTGAGATAGAAGCTTCACTACGCACACAAGCTATCACTCACACAAAAATCCGTGTGGACGACCAAGAATATTCCGAACTGAACCTGCTATCAGCGGACAGCACATTACCTCTATTTATCCCCATCGAAACCCTTGCAGGAAAAATAGAAGAAGTATTGACCCACCCAGGAACCATCGCCATCAGCCAAGCTTTGGCCGAACGCTGTTTCGGTACCACCGACTGCCTCGGCAAGCTGCTGGATATCCCCCAATCCCAAAGTGCCTACCGTATCGCCGCCGTCTTCCGCCTGCCACCGCAAAGCATGTTGCAGGCAGACTTGCTCACGCATCTAAAAAGTCCCGAAGGAACCACCTGTTCGATACTTCTCAAAGAAGGAACAGACCTCAACGCCTTTCGCCAACGCTTCGATACAACCGAACTTCCTACTTTATTAGGCAAAGGGTATTATCGTACCCAGACTTTACAGGAATCCTATTTTACCACTACCACACAAGATAGCAACCAGTGTATCGAGCATCGGCAAAAGACCCTGTTAAGCGTCGGACTGTTATCTGCTTTATTAATCTTGTTCATCGGTTGCTTCAACTATATCAACCTCAGTTTTTCACGCATATTGAAGCAAATACGCACCTTGCACATTGAAAGCCTTTTAGGTGCAAGCCAGCTTCAAATCCGTAAGCAACTCTTTGCCGATACTTTCCTGATGGTGATTACAGCATTCCTGTTGTCCATTCTGTTGATGAGCGACCTGTTAGCAGTATTCAATGCAACCATATCCGCACATCTGTCGTTCTCCTATCTTTTCTCCGTTCAGGTGTTCCCTGTTATCCTGCTGTTTGTCATCATTCTATCCGTTGTTCCGGCAGAATACATGGGCCGGAAGATACAGACCTTGTCCGAAAGCCGTTACCGCAGCTTCTTTACAGGTCGTAAGAAACAGCGCATTGTAGCAGCACTGGTCACTTTACAATTCATGATTTCTATCGGACTGCTAAGTGCTTTTATGATAATCCGTAGCCAAATGGACCTGATAGAGCAGGAGGGAAGCCGCTACAAAGGAATCGTTGAGTTTGGAATCGGCGACTCCCGGCAATCCCCTTTACCTACTTGGATAGAAGACATTAAATCCATCCCCGGAGTAAAATCTGTTGTACCGTCCAAATCAGGTCTTTATACCATGAGTATGGCCGTTCCCCGCCAAAATGGAGAGAAGAATGACCTTCTGATGCTTGAACTTTATGAAAACTGTCCGGACTTCCTGGATATATACGATTTCTACTTGCTGGATGCCAAACAAACATTCCATTTATTACTCCGTACCTCTGTGCCGGTCATCATCAACGAGTCCTTCATTCGCTATCTTGTGCCCGAAGGAGAAGACCCGGTGGGACAACCGATCTCTAAATACGTGCCCGAAAAGAGTGAGAAAGGTACTATTATCGGTGTCATGAAAGATTTCAAGAAATATTCGCTCACAAACAATGTGTTTCCACTGAGAATGATTCTGCACGAAACGCCACAAGATAACTATACCACATTGACCTTACGGTTTGACGAACAAGATCGCACAGCAGTTATCCATCATCTTCGCGGATTATGGGAGAAGAAATACCCCGGTACTCCATTCAATTATGAAGACCCTTATCAGGTACTGATCTCCAATAATCAGGAAGTCACCGACTTTTCCCGCATCCTGCTGATGTATGCATCAATCAGTTTATTCCTAACACTGTTCGGGCTATTCGGCATCACCCATTATGCTATCCAGCAACGTATACGCGAAATAGGAATTCGGAAGATTCACGGTGCATCATTCGGGCAAATATTATGGCTTGTCAATCGCCCGTTCCTGTACTACATAGGCATAGCGTTTATACTCATTGTACCCCTGGTCTGCTATCTGATGAATTATTGGCTGCAACAATTTGCTTACCATGTACACATTGGTATTCTTCATTTCCTGCTTCCTTTGTTCTTCACTGTCTGCATCACCCTGCTCACAGTATGCCTGAACAGTTATCGGGCAGCAAGAAATAATCCGGTAGATAGTATCAAATACGAATAACCGTATCCCGGTTAATCTCCAGAACCAGAGACTGAAAATCAATCATCGCATTAAATAAAGCGATATGTGAATAGGAGGAAATCTCATCTGACGGAATATCACATTCCGTCAGTACCCCCTGTTCCAACAGCAATGCACGTTTTGTGCCTTTCAATAAGGGAGTCCTTGGCGTATACCAGACTCCCTCTTTTTCTAACGCCACATTAGCAATGGAAGTATCTGTCAAAAGATTGTTTCTGACAATCAGCACATCATCCTGGTTATCGCGCAGGGCATACAATGCTTCCAATTCCTTCCGGTTCGTACTTTTGTAGCGATAATCAATCGTATCCGAACCTACCAACCGGAGTGAACGTACAGCCCTTATTGTATAAACGGAAAATGTCACTTCACATACTTCTCTGCCATAAACTACCCGGCATTTATAAAAACCACTTTCAGGGCAATCCTCTATATAATTCAGAATATCCAGTTGATCCACCATTCCGAAAACCACCTGTCTCGTCTCATTCATCCTACGGTTGTGATGGGCAAGATTCTGCAACTTACCGTCACGTACTTGTATCGTTTCAATAAATCGGCACATATATTTTCTGTTTCATTTCTTCATATTCACTGTGGGCGTCACTCTTGAAAGTAATGCCACCACCGCTTTTAAAATACATTCCGTCCGCCTCTTGCTCTACAAAACGTATCATCACGGCACTATCCAGACTGTCTCCATCGAAATATCCGGTTATTCCCGTATAGAATCCCCGTTCATATCCCTCAGCTTCACGAATAATCTGCATCGTCTTCTTTTTGGGTGCTCCGGTAATAGAGCCGGCAGGCAACATACTGAAAAGAATATCACCTAACTGCTGTTTGTAATCTGCTGGAAGTTCACCGCATATCTCCGAGCTGGTCTGCAATATCGGTCCCCGGTTTGTCGGCAACACATCTATATAGCGATAACGCTCCACTCGGACACGAGATGCCACAATACTCAGATCATTCCTGATCAGATCCACAATCGTGGCATGTTCCGCCGCTTCTTTCCCGTCATTCATCAAGGTCTGTACGGCATTGGGCAGGGTAGCGTCTATCGTACCTTTCATGGGATAAGAGCTGATAATCCTTTTCTTTATCCGAACAAAAATCTCCGGAGAGAAAACTACAAAACGATTCTTTACCCATACTTTATATAAAGCACGGGAATTACAATATATATCCTTTAAAGTCAGATTGGTTTGTACCGGAGTCCGGCAAGTTAAATTCGTAAGAAAGCTGTTTCCGGCAAGAATATTCTTTTTCACATACCCGAAAGCTCGCCTGTATTCCTGAAAAGAAACAGGCTGGGAAATCCATTCTACTTGTTCCGGCAAACTCTCCGGAAGCAATTCTTCCGTTAAACCGGCAACTGCTTCATTCGTAAATCCATTCAGGTTATATATCAACTCCTCCGGTGAGACCTCTGCCGTCTCTTCCACATAAACCTGTTCCTGCGAATAATCAATCAGAAAGACGAACGACTTTGAACAGCCTGCCAGCATATTCATGCGTGCGATTGCTTCCTGCTTACTATATAGTTTCATACATCTATTTTCGTTTAGCAGGAAGCAAAGGTAATAAAAAAACTATTTCCGTGCCGCCACTGCCAGCAATACTCCCAGCACAATGCCCAGCAATGCCGCAAACAATACGCGCATGTCCGGTGGAAGCATGAAAGTAATGGTGTGTGCAGGATACCAGAAGAACGGGATTGTCTTCTTAAAAACGAAGTTCCATTGAACGTTCCAGTTCAGTCCGGTGATGATTTTCGTCATCGGGATAGGAGTGATAAGACTCTTAATAGAACCGCCGCACATCAGGATATGAGTATCTGTTATTTTATGGAAAGTCATGAATACCGGAGCAAAGATTGTGTTCATCGTTACCGATATGGCCAGCGCCACCAGCACCTTATCGAGAGACATCGCTTCACTTGTAAACGTTGCGGCAGCATTTGCCATTCCCATATACTCCATGAACTGCGGCACACCTTTTGAAAAGATAATCATAGCGGCATTGATACCCATACCAAGTATGCCCCATACCACCATGCGCGAAATAATACCGAAGCCTTTCCGGTTGTATACTCCCGCACTTATTCGTAATCCCAGCACTTCGCCCAACGAAGACAGAATGGCAAACTTCAGAAAGCTCATCACCATGCCGTGTTCAGCATTGAACGACTTATACCAGTCATAAACCGCGTCACTCAAAAAGAAGGGTAGAAAGACTACCACTACCAGAATAATAAACAGGAAATCTTGCTTTTTCATTGAAAAGACGTGTTTTTCATTAATAATGCGACAAACATACTAAAAAACTTTCAATATCAAAGCAAGATGATAACAAAATAAACAATATTGTAACTAATATGAATCCAAATATTAAAATTAGAGCTGAAATCCTGCGAAATCCGTCTTTGCCCAATCTTATTATATCAGAAAAAGGCGCTTCTTTTCAGAAACACCCCTCAACCCTGTTGTAAACTATCATTTTTTCTTCAAGAAACGTTTAGCCAAGTATTTTCGTATGGGTTCGTCATACCACTTCAAACACAAATAGGCCAGTAATATATTCCATGCATAAACACATAAGGCAACCTGCCAGGTCTGCTCTAAAGTAAAGAGTTGATTTTTAATCAACCATGCATAGAACAGATACATGAACGGATAATGTATCACATAAATCGGATAAGAGATATCTCCCAGAAACTTACATATCTGAGTTGACTTTTTATCCGTAGTAGTTCCCGATGCTCCTATCCATACAAGGACTGGAAAAGCTACAATAATACAAAATGCTTCATAAAGGCCATTTGTGCAAATCGGCTCCGCACCTTCCAGATAGGGTACTGAGAACAAAGCAATCAATACAATGGTACATATCCAGAACGCGCCTTTCACCTTCATAGGCTTGAAGTTACGCGACATAAGCATCCCCACAGAAAACGGGAACAGCATTCTCAATAATCCGCCGCCAAAGTTTACACCGTCCAATGTCCATCCTACACCTATATTTCCATAACCGGAAACATCGAAGACCGCGAATAGCGCCAATGCCACTCCCAACAATACAACGAGCACAGTCAGCGCCTTATTAGATAAGCGACGAATAAACAAAGCATAAAGAATATTACCTATATATTCAAAGAACAATGACCAGCAAGGCCCGTTCAATGGAAACATCTCACCGTTGCCACGAACTTCATAACCTACGCCCGGCATTGCGGGAATAAAGAATATCGTGCAAAGCAGAGACAGCATTATCATGGAGATGCCGATATGTGTTCCATCCCATTGCACGGAACCCTGAATACAAAACGTAATAGCCCCCAAGACAGCCCCCATTATCACCATAGGATGAAGACGTATCAAACGACGCTTAAAGAAATCTTTCATTGTAAGACTCTTACCCCAGCGGTCATCATAGGCATAGCCAATAACGAAACCTGAAAGGATAAAGAAAAAATCTACGGCTAAATATCCATGATTGAACGTCGTAATCATGGTATCGCTTGCAAAAGCATAGCCTTCGAATATATGATACCATATTACCATAAGGGCCGCTACACCACGAAGTCCGTCCAGAAGATCGTAATGCGCCTTGGTATCCGAAAAAGCTGCTGAGGGGGTATTAGACATTTGTTTCTTAGTATTAAGTTAATATTTTCAGATGGCAAACTTACATAATTTTATCAATTCCCTAAAAAAAAGAGACTGCCTTTTGAAGACAGTCTCTTTTCATTTTATCTGATTTTAGGAAAATCCTTATTCAATCACTCCGAGTTCACGGAAACATTTCGTCAACTTCTCGACAGCATAGTCTACCTGCTCTTTGGTGTGAGTAGCCATCAATGCTACGCGTACCAGCGTATCTTGCGGTGCACAAGCGGGCGGAATAACCGGATTGATGAAGATGCCTTCGTCAAACGCCATCTTAGTTACGATAAATGTTTTTTCCGCATCACGCACATACAATGGAATGATAGGAGATTCAGTTTCACCGATTTCGAAACCGGCATCACGGAATTTCTTCAATGCATAGTTGGTGATGTCCCACAAACGTTGCTGACGCTCCGGTTCGTTCATAATGATGTGAAGAGCTTCACGGGCAGCAGCAGTAGCAGCAGGCGTGTTACTTGCCTGGAATATATAAGAACGGGCATTGTGGCGCAACCAGTTGATTACCGAAGCATCTCCGGCAACAAATCCACCGATAGAAGCCAGTGACTTGCTGAACGTACCCATAATCAGGTCGATATCATCCGTCACACCGAAATGATCGCAAACACCACGTCCCTGTTTTCCGAATACACCCAATCCGTGTGCTTCGTCCACCATGATGCTGGCATTGTATTTCTTCTTCAAACGTACGATTTCGGGGAGATTGGCAAGGTCGCCTTCCATAGAGAAAACACTATCCACCACGATCAGTTTGATAGCATCCGGCTCGCATTTCTGGAGTTCTTTTTCCAGATCGGCCATATCGTTATGTTTATACTTTAATTGAGTAGAAAAGGAGAGGCGGCGACCATCTACGATGGAAGCGTGCACGCGGTCGTCACAGATAATGTAATCGTTACGTCCCGTCAATTGCGGAATAACACCCTCATTTACAGTAAATCCGGTGGAAAAACAGAGTGCATCGTCTTTTCCGACAAACTCAGCCAGTTCTTTTTCCAACTCTACGTGTATATCAAGAGTTCCATTTAATAAACGGGAACCTGCACAACCTGTACCGTATTTATCTGTGGCAGCTTTTGCGGCTTCTATTATTCTTTTATCGTAAGTCAGTCCCGTATAAGCATTCGAACCGAACATCAGGACTTTTTTACCATCCATCAACACCTCAGTATCCTGATGGCTGTCAATTGTGCGGAAATAGGGGTATACGCCCATTGCCATATATTGCTGTGGCAGGTCGTATTTCGCCAATTTGTCTTGTAGTAATCCCATGAAATGTTTATTATATAATATGAAATATTTAACTCTTAGTTACAAGCCTTTTGAAAACAGGGGGCAAAGATAGCAAAATATGTGCTTATCTGTTCTTTTTTTACTAAAAAATATATTTGCCCATGGATTAAAGCCCACTCTATGGTTAAAAATTCAAGTATTTGTATTACTTTTGCCATTTATAAAATTGCATAGTGAAACAACCCTTGCATGGACGAAGAAAAAAAGAAAATATCATTCATTATAAATCCGAAATCCGGCACGCAGAGTAAAGAGCAAATCCTCCATTTGCTCGATGAAAAGCTGGATAAGACAAAGTATGCCCAAGAGGTAATCTATACCGAATATGCCGGACATGCTGTTGAAATTGCTGCACAAAAAGCAAAGGAAAATGTGCATGCTGTAGTGGCTATTGGCGGTGACGGTACGATCAACGAAATAGCCCGCTCGCTGGTGCATACAAAAACTGCATTGGGCATCATTCCGTGTGGTTCGGGAAACGGACTTGCACGTCACCTGCAAATTTCGATGGAGCCTAAAAAGGCGATAGAAATCATCAACGAAGGAATTATAGACGTCATCGATTACGGAAAAATCAATGAAGTACCTTTCTTCTGTACCTGCGGTGTGGGTTTCGATGCTTTTGTCAGCCTGAAGTTTGCAAAGGCGGGCAGGAGAGGACCTCTTACCTATTTAGAAAAGACTCTACTGGAGAGCCTGAAGTATCAGCCCGAAACTTACGAACTGGAAACGGAAGACGGTACCTTAAAGTATAAGGCTTTCCTGATAGCCTGCGGCAACGCTTCGCAATACGGAAACAATGCGTATATAGCTCCACAGGCCATGCTGACGGACGGATTACTGGACGTGACCATCCTTGAGCCTTTCACGGTGCTGGATGTGCCCTCCCTGTCTTTCCAACTATTTAATAAAACTATAGATCAAAATAGCCGCATCAAAACTTTCCGCTGCCAGACACTGCGCATCCACCGTACAAAACCGGGGGTAGTGCACTTTGACGGGGATCCCATGATGATGGGGGAAAACATTGACGTGAAAGTAATCAAAGAAGGATTGCAGGTAATCATCCCCCGGTATGCCGAAAAAGACTCTTCGAATGTATTGCAACGGGCACAGGATTATATAAATGGCCTGAAGCAGATCAATGAGGAGATTGTGCATAAGAACAAGATGATATTGGATAAGAGCAAAGAGCAGATTAAGAAGTTAACGAAAATCTGAGTTTTTTATAAAATAAATCTGTATTTTTGCGCGTCATTAGCAATTAAGCGTGTGCCCGACAGCGCAGCCAAATTGTAAATTGTAAATTGTAAATTGTAAATATAAAGATGTTTAGATCACACACCTGCGGAGAACTTCGTATCTCCGATGTCAATAAGCAAGTAACGCTGGCAGGTTGGGTGCAGCGCAGCCGCAAAATGGGAGGCATGACATTCATTGACCTCCGCGACCGTTACGGTATCACCCAGTTAGTTTTCAACGAAGAGGTAGACGCCGCACTTTGCGAGAACGCCAACCGCCTGGGACGCGAATTCGTCATTCAGATTACAGGAACGGTGAACGAACGCTTCAGCAAGAATGCTAATATCCCGACCGGAGATATTGAAATCATCGTATCGGAACTGAATGTGCTGAATGCAGCCCTGACACCTCCGTTCACCATCGAAGATAATACGGATGGTGGCGACGATATCCGCATGAAATACCGTTATCTGGATTTGCGCCGTCCGTCGGTACGCAGAAATCTGGAACTCCGCCATAGAATGACCATTGAGGTACGCCGCTACCTGGACAGCCAGGGTTTCATCGAAGTGGAAACTCCTGTACTGGTAGGCTCTACTCCGGAAGGTGCACGTGACTTCGTGGTACCCTCACGCATGAATCCGGGACAGTTCTACGCTTTGCCGCAAAGCCCGCAGACCTTGAAGCAATTGCTGATGGTATCCGGTTTCGACCGTTACTTTCAGATTGCCAAGTGCTTCCGTGACGAGGACCTTCGTGCCGACCGTCAGCCGGAATTTACTCAGATAGACTGTGAAATGTCTTTCGTGGAACAGGACGACATCATCAACCTGTTTGAAGGTATGACGAAATATCTGTTCAAAGAAATCCGCGGTGTGGAATTGGAAGGTCAGTTCCAGCGTATGGCATGGGCGGACGCCATGAAATATTATGGTAGCGACAAACCCGACTTGCGTTTCGGTATGAAGTTCGTGGAGCTGATGGATATACTGAAAGGTCATGGCTTCTCTGTATTTGATAGTGCCGAATACATCGGTGGTATCTGTGCCGAAGGTGCCGCACACTACACCCGCAAACAACTGGATGCACTGACGGAATTCGTAAAGAGACCGCAGATTGGTGCAAAAGGTATGGTTTACGCCCGTGTAGAGGAAGACGGAAATGTAAAATCGAGCGTTGACAAATTCTATACGCAGGAAGTACTGCAACAGGTGAAAGAAGCTTTCGGTGCCAAACCGGGTGACTTAATTCTGATTTTGAGCGGTGACGACACCATGAAGACGCGTAAGCAGCTTTGCGAGCTTCGCTTGGAAATGGGTAGCCAACTGGGATTGCGTGATAAGAATACATTCGCATGCCTGTGGGTTGTAGACTTCCCGATGTTTGAATGGAGCGAGCAAGAAAACCGCTTGATGGCTATGCACCATCCGTTCACCCATCCGAAGGATGAAGATATAGCCTTACTGGACACTGATCCGGCAGCAGTACGTGCCGATGCTTATGATATGGTAATCAACGGTGTGGAAGTTGGTGGCGGTTCAATCCGTATCCACGATCCGAAGTTGCAGGCAAAGATGTTCGAAATCTTGGGATTCACTCCCGAAAAAGCAGAAGAACAATTCGGATTCCTGATGAATGCATTCAAATACGGTGCACCTCCTCATGGTGGTCTGGCATACGGGCTTGATCGTTGGGTATCTCTCTTTGCCGGATTGGATAGTATTCGTGACTGCATCGCATTCCCGAAGAATAACAGTGGACGTGACGTGATGCTGGATGCTCCTGCGGCACTTGATCCATCTCAGTTGGACGAACTGAATCTGATCGTAGATATCAAAGAATAAGAGTAGGTTAGTTTGTTGTGAGAGAGTCGAGACGCATCTTCCGTTTTGCGGTAATCGGTACGCTGAATGCCCTGATTATAGCAGCAGTCATCTGGCTGATGATGGACGAACTGGACATCGACTATATGCTCTCTAACATAACTGCTTACGTCATTGCACAGACTCATAATTTTATCTGGTGCAAGCACTGGATATTTCCTTTGGATGATAAAGAAAAGAAGAGCAACACCTGGAGGCAGGTGTTGCTCTTTTCTATCGCTTTCGGAATGGCGTATCTGGCGCAATTCCTATTTCTGGTAGTGTTGGTCGAGGCACTGAATTGTGATGAATACTTGGCTCAGTTCCTGGGACTATTTATCTACGGAGGCGTGAATTTTATAATGAACAGGAGAATCACGTTCCGTTAACGTTTTATCAAACTGCGCTTTTACCAAATTGCATTTTAATCGAGGAAGCGTTTCGTCAATCCACCGTATTCGTCGATACGGCGATCGCGTAGGAAAGGCCACCAACGGCGTACATTTTCCGAACGATCCATATCTATTTCCACTACTATATTTTCCGGGCGGTCGTTTCCGGCTTGTGCAAGGAATTCTCCTTGCGGACCTGCTACAAAACTATTTCCCCAGAATTGGATGCCATTCGTCTGCATGGATGGATCGGGTTCGTGACCGACACGGTTAACGGAGATAACGGGAAGTCCGTTGGCTACGGCATGGGCACGCTGGGAGATAATCCAGGCGTTGAGCTGACGTGCCTTTTCATCATCGGCGTCACTGCTTTCCCAGCCAATGGCAGTGGGGTAGATTAATAATTCGGCACCTTTCAATGCCATCAGACGGGCAGCTTCAGGATACCACTGATCCCAGCAAACAAGTACACCCAACTTTCCGAGAGAGGTTTGGATAGGTTCGAAACCTATATCTCCAGGGGTGAAGTAGAACTTTTCATAATAGGCCGGATCGTCGGGGATATGCATCTTGCGATATTTTCCGGCAATGCTTCCGTCACGGTCAAAAACAACGGCGGTATTATGATAGAGTCCCGGGGCACGTTTCTCAAATAGGGAGGTTACCAATACGATCTTATTGGCAGCGGCCAGTTCGGAATAAAATCCGGTGGAAGGGCCGGGAATGGTTTCCGCCAGATCAAACAGTTGCGTGTTTTCAGTCTGACAGAAATACAGAGAGTTGTGCAGTTCTTGTAATACAACCAGTTGCGCACCATGTGCAGCACAGGCTTCTATGCTTTTAGCCAGGTTCATCAGGTTCGTACGAAGATCTGCTGTATTGGCTTGCTGAATAATTCCGACTTTTATTTTTCTCATATCTTTCTAATTTTATTTCAATACACCGGCAGGGTACTGCATCGTAACACAATGGAGTGATCCATGCTGCTTGATCAGTGCCCGGCAATCAATGCCTACAATCTCATATTCCGGGAACGCTTCCTGCAAGACTTCTTTAGCACGTTGGTCATTCTCCGGCTGACGATAAGTAGGATAAAGCACTGCATCATTCATTATCAAGAAATTGGCATACGTTGCGGGGAGGCGTTCGCCCTCTTCCTCAATTTTGTCTACCATAGGCAATGCCAACAGACGATAGGGGTTTCCATTCAAAGTACGGAAGGTTTTCAGTTGCTCTTCCATTTGATGTAGAGCTTCGTAATGTTCATCCTGCGTATCGGTGCATTGCACATAGGCAATAGTATCCGGTGAGCAAAGACGAGCGAGCGTATCGACATGACTATCCGTATCATCTCCTGCCAAATACCCATGATCGAGCCAAAGTACCTGCTTCAGATGAAATACAGAACAGAGATAGTCTTCGATTTCATCGCGGCTCATCTGTCCGTTACGATTGGGAGAAAGCAAACACTCAGACGTGGTGAGCAATGTTCCCAAACCGTCGCTCTCAATGGAACCACCTTCCAGAATAAAGCCCAGACGATTAACATACCGCCCATTCAGGAAACCGGATTCCACAGCCTGACGGGTAATCAGATTGTCTTTATCTGAAGCGAATTTCAGCCCCCAGCCATTGAACATGAAATCAAGAAGCGAAGCGCCTTCTGAATCCAACATGGTAATTGCACCATGATCACGCGCCCAAGTATCATTCGTTTCACACTCCATGAAACGGACATTCTGCATATTGACGGTAGCTGAAATCTGCTTTTTGACCTCCTCCGGTTCGGGAGTTACGATCAGAAGCAATTCCCGTTGGGCTATTTCGCGTGCGATAGCGGCAAAACAGGCTTGTACCTCCGTAAGCATATGCGCCCAGTCAGTTCCGGCATGGGGCCAAGTCAGCTGTATTCCGCTTTGCGGCGCCCATTCGGCAGGTAAAACAGCATTGAATGTATCACTCATATTTATCATTCTTTCTTTTCTTCTTTCGGCTTGCGGTCAAAGAACGGATTCTTGGTCGAAGCACTGACCGGAATAGCATACACGGATCTGCATCCCGGCAACCACTCCAATTGCTGTGCAGCAAGTCCGGCAGAGAACATCACACGGGTATCCACACGCAAATCGGCTGCCGTGGCACAAGCCGAACCGATAGCTATACCTACATCGACCGAATTCACGGCACAAGGCACACCTTCAGGGCGTCCCGCACAAGTGGGGTAACCACAATGGCCGCAATTCAATCCTTGCACCTGCTCGCGCGTACCTATTATAATTACACATTCAGCCTGCAAAATGTTGGCGGCATCCCGCAAAAAGAACTTCATTCCGTGTTCTTCCACCATGGCAACCATCTTGTCCGACAATACTTTTAAATCGTCTCCGGTGACCATGGCTATTTCAATTATATCTACACCTTTTCCTTTCGGAGCGGTACGGGCAGCAGTCATCATCTGCCTTGCTACGTCCAACACATGTTCGTGGCGGCTTGCACGTTCGTTCTGTATCATAATTCTCACTTTTATTAAAAACTGATAGCAAAGATAATGCAAATTGAGTGCAGAACTTTCATGCTTGCATGAAAATGTTATGCAAAAATGCAGCTTATCTTATTTAAAGATACTGATTTCAGCCAAAAATCCGCCGTTTTTTCAGAATTCCTTTCTATATTTGCTTTCAAATGGGAACCAAGACTATACTTCAGATAGACAACGCATGTATCGCTTTCGGAGCAGATACACTTTTTTCCGGTTTTTGCTTACAACTGCACGAAGGGGAAATCGCCTGCATTTCTGGACAATCGGGGCGAGGAAAAACCTCCTTGCTGAATGCTATTTTAGGATTTGTACCCCTCAAAGCAGGAAGCATCACCGTTAACGGCATTTTACTGGAAAAAGGAACTATCGACCAAATTCGCAGGCAAGTGGCATGGATACCGCAAGAACTGGCGCTTCCATCGGAATGGGTGAAGGAAATGGTGCAACTCCCTTTCAACCTGAAAGCCAATCGGAATACTCCCTTTTCACTGGACAAACTATTTGCCTGTTTCGATGAATTGGGGCTGGAAGAGGAATTGTACGATAAACGTGTGAATGAGATCTCCGGAGGACAGCGGCAAC
This sequence comes from Bacteroides sp. AM16-24, assembly GCF_003471885.1. Taxonomy (NCBI): domain Bacteria; kingdom Pseudomonadati; phylum Bacteroidota; class Bacteroidia; order Bacteroidales; family Bacteroidaceae; genus Bacteroides; species Bacteroides sp. AM16-24. Next base: position 426,061 of record NZ_QRKI01000002.1, read on the forward strand.
GTATCATGATTGCCGTAGCCACCCTGATGCAAAAGCCGCTGCTGATTGTGGATGAACCGACTTCCGCACTGGATTCGGATTCTACGGATAGAGTACTTGCTTTCTTCCGGAAACGAATGAGGGAGGGAAGTGCCATCCTTGCCGTCTCTCACGACCAGGGATTTGCACAAGGATGCAACCAGATGATAACACTATAACTAAGAAATTAATAAAGTGGGAACTATCGACATATCATATACCAGTTTAGCCATCGGATTACTACTGTTGCTTATTCCGCTGTTCTACTTGTGGAAGTTCAAGACAGGGCTATTGTGGGTTACCGTGATTGGTATCGCACGGATGATTGTACAACTTTTCTTTATCGGTATCTACCTGAAATACTTGTTTCTTTGGAATAACCCGTGGATCAACTTTCTGTGGGTGATTATTATGATATTCGTCGCCGCACAAACCGCCCTGGCACGCACCCAACTGAAACGGAAAATACTGTTCATTCCTATCTCCATCGGTTTTTTATGCAGTGTTGTCTGCATCGGCATGTACTTCATTGCCATCGTATTACGGCTGGAAAATGTGTTCAGTGCCCAGTATTTCATTCCGATATTCGGTATCCTGATGGGAAATATGTTATCCAGCAATGTCGTTGCACTGAATGCCTATTACAGCGGATTGAAACGGGAACAGCAATTGTATCGCTATCTGCTTGGCAATGGTGCCACAAGGGCAGAAGCACAGGCGCCTTTTATCAAACAGGCTATCATAAAGTCCTTTAGTCCGTTAATTGCCAATATTGCCGTTATGGGCCTAGTGGCACTGCCCGGCACAATGATCGGACAAATCCTGGGAGGTAGTAGCCCGAATGTCGCCATTAAATATCAGATGATGATTATGGTGATAACCTTTACGGCATCCATGCTTTCGCTAATGATTACCATCTCGTTGGCATCACGTAAGTCGTTCGATTCCAACGGAAAACTATTGCAGGTAATGGTAGAGAAAAAGGAAAAGAAGAAAAGCCGTTAGTGCTCTACTTTTTCAGGAGTATAACGCAACTGTACATACTGTACGCCGGGTTTTATATAAGCACTGTCCATCAACACTTTCCTTACCCTGAACGTCTCAAGACGGCGATTTATATAACTTTTTATATATCCTTTCTGTGGTTTCACATACGAAAGTACTTCTATACGCCCTGCCAAATGGATATTGACTTTGGCTTTCACCGTACGTACCGCACCCGGTCTCTTTGACGGTTGTCCGGGCATTTCCTTATGTTTATCTATCCAAAAGATAGCTGTAGCCTTCGGAGTAGTATCCACAAATTCCTCTTGTGCATCCTCTTCACCGCCATCCTGGGCTTTGGGTGAGGGTTGGCACGAGAAAAGAATGCATAATAAAGTGAAAAACGAGAAAAGTAATGCTTTCATGGTATAGAGTTTTACAATTATCCGAACAAATATATAAAAAAAGAGTAAAACAAACAGTTATTCAGTGCATTTTTACTATATTTGCACCGAAATTTTCTATTCACATAATGAGAATTAAGGAGATAGTAAGCGCCCTTGAACGGTTCGCGCCTCTGCCATTGCAAGACGGATTTGATAATGCCGGCTTGCAAATCGGATTGACAGAAGCGGAAGCAACAGGGGCTTTGTTGTGTCTTGACGTTACTGAAGCCGTGCTGGACGAGGCGATTGCGTTAGGGTACAATCTTGTCATATCCCATCATCCACTGATATTCAAAGGGTATAAATCCATCACGGGCAGGGACTATGTAGAGCGTTGTATCATGAAAGCAATCAAGAATGATATCGTGATCTACTCAGCACATACTAACCTGGATAATGCTCCGGGAGGGGTGAACTTCAAGATTGCCGAGAAAATAGGATTGAGTAATGTACGCGTGCTGGAAGCCAAAGAGAATGCCTTGGTAAAATTGGTGACTTTTGTACCCACAGCACAGGCGGAAGATGTACGCAAGGCCTTGTTTGCAGCCGGATGCGGTTGCATAGGAAACTACGACGCATGCAGCTACAATGTAGAAGGAGAGGGAACTTTCCGCGCCCAAGAGGGTAGCCACCCGTTCTGTGGAAGCATCGGAGAATTGCATACGGAAAAGGAAGTGCGGATAGAAACCGTATTGCCTGCCTACAAGAAATCGGAAGTTATCAAAGCTCTACTGAGTGCCCATCCGTATGAGGAACCTGCATTCGACTTATATCCTTTGCAGAATAGCTGGACACAGGCTGGGGCAGGAGTTATCGGCGAATTGGATACACCGGAAACGGAGTTGGAGTTCCTGAAACGCGTCAAGAAAATCTTTGAAGTGGGCTGCCTGAAGCATAATAAACTGACCGGGCGTGAAATACAGACCGTGGCACTGTGTGGAGGAGCCGGAGCATTCCTGATGCCGCTTGCCATACGCAACGGTGCAGACGTGTTCATCACCGGGGAAATCAAGTATCACGATTACTTCGGACACGATACGGACATTCTGCTGGCAGAGATAGGACATTACGAAAGCGAGCAATATACAAAAGAAATATTCTATACAATAATCCGGGAGTTGTTTCCTAACCTTGCGCTGCAACAGTGCAAAGTGAATACCAACCCCATAAAATATTTATAAGTAAAATGGCTAAAGAAGCAAAAAAAGATCCTCAGGAATTGACCGTGGAACAGAAGTTGAAAGCCCTGTTCCAGTTGCAGACTATGTTGTCTAAGATTGATGAAATCAAGACTTTAAGAGGTGAACTTCCGCTGGAAGTACAGGACTTGGAAGATGAAATCGCCGGTCTGAGCACTCGTATCGACAGAATTAAGGCAGAAATAGCCGAACTAAAATCCGCTATCGCTACCAAGAAAGTGGAGATTGAAACTTCAAAAGCTTCTATCGCAAAATACAAAGAACAACAGGAGAATGTACGCAACAACCGTGAGTACGACTTCTTGAGCAAAGAAATCGAATTCCAGACTCTGGAAATGGAGCTTTGCGATAAACGAATCAAAGAGTTTGCTGCACAGGAACAAGAGAAATCTGCTGAAGCTGCAAAGAGCACAGAAGCCTTGGAAGAAAGACAGAAAGACTTGGACGTCAAGAAGAACGAACTGGACGAAATCATCTCTGAAACCAAGCAGGAAGAAGAAAAGCTGAGAGACAAAGCCAAAGAGCTTGAAACCAAGATTGAACCGCGTTTGCTTCAGTCTTTCAAGCGTATCCGTAAGAACTCTCGCAATGGATTGGGTATCGTATATGTACAGCGTGATGCTTGTGGTGGTTGCTTCAACAAAATCCCGCCCCAGAGACAACTGGATATCCGTTCTCGTAAGAAAATCATCGTTTGCGAATATTGCGGACGTATCATGATTGACCCGGAATTGGCAGGTGTAACCCTTGAACACAAGGAAGAGGTAAAGGAAAAGCCAACGAGAAGAAGGAAGACTGCGGAATAATATTCGGCAGCGTATATATAGGAAAAGACGCCCCTGCAAGCAACATCCAATTGCTTGCAGGGGCGATTTCTTTATATGATAATTATCTGCCATTTTATTATCAGCTATTACTAAATTATTTTTCTCCTATTGGGAAAAAGTATTTTTCCGGTAGGAGAAATAAAGTACACAGTCGTTTTCTCTCATGAAAATTCTGTTTACCCCAAATGGTAACTTTGTTACCCCCGCGCAGTAACTCCATTTACATGCCGAAGTAAAGGTCGTTACATACCGAGGTAAAAACCGTTACAATAGGCGGTAAAGGTCGTTACATCCTGAAGTAAATGCTTTTACATTCTGCGGTAAATGATCGGTAAATACAATCTATTGATTATCAAAAAGCTAACGAAAGTCTATCAGTAATCTTTAATTTCATTTCTAAACAAATGAAGCCCCAGGTTGTTATGAACCCTGTATCACAAAAAACAACCTAAACCTATGAAGATTAAAGCTTGGAGCAGCATGCTGCTCTTATCGTGCCTATGTTCTGCCCTCACGGCACAGAATGGCAACCGTTATCTGGAAAAACCGTTGCCCCGAAACTGGGGGAATACGGTGGTTCCGAACTCTAAAACGGTCCCTACTACCACAGGAATCGCTAATTCTACCACGGCATCTGCAGATGATAACATATTCAGCGGACAGATATTACCGGTAGACGACCAGTGGTGGAAAGCATTCAATGACCCGGTACTGGACTCGCTTATCAGCGTAGCATCCGGCGAAAACTATTCCGTACTTGCCGCTATAGACCGCATGGAACAGGCGCGTGCCAGCCTGCGGATGGAGCGCAGTAATTTTCTCCCTTCTATTACTTTAAATGGCGGATGGCTCCGCCAGCAAAGTAGTGGTAACACCACCGAATTACCCCAATCCATCACACATTATTATGATGCGTCACTCAACGCTAGTTGGGAACTGGATATATTCGGAAGCATCCGGCAACGGGTAAAGGCGCAACGGGAAACATTCCAAGCCAGCCGTGAAGAGTATATCTCCGTACAGGTATCCCTCTGTGCACAAGTCGCTTCTGCCTATATCAACCTTCGGGAACTGCAACAGGAATTGCAGGTAGTGATGCACAACTGCCGGACTCAGGAGGAAGTACTCAATATAACCGAAGTACGCTACAACACGGGACTTGTATCGAAACTGGATGTAGCACAGGCTAAATCAGTGTATTTCAGCACCAAAGCATCTGTTCCACAACTGGAATCTGGAATCAGCCAATACATCAACTCGCTGGCTATTCTGCTGGGAACTTATCCGCAGGAGATACGCCCCACATTGGAAAGAATCGGGAAATTGCCCGACTACATGGAACCCGTTGGAGTAGGATTACCCGCTGATTTATTGCTCCGTCGTCCGGATGTGCGCCAGGCCGAAAGACTGGTTAATGCACAAGCCGCACTATTGGGAGCCAGCAAAAGCGACTGGCTGCCACAAGTATTCCTGAAAGGATCTGTAGGATATGCCGCCCGGGATCTGAAAGACCTGACCCGGCGGAAAAGCATGATGTTTGAAATTGCCCCAACCCTCAGTTGGACACTGTTCAGCGGAACAAAGCTGGTGAATGCCACCAAACAGGCACGTGCGCAACTGGACGAAGCAGTGCATAACTTCAACGAAACCGTGCTTACCGCTGTACAGGAAACGGACAATGCAATGAATAATTACCGGAATTCCATCAAGCAGATTGTCGCCCTCCGGGAAGTACGAAATCAGGGGCAAGAGACACTGAAACTCTCTCTGGAGCTTTATAAACAGGGACTTAGTCCTTTTCAGAATGTACTGGATGCACTCCGTTCGCTACTGACGTACGAAAACCAGTTGACGCAGGCGGAGGGTAGTTCACTGCTGTATTTGGTGTCATTGTACCAGGCACTGGGAGGAGGATATAAAGAGAACTGAGTAATAATTCCTAAACCATAACCATATATGAAAAATGAAATGTACATCATCCTCACGCTGATTCCGTTGCTGGCGGGATGTGGGGACAAAAGAGAAGCAGCGCGCGGAGCGATGCCCGTTCCGGAGATAAGCGTAGCCCGTCCAGTGGTGAAAGACATCACACTGACTAAAGAGTATCCGGGTTATCTGAGTTCGGAAAAGACCGTCGACCTGGTAGCACGGGTGAACGGAACCCTGCAAACCATCGCCTATGCTCCAGGAAGCAGAGTTCGGAAAGGGCAGGTGCTGTTCGTCATCGAACCCACTATTTACCAGGACAATGTAGAACAGGCGGAAGCGGAACTAAACACCGCCCAAGCCAATCTGGAATATGCCCGGAACAACTATGCCCGTATGCTGGAAGCTGTGAAAAGCGATGCTGTCAGCCAGATACAGGTGTTACAGTCGAAATCGAATGTTGCCACTTCGCAAGCGGCAGTCAGCAATGCCGAAGCCGCGCTGAATACAGCACGCACGAATCTGGGTTACTGCACAGTCCGGGCACCGTTTGACGGAACTGTCAGCCGGAATCAAGTCGATGCGGGCAGTTATGTAGGGGGAAGTCTGCAGCCTGTCACCCTTGCCACAATCTATAAAGATGATCTGCTATACACATACTTCAATATCACTGATAACCAGTGGCTTGCCATGCTGATGCAACAAGGAACCGCACAGCAGAAAGATACACTACCCCGGCAAATCACTGTTAACCTGGGGGAAGACGGCATACAACCGTATCCTGCCACACTCGATTACTTCGCACCCAATGTAGACCTGAGCACCGGAACTCTGAATCTGCGTGCCCGCCTGGACAACCCGAAAGGTTTACTGAAAAGCGGACTTTATGTCAGCATCACCTTGCCATACGGCAAAGAATCGCAGGCAATACTGATACCAGACGCATCCATCGGGACCGATCAATTGGGAAAATATGTGTATGTAGTGAACGATTCCGATAGGGTGCGCTATCGCCACATCGAGGTGGGACAACTGATAGATGACACTCTCCGGCAAATAACCGGCGGACTCTCGCCACAAGAACGCTACGTCACCCGGGCACTTATGAAAGTACGGGAAGGGATGAAAGTGAAGCCCACCAGCAAATAACCAATCGTAAATAACTAAATACTAAGCTCATGTTCTCAAAATTCTTCATAAACCGTCCTATCTTTGCTACCGTGCTTGCGCTGCTGATCGTGGTGGCGGGACTGGTCACACTGGGCATACTCCCCATTGCGCAGTATCCGGACATTACGCCGCCTACCGTTCAGGTCAGCGCCGTCTATCCGGGTGCCAACGCGCAGACAGTGGCACAAACCGTGGGTATCCCCATTGAGCAGCAAGTAAACGGAGTGGACGGTATGCTTTATATGTCCTCCAATTCCTCCTCATCGGGTGCCTACTCGCTTACCATTACTTTTGCCGTCGGAACAGATATCGACATGGCAACCGTACAAGTCCAAAACCGCGTCAGCGTGGCACAGGCTTCATTGCCAACCCCGGTAGTGGTACAGGGAGTAACCGTTCAAAAGCAGTCATCGAACATCGTGATGTTCCTCACCATGACTTCCGAAAACAAGGAATATGACGGACTATACCTCAGCAACTACGCCACCCTGAACCTTGCCGACCAGTTGACGCGCGTGCCGGGCGTAGGCGCTGTCAATGTGATGGGAGCGGGAGACTACTCCATGCGTATCTGGCTGGATCCGGCAGCACTGCGTATCCGTAATCTTTCGGCAGCCGATGTCTACCAAGCCATTCAATCACAAAATGTAGAAGTCAGTGCCGGAACCGTGGGACAACCCCTACCGGAAAATCCGGCTCCGGGTAACACCAATGTCGGTAATGTTTCCTCCGGCAGCAATGCCCCTGCCTACCAATACAGTTTGACGGTGAAAGGGCGACTTTCGTCTCCCGAAGAGTTCGGCAATATCATCTTGCGAACAGAAGCGGGCGGGAGAGTGCTTCGCCTCCGTGATGTAGCCCACATCGACCTTGGCTCCGCATCCTACAGTGTCGTATCCCGGTTGAACGGGCAACCTACTGCCGCCATTGCCATCTATCAGCAACCGGGTTCCAATTCGCTGGATGTATCCAAAGGCGTAAAAGAGAAGATGCAGGAACTGTCAGAATCGTTCCCCAGTGGCGTCCATTACAGTGTAACCCTGGATACGACGGACGTCATCCACGCTTCAGTAGACGAAGTGCTGGTAACTTTCCTGGAAACAACCCTGCTTGTGGTACTCGTCATCTTTCTTTTCCTACAAAACTGGCGGGCGGTTATCATTCCGTGTATCACCATTCCCGTATCACTCATCGGTACTCTGGCAGTGATGGCACTCTTCGGATTCTCCATCAATACACTGACACTGTTCGGATTGATACTTGCCGTGGCCATTGTGGTAGATGATGCCATTGTGGTAGTAGAAAACTCCACGCGCTTGCTTGATACGGGACAGTACAATGCCCGGCAGGCGGTCATTCAGGCGATGGGAGAGATCACCGGTCCGATTGTGGGCGTAGTGCTGGTATTGCTTGCCGTATTTATTCCGACAATGCTCGTCAGCGGTATCTCCGGACAGCTTTATAAGCAGTTTGCACTGACTATTGCTGCCAGCACTGTGCTAAGCGGTTTCAACTCGCTGACACTGACTCCGGCATTGTGTGCCTTGATATTACAGCCTACAAAACCTGCACAGTCGCCACTTTTCCGGGGCTTCAACTTTGTGTACGACAAGACTCAAGGGATATATGATAAAACCGTGGGTTGGTTGCTCCGGCGTCCTGCTGCTGCACTGTTGTCTTATGCCGGGTTTACGGCACTTGCTGTGATCCTGTTTATGAAGTGGCCCAGCACCTTTATTCCCGAAGAAGATGACGGATATTTCCTTGCCGTGGTGCAATTGCCGCCCGCTTCAAGTCTGGAACGTACAGAAGCTGTCGGACGTGAGATCAATGAAATCCTCAACAGCTATCCCGAAGTGAAAAATTATATCGGCATATCCGGCTTCTCTGTCATGGGAGGCGGGGAACAGAGTAATTCCGGCACCTATTTCGTTATCTTGAAAAACTGGAACGAGCGTAAAGGAAAGGAACATACGGCTCAGTCTGTAGTAAATCGTTTCAATGCACAGGCTTATGGAATTCAGGAAGCAGAAGTCTTTGCCATGGTGCCCCCTGCCATTCCCGGACTCGGTGCTACGGGCGGTCTACAGCTACAAGTGGAGGATCGTAACAACCTCGGTACCACAGAAATGCAACATGCCGTAGAGACGCTGATGGCAACTTATCACACCAAACCTGCATTGGCATCCGTCAGCAGTCAGTACCAGGCTAATGTACCCCAGTATTTCCTGAACATCGACCGGGATAAAGTACAATTGATGGGGATTCCGCTGAACAATGTCTTCACTTCTTTGGGTTACTACATGGGAGCTGCTTACGTGAACGATTTCGTTGAGTTCGGCCGTATTTATCAGGTAAAACTCGGTGCACGGGATCGTGCCCAACGGATCATTGACGATGTACTGAAGTTGAGTGTACAGAATGTATCGGGAGAGATGGTACCATTTTCAGCCTTTATGCGGGTGGAGGAACAGTTGGGAATGGACCAAATCAACCGTTACAACATGTATTCCACTGCCTCCGTCACTTGCAACGTAGCCCCGGGAAGCAGTTCCGGAGAGGCGATACAGCAAATAGAGGCACTCTTTAAGGAGCAACTGGGTGATGAATTTGGTTATGAATGGACGTCAGTAGCCTATCAGGAAACGCAGGCAGGCACAACGACAACCGTTGTGTTTGTAATGGCATTACTCGTTGCCTTCCTGGTACTTGCAGCACAGTACGAGAGTTGGACGAGCCCGGTAGCTGCGGTCATCGGGCTTCCGGTAGCATTGTTGGGAGCGATGATTGGCTGTCTCATTATGGGAACACCTGTCAGCATCTATACACAAATCGGTATTATCCTGCTTGTGGCACTGTCGGCAAAAAATGGTATTCTGATTGTAGAGTTCGCCCGCGATTTCCGTGCGCAAGGCAACTCCATTCGTGATGCGGCATTCCAGGCAGGGCATATCCGCTTGCGGCCTATCCTGATGACATCCCTGGCATTTGTATTCGGTGTGATGCCATTGCTGTTTGCTACGGGTGCAGGAGCGGAAAGCCGTATTGCACTGGGAGCTGCTGTAGTGTTCGGTATGGCACTGAATACATTGCTTGCCACAGTCTATATCCCTAATTTCTATGAGTTGATGCAGAAGATACAGGAAAAATTTAGATTCTAATCAGTCTCATTGAGAAGGGCTACACCCTTTGCCTCACATGGCTACACCATATCCCCCAAAGGGTGTAGCCATCCGGGGTAAAGGGTGTAGCCCTTTTTAGTGGATATTATAACGTCTGATAATCAGGAATATCCGGAAGAAAAGTATAACTGTTCCGTTCGTAATCCATCCGGCAGCAATAGTGTTGCATCCCATTACTCACCACAAGGTAATCTACTTTCAGCACCATATTGTAACGCGTAATCTGGTCGAACACCGCTTGCGTAATCTCTATGTCCGGCGCTTTATACTCCACAATCATCCGTGCCGTGAGGTCACGACGGTAAAGTACTGTATCACAACGTTTCTTCGTTCCGTTGAGTTGTACCTGTACCTCGTTCGCCATCAATGTCTGCGGATATCCTTTATGGTTCAGCAGAAAATGTACGAAATGCTGGCGTACCCATTCTTCGGGCGTCAGTGCTACATATCGGCGCCGTATCACGTCGAAAATAGCAGGTTTCCCTTCACGGTTCACGACTTTAGCATCAAATACAGGTAAGTTTAACGATAACATATTGATATGTGATAAGTGATTAACAAATTTCCGAATTCTACTTTTTTATTGTACTTTTGTGAGTTAAATAATCGCTCCCTGAAAGTATTTAGGGAACAAATTTAATGAAATCTTATGAAAACAAAGCAAGAAATCGTAGCTAACTGGCTGCCTCGTTACACAAAACGTAAGCTTGAGGACTTTGGAGAGTATATTCTGTTGACTAACTTCAACAAGTATGTGGATATTTTTGCGGAGAAGTTCAATGTGCCCGTTCTTGGTAAAGACGCTAATATGACGTCTGCTTCAGCAGAAGGCATAACCATCATCAACTTTGGCATGGGAAGCCCTAACGCTGCAATTATCATGGATTTACTAAGCGCTATACAGCCCAAAGCCTGCCTGTTCCTAGGTAAGTGCGGTGGCATTGATAAGAAAAACAGAATAGGGGATCTCATCCTTCCTATCGCCGCCATCCGTGGCGAGGGAACTTCCAATGACTACTTCCCGCCCGAAGTACCTGCGCTACCGGCATTTATGTTGCAACGTGCCGTTTCTTCATCCATCCGCGACCATGCCCGCGACTATTGGACAGGTACCGTATACACTACCAACCGCCGCATTTGGGAGCATGACGAGGAATTCAAGGAATATCTGAAGAAAACCCGTGCCATGGCCGTCGATATGGAAACAGCGACTCTCTTTAGTTGCGGTTTTGCCAACCATATCCCTACCGGAGCCATCTTACTGGTTTCTGACCAGCCGATGATTCCTGAAGGAGTAAAAACCGATAAAAGCGATAATCTGGTTACCCAGAACTACGTAACCGAGCACGTTGAAATCGGCATCGCATCCCTGCGTATGATTATCGACGAGAAGAAAACCGTAAAACATCTGAAATTCGACTGGTAAAAACGAATATGGCAAAACAGGAAATCACGTGTGATGACATCTTAAAGGAACTGAGAGCGAAACAATACCGTCCCGTCTATTATCTTATGGGCGAGGACCCCTATTACATCGACCTCATTGCCGACTATATAACCGACAATATTCTGACCGAAACGGAAAAGGAGTTCAACCTGACCGTTGTCTACGGGGCAGATGTGGATATAGCTACTGTTATTAATGCCGCCAAGCGTTATCCGATGATGTCCGAACATCAGGTGGTGGTGGTAAAGGAAGCGCAGAATATCCGTAATATGGAAGAGCTTTCTTATTACCTCCAAAAGCCGCTGCTTTCTACCATATTAGTAATATGCCATAAACATGGCGTACTGGATCGAAGAAAGAAGCTGGCTGCCGAAATCGAAAAGACTGGTGTCCTGTTTGAATCTAAAAAAGTGAAGGATGCGCAACTGCCTGCATTCATCACCTCTTATATGAAACGTAAAGGTATCGACGTGGAACCTAAAGCCACTGCCATGCTGGCTGATTTCGTTGGTGCCGACCTCAGTCGCCTCACGGGAGAACTGGAAAAACTGATCATTACACTTCCAAAAGGTCATACACGCGTTACCCCCGAACAGATAGAGAAGAACATTGGTATCAGTAAGGATTATAACAACTTCGAATTACGCAGTGCCCTCGTTGAAAAGGACGTCTTGAAAGCTAATAAGATAATAAAATATTTTGAAGAAAATCCGAAAACAAACCCAATTCAAATGACTTTATCTTTACTTTTTGGATTCTTTTCTAACTTGATGTTGGCCTATTATGCCCCTGAAAAATCGGAGCAAGGCATAGCCAACATGTTGGGACTACGCACACCCTGGCAGGCCAAAGACTATCTTGCAGCTATGCGCCGATATAATGGAGTAAAGACCATGCAAATTATCGGAGAAATACGATATGCGGATGCAAAATCTAAAGGAGTGGGAAATCCATCTTTAAGTGACGGGGATATTCTTCGCGAACTGGTCTTCAAGATCCTGCATTAACCTTTTTCGCCTCTCTTCATTAAACGAAAATTTTGACTTTTCCTTCAACCCCTTCCATCATTCCTAAACGTATTGTTCCTAAGCAATAGAGTGTGGAAGGGTATCTGACTGTTTTTATATAATATATTACCCGTTGGCGGAATTAGAGGCTGTTCAGCATCCTGTCAGAGCCGTATCAAAGAGGGTTCAAATCCCTATTTGCCCCATACCATCTCCGGGTAGAGGTACTTCTAACCGAATTTACTACGGAGTTGGTACGGACCAAGTACTGTCCAACCCCGGTCTTGGTCTCTATTAGGGCACAGGAAAGAAGCCATTAATTCCGCCAACAGCTAATATATTCTCCTATTCCGAGTAAAACAGACATATTTTTATAGGAAAACAATATACTTTTTCTGAGAAATAGGAAAATTATATTTAGAAAGTGGTCAGCAGATCAATGAAAATAGATCGTCTATTTCTTATTTTAAAGGAGATTGTACTTGTTTACTATATCAGCAATAATAAAGAAGAAAATACTATTTTCACTATCATTATGTCATTTCTCACTTAAAAAAAGGTTGTTTTTCTAGAATGAGAGAATTTTAGAACTAAAAAACAGGGCATAATATATTGTATTACAATTAAATACATTCAAAATAAGCTCCTGAGAATTAAAAAAATCCAGGTTCACGATCATTTGTACAGAAATAGAGCAAGGATTTGCAAATACGAAGACTTTAGAACATATCAATTGAACTCTCCTTATTTTAGTGTAACAAATTATTTCTGCAATATCAAATCTATCATTAAGAATAAATGCAATTAGAGAAGGAAATAGTTGTTATTTCAACTATGAAATATTAAAAATGTAATATATCTATTTTTACAATTGGATATACAACAATTATATACATAACAAACGTAATAAGAATATAGAGTATACGATTGTAATAAGACTGTTTTTAATAAAGTAATGATAAAATAACAAAGGTAATAGGATAGGGGTTAACGAGGATTAAAAATATTATTAAATAACTAATAATCAGCATATATATAACAATTTATATAATCTAACAGTTTATAAATAGAGAAATCAATGTGGAAACAATTGTAATATGGAATATATCACAGATAAAATTTCAATCTACACACATAATAACCAGAAATATACATAGTTTTATTAAAGTAGAAATACAGGGTTAAAATCTAGGTAATATATATCATTACATTTGTATAAATAACATTTGAAACAACACGTACACAATTGTAATATACAAGAAATCACATTTTTAATTTGCTTTTGTAACTTTCTTTTTTTACTTTTGTAATTCAAAAGAAAATCAATACAATTGTAAACGTCACCTATATCGCAACAGTTATGAGCATAAAAGATAGGTTCAAAATGATCATGGATCGGGAAAAATTAACCGCAGGCGCATTTGCCGAAAGTATTGGTGTAGCTCAAGCTACCATCTCACATATTTTAGGTCCGCGTAATAAGTATCCAAGTACAGAAGTTATTCTTCGTCTACATCAAAGATATAATGATATAAATTTGGAATGGCTACTTACCGGACAAGGTGAAATGAGTAATATGTCTTCCGATTCTGACTCTTCTATCGAGAGCGGATTTGACTATCCATTATTCGCTGAGAATTCCGTAAATCCGTCCAAAGAGACAGGTTCGGCCGAAAATCGCAAGGAAATCGCATTAGGAACGCCCGCAAATGCCCCTAAAGAGGTTGTAAAACAGGAGATTATCTATAAAGAAAGGCCTCCCAGAAAAATCACTGAAATAAGAATTTTCTTCGACGATAATACGTACGAGACGTTTAAACCCGAAAAGTAAGGCTCATAAACAACTATTTGCACAATTTCCCGTATCTTTGGATAAGATAAGCATCTCAGCAGAACTTTTTCATGCAAGCATGAAAGTTCTGCATTCGATTTGCATTATCTTTGTGCCCTGAATAAAATTCACCTCTTTATATAGGATAATGAAAAAATACATTTTAGATTTGACAGTGACTGAGAACGTCCGACTGCACGCTAATTATGTGCTATTGAAACTGACGTCTCCGTCTCCGCTTCCGGATATGCTTCCGGGACAATTTGCGGAAATACGTGTGGACGGATCTCCAACTACTTTTTTGCGCCGCCCCATTTCCATTAATTATGTAGATAGACAACGCAATGAAGTATGGTTTCTGATCCAACTGATTGGAGACGGAACTAGGCAATTAGGCGAAGCAAAAGCAGGAGACACGGTCAACGTAGTACTTCCTTTGGGAAATGGCTTCACAATGCCTGAAAAGGCTTCTAATAAGCTTCTGTTAGTAGGTGGAGGTGTTGGTACAGCTCCCATGCTCTATCTGGGCGAGCAATTAGCTAAAAACGGTAGTAGACCGACGTTCCTTCTGGGAGCAAGAAGCGACAAGGACCTGCTGCAACTGGAGCAGTTTGCAGCGTATGGTGATGTGTATACAACTACCGAGGACGGCAGTCATGGTGAAAAGGGATATGTGACACAACATTCCATATTGAATAAGGTGCAATTCGAGCAGATTTACACTTGTGGCCCTAAGCCCATGATGATGGCGGTGGCTAAATATGCCAGAAGTAAAGATATAGCTTGTGAAGTATCATTGGAAAATACAATGGCGTGTGGTATAGGTGCTTGCCTCTGTTGTGTAGAAAATACAACGGAAGGGCATTTATGTGTATGTAAAGAAGGTCCGGTTTTTAATATAAACAAACTATTATGGCAGATTTAAGTGTAAACATTGGAGAATTACAAATGAAGAATCCGGTAATGACGGCTTCCGGTACATTTGGGTATGGTGAAGAGTTTGCCGATTTCATTGATATTACGCGAATAGGTGGTATAATTGTAAAGGGCACGACTCTTCACAAACGTGAAGGTAACCCATATCCGCGTATGGCAGAAACTCCGTCAGGTATGCTAAACGCTGTGGGACTGCAAAATAAGGGAGTAAATTACTTTGTTGAACAGATATATCCGCGTATTAAGGACATCGAAACCAATATGATTGTAAATGTTTCGGGTTCTGCTATAGAAGATTATGTAAAAACAGCGGAAGCCATTAACGAACTTGACAAAATTCCTGCCATTGAATTGAACATCTCTTGCCCTAATGTGAAACAAGGTGGAATGGCTTTTGGCGTCACCGCAAAAGGAGCCGAAGAAGTGGTAAAAGCTGTGCGTGCAGCTTACAAAAAGACACTTATCGTAAAGCTGTCTCCCAACGTGACAAGCATCGCTGAAATAGCCCGTGCGGTAGAAAATGGCGGTGCAGACAGCGTTTCATTAATTAATACACTGCTTGGAATGGCTATAGACGCGGAACGCAGGCGTCCTATACTCTCTACCATAACAGGTGGTATGTCCGGCGCAGCAGTAAAACCAATCGCACTCCGCATGGTGTGGCAAGTTGCTCAGGCGGTAAAAATACCTGTCATAGGTTTAGGAGGTATCATGAACTGGAAAGACGCAGTGGAATTTATGCTTGCCGGAGCTTCAGCCATCCAAATCGGTACGGCAAATTTCATCGATCCGACAGTTACAATTAAAGTAGCGGAAGGTATAAACGACTACCTCGATAGACACGGATATAAGTCCGTGAAAGAAATTATTGGTGCGCTTGAGGTATAACTAATAACAAGTGAATATCATTCGCATCTGTTTTACATAAAAAAGGACATTCATTGCGAATGTCCTTTTTCTATTTTTATACAACTGATTTATTCCTCTCCCAGCAAATCCGGGCGGAGTCTGCGCGTCCGTTCCAAAGACTGTTGCAACTCCCATTCCTTAATCTTAGCCTCATGCCCGGATAATAAAATTTCCGGAACTTTCCAACCATTGTAATCGGCAGGTCTTGTATAGACCGGAGCAGCCAAAAGATTATCCTGGAACGAGTCGGACAAAGCTGACTGTTCATCGGAAATAACACCGGGGATAATACGAACAATAGCATCCGCCATCACTGCTGCCGCCAGTTCTCCACCGGTCAGCACATAGTCCCCAATACTGATTTCTTTAGTGATCAGATGCTCGCGAATGCGATAATCGATACCTTTAAAATGCCCGCAAAGAATAATAAGGTTCTGGACAAGTGAAAGTGTATTGGCCATTGGCTGATTGAACTGCTCACCATCAGGAGTCGTAAAAATGACCTCATCATACTCCCGTTCTGCCTTTAAGGCGTTGATACAGCGCTCTATAGGCTCTATTTTCATCACCATTCCGGCAAAACCGCCAAAAGGATAATCATCCACCCGTCGATATTTATCTTCAGTATAATCACGTAAATTATGAATATGTATTTCTGCAAGCCCTTTATTCTGAGCACGTTTCATAATGGAGCAATTGAAAAAGCCTTCAATCATCTCCGGTAGAACTGTTATTATATCAATGCGCATATTAATTTTAATTTTCTGCAAAAGTACAAATATTAGAGGAGAAACCTGTATTTTTGCGTTCAAACAATCTGAAATAGCTATGACTGCAAAAGAAAAGATAGATCAGCTCCGTGCCGAATTGCATCGGCACAACTACAATTATTACGTGTTGAATGCTCCCGAAATCTCTGACAAAGAGTTCGACGACATGATGCGGGAATTGCAGGAGATGGAGCGAGAACATCCTGAATATCAGGATGAAAATTCGCCAACCATGCGCGTAGGAAGCGATTTGAATAAGAATTTCACGCAAGTGACACACAAATATCCAATGCTTTCGTTGGGTAATACCTATTCCGAAGGTGAGGTATCCGACTTTTATGATCGCACTCAAAAAGCCCTGAACGAAGATTTTGAAATTTGTGCCGAGCTTAAATATGACGGTACTTCCATCTCACTGACATACGAAAACGGTAAATTAATACGTGCTGTAACCCGTGGTGACGGTGAAAAAGGCGATGATGTAACAGATAATGTGAAGACAATCCGTACTATCCCCCTTGTTTTGCATGGTGATTATCCCCAATTATTTGAAATCAGAGGGGAAATACTAATGCCGTGGGAAGTTTTTGAGGAACTAAACCGCGAAAAAGAAGCACGCGAAGAACCTCTTTTCGCTAATCCGCGTAATGCTGCATCAGGCACTTTGAAATTACAAAACTCTGCTATAGTTGCTTCCCGCAAACTGGATGCCTACCTTTATTATTTATTAGGCGAAGAACTTCCATGCGACGGACATTATGAAAACCTGCAGAAAGCCGCACAATGGGGATTCAAAATCTCCGACCATATGAAGAAGTGTCACAGCCTGCAGGAAGTATTCGATTACATCCATTATTGGGATACGGAACGGAAGAATTTACCTGTAGCCACGGATGGCATTGTTTTGAAAGTTAATAGTCTGAAACAGCAGAAAAACCTCGGTTTCACCGCAAAATCTCCTCGTTGGGCCATCGCATACAAGTTCCAGGCAGAGCGTGCATTGACCCGCTTAAACAAGGTGACTTACCAGGTGGGAAGAACCGGAGCAGTAACCCCTGTTGCCAACCTGGATCCGGTACAATTATCGGGTACTATCGTAAAACGTGCCTCTCTGCATAATGCAGATATCATTGAAGGGCTTGACTTGCATGTCGGCGATATGGTTTATGTAGAAAAAGGCGGTGAAATTATACCCAAAATTACCGGAGTAGATAAAGATGCCCGGAGTATGATGGCAGGTGAAAAAGTGAAGTTCATCACTCATTGCCCTGAATGTGGCAGCAAATTAATCCGTTACGAGGGAGAAGCTGCGCATTATTGCCCCAACGAAACGGCTTGTCCGCCTCAGATAAAAGGAAAGATCGAGCATTTCATCAGCCGGAAGGCTATGAACATTGACGGATTAGGCCCGGAAACTGTGGATACGTTCTACCGGTTAGGGCTCATTAAGGATACGGCAGATCTGTATAAGCTGACTGTGGACGATATCAAGCATCTAGACCGTATGGGAGATAAGTCGGCGGAAAATATCGTCAAGGGTATTGCCCAAAGTAGGGAAGTGCCTTTTGAGCGAGCGTTGTTCGCCCTCGGTATCCGCTTTGTCGGTGAAACTGTAGCAAAGAAAATAGCTAAGTCCTTCACTGACATAGAAGAACTGGAAAATGCAGATCTTGAAAGATTGATAAATATCGATGAAATCGGTGAGAAAATAGCGCAAAGTATCATTTCCTACTTCGCTAATCCTCTGAATAGAGAATTAATAGAGCGACTGAAAATTGCCGGATTACAGTTTAGCCGAAAGGAAGAAGACCTGAGCGGCTATACCGATAAACTTGTCGGACAGTCTATTGTAATCAGCGGCGTGTTTACCCATCACTCCAGAGACGAATATAAAGATTTAATAGAGAAGAATGGAGGAAAAAATGTAGGTAGCATTTCTGCCAAGACCAGTTTTATCCTAGCAGGAGAAAATATGGGACCCGCTAAATTAGAAAAAGCGCAAAAGCTGGGTGTACAGATAATGAGCGAAGATGAGTTTTTAGCGCTCATTTCGTAACATTTTTCCAGTGAAATCTTTTTTATAGCTTATATTTGCTGTAGAAATCGAAAATATTCGTACTTTTGCGAGTCATTTAATTAGAGATTACTTAAATTTCACTCATGATACAGACTAAATTGAAAGGAATGGGGGTAGCGCTGATTACTCCTTTTAAAGAGGATGAAAGCGTTGATTACGATGCATTGATACGTTTGGTGGACTATCAACTTCAAAACAATACTGATTTTTTGTGTGTGCTGGGCACCACAGCAGAAACTCCGACACTGACGGAAGAAGAAAAAAAGAAAATCAAGAAAATGGTCATCGAACGCGTAAATGGTCGGATACCTATCCTGCTCGGTGTTGGTGGAAATAATACGCGTGCCATTGTGGACACGCTTCAAAACGACGATTTTACCGGAGTAGATGCCATTCTGTCTGTTGTTCCCTATTATAATAAACCTTCTCAGGAAGGTATTTATCAACATTATAAAGCAATTGCAGAGGCTACAGAGCTTCCAATTGTACTCTATAATGTTCCCGGCCGTACCGGTGTAAATATGAAAGCAGAAACCACGCTGCGCATTGCCCGTGACTTCAAAAATGTTATTGCTATCAAAGAAGCTTCCGGTGACATCACTCAAATGGATGATATCATCAAGAATAAACCAGCTAATTTTGACGTTATTTCGGGAGATGATGGTATTACCTTCCCTTTGATTACCTTGGGAGCTGTTGGCATCATATCGGTCATCGGAAATGCATTTCCACGCGAATTTAGCCGCATGGTAAGACTGGCATTGCGAGGAGATTATGCAAATGCATTGACTATCCACCATAAATTTGCCGAGTTATTCAAGCTTCTTTTTGTGGATGGCAATCCGGCAGGCGTAAAAGCAATGTTGAATGTTATGGGAATGATTGAGAATAAACTTCGCCTCCCGCTTGTGCCTACCAGGATTACTACTTTTGAAGCCATGCGGAAGATTTTGGATGAGTTAAACATTAAATGCTAAGAAAAAACAAAGATACTTCTTTATAAAACATCCCCTGAGATAGATTATTTCATATCAGGGGATGTTTTTTTCGTCTCACAAGCTGATTTTTACTGTCTCATGAGACGGATGTATTCATCTCAGGAAAGAAATTAATACTTATATCTGCACAAGCACACAGTTATATCTGTATCAACTCACACACATATTTGCATGAGTCTACACAGATATAACTGTTACCCTACGGTGTATAGCAAAAAACCTCTGCAAATTACTTTGCAGAGGTTTTTCGTGATCGCGACAGGATTCAAACCTGTAACCGGCTGATCCGTAGTCAGCTACTCTATTCAGTTGAGCTACGCGGCCTTTTCGTTTAACGGGTGCAAAGATACGGACTTTTTCCGAAACTGCAAGCATTCTACAAACTTTTTTTGAAGAAAATTATTCGATGAAACGGTAATTAAACAGTTGCCAGCCGATACTCAGCCCCACATTCCATTCCCTTCTCGGTGAGCTATAATGATTTACATAAGCAGAGATCGCTCCAAAAGGTAATTGGCAAATAACAGAAACTTCTCCCATATATTCTACCTTTGAGAAAGCTTTTCCATAAAATGCTTTGTTTTGCGTATTCTTCTCGATAGGAAAAATAGGCATAAATCCATAAAATTCTCCTCTCAGATGAAACATATCATTGAAAATGAACATAGGCTTGATACCGGCAGCCAAAAACTGATTGGCACGGAAAGCCTCATTATACATCAGCTTACTATGCGGAGTCGGTGAAAACTCTGCAGCCTGCATCATTGTTGCCGTAAAATTCTCCGAGAAGTTTCTCGATGAATACAGCGCTTCCGCCATCCATCCCAAAACAAATTTAGGCGCCATACTATGATATGCTTCTTTCATATAAGAAATCTGTAACCATGATTGCCGTTCCTGTGTAACAGGCTGTTCTGTCGGATTTCCAGGCTTATATCTTTCTTTTCCCGTAAAAATCTGAGCTATTAATTTCTCGTTATATCCTTTTGTAGCGTATTGACGAGAATTCAGTGTACTTCCATAAAAACTAATAGAACCGCCTATAAGCCTGTATAAGCTCCTGTCCGAACGGTCTTCTTCAAAGTTTATCACACTGGATTGAAAATAGTTATCTTGCAATTTCCCAATACCAAAGCCAAATTCAGCCCGTTTATTCGCTAAGAACGGTAAAGCGATAATCAACTTCAGAAATCGTTCATCCTTTGAATTAAAGGAAGGTTTATCGTTTTTAGAGAACAGTTTCTCCTTCTTGTAATAATCAAAAGTACTGATAGACGCAATAAGCCGATATGAAGTAGGAATATGAGTAGGCAAGTCTATACGCGCCATCAGTTGGGCATTATTATAAACTTTACCCAATTGGCCATCAAACGTAAACTCTTTAGCATAATAATTTAAGTTCTGATAGCCCAATCCCAGATATATCTGATTGGAACTCGTCGTAGACACACTACCCCCCAAGCGGACAGAGAAATTATCCTCCATCTTTACTTTCAGATGCAAATCGTACATATCGGTTTCCTCATTGAATACCGCCTTCGGAATGATTTCCGATATCATGTTATCCGCAAGTAAACGGAAATATCCACGCTTCAGATCTTCGTAAGTGAATGGTTCATCTTCTTCATCATGAAATTCCTTCTGAATATAAGCCTGTTGCTGGGGGTTAGCTCCATCAATATAAATTTTCTGGAAATAGAGCTGCGGCAGATTACTGCGATAAACCAAACGGCGTAAACGCACATTATCTGCATTCACCCTACGATGAATACGCCCCTTTATAGAATCCATCAGGCTAAGAGTGCGATTGTAACCTATATCATGGAGTTCCTGAAGACGGTCGAAATCAAGTAAGTTCACATCATCATACTTGAATGTCATGAGGATGCCGACAGAATCCGGAATAGAATAGTCCGTCTTCTGCATCACCATGTTCTCAATCTGACTCATAAGGTCATTTTCTTTAGGCTTGGATGGATTAGCAGCCACCACACTACCAATGATAATATCCGGATGAAAATCATCCCGCATTACATCTGTTGGAAAGTTATTGTAAATACCACCATCATAAGCCAGCACGCTATCTATCTCAATAGGCTTAAAAACAAACGGGAAACTCATAGAAGCACGGACAGCATCTCCCAGGTCACCTTTCCCTAACACTATTTGCCGTTTATTGTATACATCGGAAGCGATACAGCGGAAAGGAACAAACAGCCTATCAAAATCACCGTCACAAGCAGCCGTAGCACGGGCAAAAAGCTCCACAAACACCAGATTCATTTGGATGGGGTTAACCATACTGGTCGGTAATTGCGGTTTGACATTCAAGGAGTCCTTAAAATCAAAGCGGATATTAAAAAACTCCGGTGTGGGAATACTTTTCTTGAAATAATAGGCATATTTAGGTTCTACTTTTCCCGAATACCAGCGTTTAAAGTCTTCTGAACGCAACAAAGCCTCCATATCATCGGGAGAGTATCCCATGGCATACAACGAACCGATAATGGCTCCCATGGATGTACCGGTAA
This sequence comes from Bacteroides sp. AM16-24, assembly GCF_003471885.1. Lineage (NCBI taxonomy): Bacteria > Pseudomonadati > Bacteroidota > Bacteroidia > Bacteroidales > Bacteroidaceae > Bacteroides > Bacteroides sp. AM16-24. The sequence goes on from NZ_QRKI01000002.1 coordinate 448,319, forward strand.
TATAATCGATAGGGATATTGTTTTCTTCCAAAGCCCGAATGATGCCGATATGCGTCATACCTTTCGCACCACCACCACTCAATACAAGTCCAACTTTTTGGGCATGCAACATGGGCAGCAACAAGAAACAAAACGATAAAAGCAAAAGAATTCTTTTCATACTTCAAAGTTCCGAGCTGAAAATATATTATTATCAAAGCTCAAATATATGCAATTGTTTCGAAATTGGACGTATCCAACGCTAAAAAACAAGCATTCCCACACAAAATATACGAAAAAAGGAGCATTACAACTTTTATAAAAGTTGCAATGCTCCCGGCATATAGATTGTGAATAAAGGGCGTATTTAGATTAGCTCGATGCTTCTCTTCACAAAATTATTCAAAGCTTCACCTTTCAGCATGCCATTTTGCAGCAATGCCAGGTCAATCAATTGGCGGACAACTTTATTTTTAGCAGCATATCCGGCAAAGACTTCGTCTTTCTTTGTTTTCAGTTCTTCCCACTTCTGATCCAATCCGTTCACTTCGTCTTTTTCAGCAGTAGAAATTTCTTCGTCTTTCTTACCTTTTTGTTTATCTTTCAGCTCATTACGACGTTTGTCTACGTCATTCATTTCTTGCTGAATAGGAGCTACAGCAGAGTCGCATTCTTTTTCTTCGTCTGCAAGAACTTCTTTCACCAGTTTGTGATCTGAATTCAGCACAAGGTTGAACATATCGGGCATTTCTCCATAGAAACTCATACCAGCCTGAATATTAGCCATTTCTTTCATACGGCGCATATATTCACTTTGGGTAATCATCACAGGAGAAGAGTTTTCACCCAAAGCCTGCGCAGTGATATTAAACTCAACCTTTTCCAGCTTAGGCAACTGGCTCTTGAACACAGCAGAAAGAGCTTCTTGTTTGCCTGCTTCCAGAGTTTCACCTTTCTTATCTTCTTTGATAATCAGATTATCGATAACATCACTATCTACACGGGTAAAGCGAGATTTCTCAAACTTTTGCTCCAACATGCTTACTACAGCAATATCCAGTTGGCCATCCATCAGCAATACATTATATCCCTTGTTCTTAGCAGCCTCGATATAGCTGAATTGCTCATCTTTATGATTAGCATACAAATAGATCAAATTGCCATCTTTATCAGTCTGATTATCTTTGATCAGCTTCTGATACTCTTCAAATGTATAGCATTTACCATCCGTATCGGTGAAAAGGGCAAAATCTTTTGCTCTGTCATAGAAGTCTTCCTGAGTAAGCATTCCGTAATTGATGAAAATCTTTAGGTCATTCCACTTTTCCTCGAACTGTTTGCGATCATTTTTGAAGATAGATTGCAAACGATCAGATACTTTCTTTGTGATATATGTCGAAATTTTCTTCACGTTAGAGTCGCTCTGTAAATAAGAGCGGGATACATTCAACGGAATATCCGGAGAATCGAGCACACCATGCAACAGTGTCAGAAAGTCAGGTACGATACCTTCTACTGAATCCGTAACGTATACCTGGTTACTATAAAGTTGTATCTTATTCTTATTCAATTCGATATTGCTCTTTACTTTCGGGAAATAGAGGATACCTGTCAGATGGAACGGATAATCTACATTCAGATGTATCCAGAACAGAGGTTCATCAGACATCGGATACAGGTCACGATAGAACTTCTTATAATCTTCATCCTTCAGTTCGCTGGGTTTCAATGTCCACAACGGATTGCTGTCATTGATGATGTTATCTTCGTCTGTTTCAACCTGTTTTCCATCTTTCCAGTCTTTCTTTTTGCCAAAAGCAATAGGTATGGGAAGGAAACTACAATATTTCTTCAACAGAGAAGAAATGCGGGCCTCTTCCAGGAATTCTTTACTTTCATCGTCAATGTAAAGTACTATATCTGTACCACGGTCAGCTTTATCAATGTTCTCAATGGTGAACTCCGGACTGCCATCGCAACTCCATTTCACTGCTTGAGCACCTTCTTTATGAGATTTCGTGATAATTTCCACTTTCTTAGCCACCATGAAAGCTGAATAAAAGCCTAAACCGAAGTGACCGATAATTGCATTAGCATCATTCTTATACTTCTCCAGGAAATCGTTGGCACCTGAAAAAGCAATTTGGTTGATATATTTGTCGATTTCTTCGGCAGTCAAACCAATACCACGGTCTGAAACAGTAATTGTATCTTTTCCTAAAGACACATGTACGGTCAAATCGCCAACTTCACCTTTAAACTCGCCAATAGAGGCTAAGGTTTTCAATTTCTGCGTAGCATCTACGGCATTAGAAACTAACTCGCGGAGAAAAATTTCATGATCGCTGTACAAGAACTTTTTGATAACGGGGAAAATGTTTTCGGTAGTTACCCCAATATTTCCTTTTTGCATACTACTTATGATTTATATTTTTAAGTTTATATATTTAATCGTTTGGCAAGTGTAATGCAAAAAAAATGCCAGTCCATAAGGACTGACATTTTGACTGTTTATCATCTTCTAAGAAGACTTCATTTTCAGGCTTTCTTGATGTCCAGTTCTCCTTTTTCTTCGTTCAAAGAGACAGAAATCGTATCACCCGTCTGCAATTCGGAAGAAATAATCAATTCCGAAAGTCCATCTTCCAGATAAGTCTGGATGGCACGCTTCAACGGGCGGGCACCAAACTGCACATCATATCCTTTAGATGCCATGAACGTCTTGGCTTTAGCATCAATAACAAGCTTATATCCAAGAGATTCCACGCGCTCATACAAGCCTTTCAACTCGATATCGATAATCTTTTCGATAGCATCCAGCGAAAGCTGGTCGAAAGTAATAATCTCGTCGACACGGTTCAGAAACTCAGGGGCAAACGACTTATTCAAAGCCTTTTGTATCACGCCGCGTGAATATTCTTTATCATCCGTACGATTCTGAGCGGCAAAACCTACACCACGACCGAAGTCTTTCAATTGACGTGTACCGATGTTAGAAGTCATGATAACCACTGTATTCTTAAAGTCTACAGTTCTGCCATAACTGTCAGTCAGACGACCTTCATCCATCAGTTGTAACAAGATGTTGAATACATCCGGATGGGCTTTCTCAATCTCGTCCAACAATACGATAGAGTAAGGTTTACGACGCACTTTCTCTGTCAACTGTCCGCCTTCTTCGTATCCTACGTATCCCGGAGGTGCACCAACAAGACGAGAAACGGTAAACTTCTCCATATATTCACTCATATCCACACGTATCAGCGCATCGGCAGAGCCAAACATATATTTCGCCAACTGTTTCGCCAAGTGAGTTTTACCTACACCCGTAGGCCCCAGGAACAAGAATGTTCCGATAGGACGGTTAGGATCTTTCAATCCTACACGACTACGCAGAATAGCCTTCGTCACCTTTTCAATAGCCGGGTCCTGAGCTATAACTTTAGCTTGCAGCTCTTCTTTCATACCCGCCAACTTGATACCTTCAGCCTGCGCCATACGCTGTACAGGCACACCGGACATCATAGAAACCACATTCGCAATTTCCTCTTCACCAACTATCTGGCGATCATCTTTTAAGCGAGCTTCCCATTCAGCCTTCATCTCTTCCAAACGAGCAGAAAACTCTTTCTCATGATCACGGAAGCTGGCAGCAAGTTCGAAATTCTGCGATTTCACTGCATCCGCCTTTTGTTGGCGGGCTTCTTCGATCAGCTTCTCCTGTTCTTCAATCTCTTTCGGAACAGTAATGTTTGTCAGATGGACGCGCGAACCGGCTTCGTCCAAAGCATCAATAGCCTTATCCGGGAAATTGCGATCAGTAATGTAGCGGTCTGTCAACTTGACACATGCTTCCAGCGCTTCATCCGTATAAGTCACATTATGATGGTCTTCGTACTTCTCTTTGATATTCTTCAATATCTGGAGCGTTTCCTCGGCAGTAGTCGGTTCAACAATCACTTTCTGAAAACGGCGTTCCAAAGCACCGTCCTTTTCTATATTCTTCCGGTACTCATCAAGGGTAGTGGCACCTATACATTGTATTTCGCCACGTGCCAATGCAGGTTTCAGCATATTGGCAGCATCCATAGAACCGGCAGCTGCTCCGGCACCCACAATCGTGTGAATCTCGTCAATAAACAGAATAACATTCGGATTCTTCTGTAACTCATTAATGATAGAACGAATACGCTCCTCAAACTGTCCGCGATACTTGGTTCCGGCTACTACAGAAGCCATATCAAGCATTACCACACGTTTATCAAACAGAATACGGGATACTTTCTTCTGAACAATACGTAATGCTAATCCCTCTACAATAGCTGATTTACCTACACCAGGTTCACCTATCAATACCGGATTATTCTTCTTACGACGGCTCAATATCTGAGCCAACCGCTCGATTTCACGTTCACGACCTACCACAGGATCCAGTCTACCTTCTTCCGCAGCCCGGGTCATATCCATACCAAAGTTATCCAATACCGGAGTATCATTGGATGGTTTCTTAGACGCTGTTTGCGTAGAAGACTGTGAACTACCACTTTGAGAAGAACGTGAAGACATGTTCATTTCATCTTCTTCCTCGTCATCATCTTCCGTAAATCCCATACCTGCGTTAGGGCTAGCTTTCATAGAAAGCTGTTCGAACACTGACTTATAATCTATATTATTTTCTTCCAATACCGTAGCGGCCAAATTATTACCGTCTTTCAAGATAGCCAGCAATACATGTTCAGTATCAGCAGTGGCACTCTTCAGCAGACGAGCCTCGAGTATACACATTTTCAATATCTTAGCTGCCATAGGAGACAATGGAATGTCTGCATCGGGCAACAAGTTATCATCTTCAATCTCTTTTAAAAAACCTTCCAGACGTTTCTTAACTCTGTTTAGGTCTATATCCAGTTTCTGCAATATTTCTATAGCTTTCCCTCCGCCGTCTCGCAACATGCCGAGTAGAAGATGCTCCGGACCGATATATCTATTCTTCAGCCGGTTAGCTTCTTCCTTGCTGTAAGTGATAATGTCAGAAACTCTTTGTGAAAACTGATTATTCATACTTAATATTCTCCTTCCTTATTCTAAGGTGTTACTTAATACAAAGATACGCATTTATAATTTCCAGTACGTATTCTATCGTTTTATTTATTATTTATATACAAAACCCGTGCCACAGTTTATATCCGTTCATCAGTATCATACTAAAATGCTTTCATTCTTGTGAAAAAGCTCCTTATTAATACCTTATTTATATATTATAACCCGTTGGCGGAATTAGAGGCTGTTCAGCATCCAGTCAGAGCCGTACCAAAGAGGGATCAAAACCCTGTTTGCTCCGTATCCTCTCCGTACAGAGGTACCTCTAACCGAACTTGCTACGGAGATGGTACGGACCAGGTACTGCCTAACTCCAGTCTTGGTCTCTATTAGGGCACAGGGAAGAAGCCATTAATTCCGCCAACGGGTTATATTATAAGAACAAAGTAGGTGTTGTTATAAGAACAAAGTAGGTGAGAGAATGGTTCTGGAATAAAGTTTATGGGTGAAAACTTTTGTATATCGTAAAAAAGCAGTACTTTAGCGTGGTTTTTCATGAACCAAAGTATGTATAATTAATAATCTTTTTAAATGCTTGAACAAGACAGAATTATAAAGATTAACATCGAGGAGGAAATGAAGTCATCGTACATTGACTACTCCATGTCGGTCATCGTTTCGCGTGCCCTTCCGGATGTTAGAGATGGTTTTAAGCCTGTCCACCGTAGAATTCTCTTCGGAATGATGGGACTGGGAAATACGTCTGATAAACCTTATAAAAAATCAGCCAGAGTTGTAGGTGAAGTATTGGGTAAGTATCACCCGCATGGTGACTCTTCCGTTTACGGTGCATTAGTTCGTATGGCACAGCCTTGGGCAATGCGTTACATGGTGGTAGATGGCCAGGGTAACTATGGTTCGGTAGACGGCGATAGCGCAGCAGCTATGCGTTACACCGAGTGTCGCTTGCGCAAGATTGGTGAAGATATGATGCAAGACCTCGACAAAGAAACCGTTGATATGCAGAACAACTTTGACGATTCTTTGCAGGAGCCTACCGTTATGCCTACCCGTATTCCAAACCTTTTGGTAAACGGTGCTTCTGGTATTGCTGTAGGTATGGCAACCAATATGCCGACACACAACCTTTCAGAGGTTATTGATGCTTGCATCGCATACATCGAGAACAATGATATTGAGATAGAGGAGTTGATGAACTATGTGAAAGCTCCCGATTTCCCAACAGGAGGATATATATATGGTATGAGTGGCGTACGCGAGGCATATCTTACTGGTCGCGGTCGCGTTATCATGCGTGCAAGAGCAGAAATTGAAACCAGTTCTACACATGACAAAATTGTCATCACGGAAATCCCGTATGGTGTCAATAAGGCGGAACTGATCAAGAATATCGCTGATTTAGCCAATGATAAGAAAATAGAAGGTATTTCCAATGCCAATGATGAGTCTGACCGTGAAGGTATGCGTATCGTGATTGATATCAAACGTGATGCCAACGCCAGCGTAGTCTTGAATAAGCTCTATAAGATGACGTTATTACAGACTTCTTTTAGTGTGAACAACGTAGCATTGGTACACGGACGTCCCCGTTTGCTGAATCTGAAAGACATGATTAAGTACTTCGTAGAACATCGCCATGAGGTGGTTATCCGTCGTACTCAATATGACTTACGTAAGGCTAAAGAACGTGCTCATATATTAGAAGGCTTAATCATAGCATCAGATAATATCGATGAAGTAATCCGCATCATCCGTGCTGCAAAGACACCTAATGATGCCATTGCTGGCTTGATGGAACGCTTCCAATTAACTGAAATTCAGTCTCGTGCTATCGTAGAAATGCGTTTGCGCCAATTAACCGGACTGATGCAAGATCAGCTCCACGCTGAATATGAAGAAGTAATGAAACTGATAGCTTATTACGAAGAAATTCTTTCAAATGACGAACTTTGCCGCAAAGTTATTACTGATGAATTAATTGAAGTAAAAGCAAAATACGGAGATGAACGTCGTTCTGAGATTGTTTATTCATCCGAAGAATTCAATCCGGAAGATTTCTATGCAGATGACGAAATGATTATCACCATTTCTCATATGGGCTATATTAAACGTACTCCATTGAGTGAGTTCCGTGCTCAAAACCGTGGTGGAGTAGGCTCCAAGGGTACAGATACCCGCGATGCAGACTTTATTGAACACATATATCCGGCAACCATGCACAATACCATGATGTTCTTTACTCAAAAGGGTAAGTGCTATTGGCTCAAAGTATATGAAATCCCTGAAGGTACCAAGAATTCCAAGGGACGTGCTATCCAGAACTTGCTGAATATTGATTCTGATGATGCTGTAAACGCATATTTGCGTGTGAAGAACCTTTCTGACACAGACTTCATCAACAGCCATTATGTCTTATTCTGTACCAAGAATGGTGTTATCAAGAAGACATTACTTGAACAGTATTCCCGCCCTCGCCAGAATGGTGTAAACGCTATTACTATCCGTGAGGACGATCGCGTTATCGAAGTACGTATGACTAACGGTGACAACGAAATTATCATTGCCAATCGTAACGGACGTGCTATTCGCTTCCACGAAAGTGCTGTACGCGTTATGGGACGTACTGCAACCGGTGTGCGTGGTATGACACTTGACGAAGACGGACAAGATGAAGTGGTAGGAATGATTTGTATCAAAGATCCTGAAGCAGAAACCATTATGGTAGTTTCTGAACAAGGCTATGGTAAACGTTCTGATATCGAAGACTACCGTAAGACTAATCGTGGAGGCAAGGGTGTTAAGACGATGAATATCACCGATAAAACAGGTAAATTGGTAACAATTAAGTCTGTAACAGATGATAATGACCTAATGATTATCAATAAATCTGGTATCACCATTCGTCTGAAAGTTGCTGATGTCCGTATTATGGGTCGTGCTACTCAGGGTGTTCGTCTGATCAATCTTGAAAAGAGAAACGATGAGATCGGTTCAGTATGTAAGGTTACATCAGAAAGTATGGAAGATGAAATACCTGTTGATGATGAAAATTCTCCGATTCCGCCTACTATAAATGAAGTAGAAGGAGAGGAGAAAGACTATAACTCTGATAATGAAGTCAATAATGAAGATGAAGAATAGACATAATATTAATTTTAATTTTACAACTATCATGAAAAGAGTATTATTTTCAGTGATTTTATTGCTCGCTGCAGGCTTCACTTTCGCTCAAGAAAAGACTGTGAAAGAAGCTAAAAGCATTGCGAATGAAGTAAAGCCGAATTTTAATAAGGCCGAACAGCTCATCAATCAAGCCTTGACTAATCCTGAAACAAAGGATAATGCCGACACTTGGGATGTAGCCGGTTTTATTCAAAAAAGAATTAATGAGGAGGAAATGAAAGACGCATTTTTGAGAAAACCTTATGATACTCTTAAGGTATACAACAGTGCATTAAACATGTGTAAGTACTACCTCAAATGTGATGAACTGGCACAAGTTCCAAATGAAAAGGGAAAGATCAAGAACAAGTACAGAAAGGCTAACGCCGCTGCAATTATTGCAGAGCGTCCTAACTTGATCAATGGAGGTATTCAATACTATAATTTGGAGAAGAACAAAGAAGCATTAGATTTCTTTGGAACTTACATTGAAATAGCTCAAAATCCTATGTTTGAAAAGGAAAATTTCCTGCAAACAGATACTATTTTACCACAGATTGCATATTATGCAAGTTTGGCAGCGGCTAAAATGGAAGATTACCCTAGCGTTCTGAAATATGCTCCTTATGCACAGAATGATAAGGAAGTAGGTCAGTATGCGATGGAATTCATCTCTACAGCTTTAAAAGCACAAGGTGATACTGTTAAGTGGGTTGCTTCTTTAAAAGAAGGTTTGCAGAAATATCCTCAACATTCATTCTTCTTCGGTCATTTGATTGATTATTATAGCAATAATAATAAATACGATGAAGCTATGCAGTTTGCTGATGATATGTTGGCTAAAGATCCTAATAATACATTCTATCTGTATGTAAAAGGATATCTTTATCATAATATGTACACTAACCTGAAAAATGAAAAGAAAGAGCAAGAAGCTGCAGATGCACTCAATAATGCTATCAAGTATTATGCTAAGACAACAGAAATAGATCCTAACTACGCAGAAGCATTTTCTAATTTAGGTTTGATCTACTGTCTGCAAGCACAAGACTTCTCAGAGAAAGCAACAGCAGATGTAAATGATCCTAAGTATAAAGAAGATCAAGCAACTTTGAAAGCTTTCTATGAAAAAGCAAAACCTTGCTATGAAAAAGCAAGAGCATTGAAGCCTGACCAAAAAGATTTATGGTTGAATGGTTTATACCGAGTATACTACAATTTGGATATGGGACCTGAATTCGAAGAAATCGAAAAAATGGTTCAATAAACACACCAATAGTTTTTAATAAAAAGCCTAATCAACATGGTTGATTAGGCTTTTTATTTTTTAGGAGCTTCGTATTAAATACTTAATTTTCATAATAGGGAAGTATAATAATCTGGTCCAGTGAATACTAGTATTACATATTAAACATAATACTGATTATTAATTCAAAATGCTTGCGTTATTTATTTTAGCTTGGACGCCCATAAATAACTAACAGCGGTGTATCGGAATGAAAAATCATTTTCCGAGCAATACCTGGATTAAATAAGCGAGAGAATATATTGCGTTTATAAGTAGTCAACGTAATTATATCAATATGATTAGTTTTTATGTAATTATCTAAGCTATTCAAGAAATCATCATTCATCACGACATCATAATGAATTTCCAGGTCCGGATACTGTTTTTGAAAATATTCCTTAATACCACCTAATTTAATTTCATTCCAAGTGTCCTTAACATCTGACAAATGAATCAAAGATACAGAGAAATGAAATGGCTTTAAAGCGGCAATCAAAGAATCGAATGCAATTAAATCTCGTTGATCAAAATTGGTGATAAATGCAATACGTTTAGCTTCTGCTAGCTGTCTAAATGGAGTATTCTCCGGAATGGCTAAAACTGGTACGCGACTTCGTTCAATTACCTCAGCAGTTACACTACCAATTAAATCTATATCTTTTTGATTTTTACCACGAGTCCCCATAATCACAATACGTGGCCGATATTCCTTCGAATAACGAAGAATTTCCTCTTCTGGAATACCTTCACGCAATACACAACTATATTTTACATTCGGAAACTCTCCTGAAGCTACTTTTGCTTTTACCTTATCAGATAAAGTATTTAAGTCTGCATGAACTTTTTGTAATATGTTTTTTACATTTTCATCGTCTGTAAGCTGATAATTAAAAACATCTCCATAAGGCAATGATGTGGTATAGATTGGTGTAAAATAAACATGAAGCAGCACAACTTCCGCTCCCATATTCTGAGCAAAATTAAAACCAAACTCACATGCTTTCATTGAATAATTAGAAAAGTCTACGGGAATTAAGACCTTGTTACTCTCCTTTTCTACTTTGGGTGACTTCCCTCCCACTACCTCTTCAGAAAGCCAAGCAGAGCTCTCAGTAATCTTCAATGCACGCGGTAAATCGCTTTCTCTTATACGTAAGCGCACACCTGAAGACACTACAGGTTGTATTTGATTTACATTATGAATATAGGTTTCAATACCTTCATTTTCAAGCACATTCTTCAATATCTGAGCTTTTGCATAAGTCAGAATAGCTAAGGTTACTAACTTGTCTTCCATAATCAACTGTTTTTACTTTATAAACAAATAAGAAATCCCAATTGTTTGTCTATCAATTGGGATTCATTTATAACTTTCTTTTCTTAAGCTCGAACAGGCTCAGCACTGGCATTTATTTCATCTAGAATTTTTAGAGCTCTATCAAGGACGGTAGTATCATCCAACATAACCAAACCACCATCTGGACCAGGCTCTAAATGTATCCCAACACTCTTACCCTCCTTAAAATTGTGACCGCCAAAAAAATTTCTAACCGTATCAACGTTCAATCCGAGCTCATCGGCTATTCTATGCATACTACCAGTAGGTAATGAATCTTTAATCCTGCGAAGTTCATTAAATGTTATTGTTCTCATATTTATAAATTTAATGGTTAATAACTCTGTGAGTTTCACTTATCACGCTATAAACTTAAGAAAAAAAAAAGATAAAACAAACTATTTCGGTATCTTTTTTACTAAAATAAAGAAGCCTGTCAAAAGGAGATTTGTATTTTCCCTTTCAACAGGCTTCTTTCTATTATTAACTATCTTATTATGAAATAATTACATCTATCAGATAACTTCAACAGATGATGCAGGTACCCATCCTACTTTACCATCTTCTAAGCGGATTTCTTTCCATTCACGCATGGAGTTATCTTTAATTTCAACCTTCCGTCCCTCATGCAATATGAACAAACTAGTGCCACTTTCACTCGGAGTACTACGTACTGTTACACTTGGAGTTAGTACGATAGCACTGTTACGGTTTAATAGCTCATTTTTCTGTTGAAAAGCAAAAACGTTCGCTAATATAACTAATACCAGAAATACTATCCCTGCAATAAATCCTATTTTCTTCCACACGATTTGCTTGGAAAAGAAGAAGAAGTAAAGAGATGCAAGCAACAAAAAGAAACAAACGACGCCTACCTTTGCCCAAGCATCCACACTCAAACAATTAATCAATGATTTCGTCCAAGATACAAAGAAAACCTCGGGTACAGGAATCACTTTATCAATCGTTTTTGCACGAGCAATTTCCAAATTAGCCCGAATATCAGCATTGCCTGGCTGTATTAAAAGTGCACGCTCATAATTTAAAATGGCTTTGGCTATATCACCGGCCTTATAGTAGCTATTTCCTAAGTTATAGTATACCTCAGCCGCTTCTCCTTCTTTCAGCAGAGCTTCATATATCTGAATAGCAGAGGCATAATCATTCTTCACATATGCGCTATCTCCTTCTGCTTTTGTCACACTATTCTCTTGCACAGCAGCTGAAAATTCAGTGTGTGAACCTATTGTTACCGAATCATTCGCTTGTTGTAATGTATCCGATGTAGTCTGTCCAGAAGAGGTCAATGCCATTAACAGGCCAACAAAAGTAAAAAACAGTATTTTTTTCATCATATAACCTCCTAATTAATGTTTAATCGAATTCTCCATTTTACTTATTACTGCTAATGAAGCCGAATAGACTTTATCCATAGCCTGATTATCATCGCCAGGAGCAAAACGTGCAAACTCACAATCATTCAATGCTGCCAAGAATTCTTTAATCAAAGCATCCTCCACTCCATATTTACGAAGTTCCTCTTCAATATTATCTTTTGAAAGTCGAGAAACCGGAATATTCAATTTATCGCTTATATATCCCCAAAGAGCCTTCAAGACTTCGTCATAGAAAACATCTTTTTTATTCTCAGCCAACAACTTACCAGCTAACTTCATACGTTTAACAGCAACCTTATTTGCCTTTTTCGTACGCATTTTCGCAACATTAGCATTAGCAGATATCTGCTTACGGTAAATGATAAAGAAAATGATAAACGCAACGCCAGGTACTAAATAGAGCAACCAGTACAACATAGAGTCAAAGAAGAAGTCTCCCTTTTGAGAAAGCGTCACATCATTTTGCTTGATGAAGCGAATATCCTCATTCAGGACTTTCAAATCCTCTTTATTCGTAAAGTTAGCAATAGTTTGAGCTGCATTTCCTTCACCTTTCTCTACATGCAATTCATACTCTTCGGTAGTCAAGATCTTATAAGTACGGGATTTGATATCAAAATAGCTGAATTTCACCGCTGGTATTTTAAATGTTCCGGCATTACGCGGAATAGCCAGATATTCAATAACCTTACTGCCCGAGAGTCCTGCACTTGTCAGCCTGAATTTATTATCAACTTTAGGGTCATATACCTCAAAGTCATCTGGGAATTTCACCTCAGGATCACCTATCAACTTCAAATTACCTGTACCGGAAATGACAAGTTTAATAGTTACAGCATCGTTTGTCTTTACATTAGTACTATTAATGGAAGAAGAAATGCTAAACTCTCCCACTCCACCGGAGAAATCAGCAGGTTTATCACCCGGTAAAGGCTTCACATCTACAGTTAGTTTCGGTGTCATCAATGTCTTTTTGACTTCAATGTAGTTACTGCCACCATTAAAGAAAGCTTCAAACGGATCAGATACATGAGTAGCTTTAGCTATAGAAGCATCAAAACGTGCCGGATCAATAGTCAAATTACCAGACTGCTGCGGAAACAGCACAAATTGCCGGTAAACGGTAGTTTGATAATTCCGTCCCTTATAATGTTCCAAGCTCCATTTTCTATCACCCGGAAGTTCTACTTCTTGTGAATGAAATCCCTTAAAATCAGGAAGTTTAACATTGTCAAAACCGCGAAGGTCAACCAGAGTGTAAATTTTATAAGTCAGCAAGAATGCTTCTTGTTCATACACATTGGTCTTACTAATAGTAGGCAAAATAAAGAGGTCCTGATTGGAAACAGAAGTTCCTGAAGAAGCACGGCTGGTATTACCCTGCTGGCTACTATTACCTCTGCCTGAAGAAGCTGCTCCGGCCTGATCTGCTGGTAAAACCTTGATTTGCACAGAATTAGAAACCATCTGATTGCCATCAGCCGTAATTGTAGCTCCCGGAATTGTGAAACTACCTTCAGCAGTAGCCATCAGTATATAAGTGAAAGTAATACTGCTGGTTGAGGTCGATACCCCATTAACTATTTGCATACTACTTTGCTGAGAGCGACTGGGTCCCATCAGTACGTCAAATCCCTTAATAGAGGGAGCACGGAAATCTCTCACCTTCTGTGTAGTCACTGTATATGCCAGCCTGAACTGGTCGCCCACCGCTACAGCATCAGGAGCTGACGCGGTAAATGACACCTTGTCATTAGCCAAAGCTTGCAGACTGACTACTACCAGTGCTATCCATAAGAAAATTAATTTTCTCATATATTATCGTATCTTTTATTATTTACCAATCCTTTTCCAAACGACCACCTTGGATAACTTGCTGTTTCTTCACCTTATCCTGTACATCTTTCTCATCCTGCATCACCGACTTCAAAAGTTGTTCAGCATTTTCCTTTGACATCTGATTTTCTTGTGGCTGAGGAGGTTGCTGCTGTTGATCCTGGTTTTGCTGATCTTGTTCTTTTTGGTCTTGTTTGTCTTTATCTTGTTCTTTTTCCTGCTCCTTTTTGTCCTGATTCTGATCTTGGTTCTGATCTTGATTCTGCTGATTCTGTTCCTGATCTTTCAGCATTTTCTGAGCCAAAGCCAAGTTATAACGCGTCTCGTTATCTTTCGGATTATTACGCAATGACTCTTTGTATGCTTCCACAGCTTTGGCATAATCCTTACCGGACTGGAATATTACTCCCATATTATGGTAAATTTGAGCAAGATTACCCTTATCTTTCTCCATTTTAGTGGCAGCAACAAACTGCTCCATAGCCTCCTGCAACTTATTCTGTTGCATAAGCGTATTACCTAGATTATACATGGATATCGCAGACTTTGGATTCACATCAATAGCCTTCCGATAATTCACTTCAGCATTTACATACGTACTATCTTTATAAGCACGATTTCCCTTACGAATATAGTCTCGTTCCGCTTTCTGTGCAGAAACTGAAATAGCCGTCAGTAGCAGCAAGATAATTCCGATAGTTCTATTTCTCATCATCATACCTTTCTTCCTTTTTAAACAGATGGATATTACGGAATAACGGGTTTTTACGTTCCAAAATCAGCATTTCAGCCAACAACAGTAACAATATAATCCATGCAACAGCCTGGAATTGTTCGTTGAACTCTGTATAAACCTGTGTTTCCACATCCGCTTTCGCCATTTTATTAATCTCTTGAGCAATTGCCTTTTGCGCAGCATTTGAATTGTCTACACGCACATAAATCCCATCTCCTGCCTGAGCTATTTCCTGACACATCTGCTCATTCAAGCGAGTTACAACCACGTTTCCGTCACGGTCACGGCGGAAGTCATTGGTTCCTTCTACGGGGATAGGTGCACCATCAGGCATACCCACACCCAGAACACTAACTTGAATACCTTTTTCCGCAGCAGCTTTAGCAGCTTCCACAGCTCCGCCTTCATGGTTTTCACCGTCAGTAATAACGATGACGGCACGTCCAACTCCTTCCTGGGGGGTAAAGCTGCGAGTAGCCAGATTAATAGCTGCACCGATAGCCGTACCCTGCTTGGATATCAATGACGGATTAATAGATTCCAAAAACATCTTGGCAGAAATATAATCGCTTGTAATAGGCAACTGTGTAAAGGCATCACCGGCAAACACAATCATACCTACCTTATCATTCTCCATTTTGTCAACCAACTGTGCTACCAATCTCTTGGCTTTCTCTAGACGACTGGGTTGTACATCTTGTGCCAACATAGAGTTAGAAATATCCAACGCAATCATTACCTCTACCCCTTGACGCTTCACTGTCTCCAGTTTGGAGCCAAACTGCGGGCGTGCCAGCAATACAGCAAACAGTCCGATTGCAGCAAACACCAGCCAAAACTTCACATCCGGACGATATTTAGATACATCCGGCATCAACTGTGCCATTAGCACCGGGTCGCCAAACTTGCGGATCGCTTTCCGTCTCCGATAATTGGAGTACAGGTAGAAAGCCGCCAAGAAAGGCAACAGGAGCAACAGGTATAAATATGTAGGTTCTTCAAATCGAAACATCTTTCTATGTACAATTTAGTAATTTACAATTAATGCATTGTTTTAAGGTATCTTCTTCAAGATAGAATTACGAAGCAATACTTCAAGTAACACGCACAAGAATGCCGCCAAAGCAAACCAACGATATTCTTCCTGGCGCTTGCTGTATTCCTTCACATTCAACTTGGTTTTCTCCAACTTATCGATCTCCTCATATACCTCTTTCAGCTTAGAATTGCTGGTGGCACGGAAATAATTACCTTCTGTGGTAGCCGCAATCTGCGTCAGTGTCTTTTCATCAATCTCCACTGGCATATTGACATACTGCACAGTGTTACCCACCGGATAAGGATACGGAGCCATTCCGTTTGTACCTACACCAATTGTATAAACCCGGATACCAAAACTCTTAGCTATTTCTGCCGCAGTCAGCGGAGATATATCTCCTTTATTATTTGTACCATCTGTCAACAGAATGATTACTTTAGACTTCGCTTTACTATCTTTCAAGCGAGTAACTGCATTAGCAATACCCATACCGACTGCTGTTCCATCTTCAATAATACCACACTTAATGCCTTGAAACAGATTCAAAAGCACTGCATGATCCACCGTCAACGGACATTGCGTAAAACTTTCACCGGCAAATAAAGTTATACCGATATTATCATTGGGCCGACCATTGATAAACTCCGCAGCCACATCTTTAGCAGCTTCCAGACGATTCGGTTTCAAGTCCTCTGCCAGCATACTGGTAGATACGTCGATGGCCATCATAATATCTATACCTTCAATTTCACTGTTTTGCCAGCTATTAGTAGTTTGAGGACGCGCCAACACTACGATAATCAATGCCAAGGCAATAATCCGTAACATAAAAGGCACATGCAACAAATAGTTCTTATAGCTCTTCGGCGTATGAGCATATACACGAGCATCCGAAATCTGAAGTGTAGCTTCATTATTCCTCCGCCTCATGATATACCATACTATATAAGGTATAAGCAACAGCAGCAAAAACAAATATTCAATATTGGCAAAAACCATTGTATTTACTATTTAACAATTTACAATTTAAGATTGGAGTTACCCTTAAATTCTGCTATCATGCAAAATAATTGTATAACTGCATTCCAATATAAACGAACGAACCAATCAAGGCAACCGATAAAACTACGATGCCTATGCCCAGTAATATTTTAGTACGCAATGAACGTTTCTCAATGATGGTAATTTCAGTGGGTTGCGGTTTTGCATTCTCCACTTCTTTCTCCTTGGTTTCATTGATAAATTCGATGGCACTGATCAGATTTGCATCATTTTCGTTCATCAACGGATTATGCTTAGCAAACTTCACCAAATCGGCAGTCTCAAAAAGAGAACGTAAATCTGCAATAGCTTCTTTATCTTGCATTTCAAGCAGCTTTTCTATAATCTCCGAAGAGGTCATTTCCAAAGCATTGAAACCAAAACGCTCTTTAATATACGTACGCAAAGTATCTGTCAATTCCGTGTAATACTCCTTCGACTGTCCCTTTTGCCATACTTTTTCCCCTTTGATACGCTCTATTTCTTTCATCGCCATCTGATGCGGAGGTAACTTCGGTTCAACCTTTACCTTACGGATGATAGGTTTATTGTCACAGATACGCATGATCAGATAGATAAGTAATAACGCAATCGGAATAAGCAATATGCCACAGGTGATAATCCCATACCAGTCTTCCCACACAAAAGGAGGTTGCATTACTGTCTTCGGACCAAAAAATTGTTCCGGATTCTCAGGATCCAATGGTACATTCATCGAATAGACCTTCAGTGCCAAAGCCTTCGAACGATATGCCTTATTATCCACCAATACTTCCATCGGTGGCAGATAATACAATGCCGAGTCGAATGATGTAACAGTATACTCCTGCGTAATCAGCATTCGTTTATCATCATTTATATACTGCGTATCCGGCTTTGCAACATCTATAATCTCCACACCACTTACCAGCGTATCCGTATAAACAGGGAAAATAGCCCGTTTATCGGCATCCAAGGCTACCTGAAGTTTAATCTTCGCCTGGTCACCGATATAAATTTGCAGAGAATCAATGGTAGCATCTACTGTTACCGACTGAGCCACTGCCTTGCCAGTCAACATCCCCAATAGGGTTATCAGAAATAGATATCTTTTCATTTTTCCGATTAATTTCGTTTCGCAAACAAATTCATCAATGCTTTGACATAGTCCTGATCGGTGCGTACCGACACATTATCGACATTACTTTTAGTGAATGTTTCGTTCAGTTCCACCTGTTTATTCACCCACCAGTCGTGATGAGCACGACGAACAGCACGCGACGAAGTATCAATCCACTGCTCATGTCCAGTCTCAGCATCCTTTATTTTCATCAAACCGATAGCCGGCAGTTCCTCTACCCTGCGGTCATACACCTGGATAGCCACCATATCATGTTTCCGGTTGGCGATAGTCATTGCATTCTTAAAGTTCCCCTGATCGATGAAATCGGATAACAGGAAGGCTGTACAACGACGCTTCATCACGTTTGTCAGATATTCCAGTCCGAGCCGGATATCAGTCCTTCGACTCTCCGCTTTAAAGTCAATCAGTTCGCGAATAATATATAAGATATGCTTACGCCCTTTCTTAGGCGGAATGAATTTCTCTATCCGGTCAGAGAAAAAGATAACCCCGATTTTATCGTTGTTTTGGATAGCCGAAAAAGCCAATGTTGCAGCTATTTCCGTCACCATATCCTTTTTCATCTGCTTCACCGTACCGAATTCCAAACTACCGGAAACATCCACCAGCAACATAACGGTCAGTTCGCGCTCTTCTTCGAACACCTTCACGTAAGGCTTATTGAAGCGAGCGGTCACGTTCCAGTCAATGTCGCGTATGTCATCGCCAAACTGATATTCGCGCACCTCGGAAAATGCCATACCCCTACCCTTGAAGGCCGAATGATACTGGCCGGCAAAGATATTGTTGGATAATCCGCGCGTCTTGATTTCAATCTGACGGACTTTTTTTAACAGTTCACTTGTTTCCATCTATATCGTTAAATAATTCCGTTAATAAATACCGGCAACGTTCTTTAAAAACGTTGGCTAGATTCTTTAAAAACGTTCACACCATTTATTAACAGGCCTCGGAAGACCTTTAAAAAAATGATTACTTAATTAAGGTACTTCAACCTTATTCAGTATTTTGCTGATAATCTCGTCAGAAGTCAGGTTGCTGGCCTCTGCTTCGTAAGTCAATCCGATACGATGGCGCAATACGTCATGAGCCACAGCACGAACATCTTCTGGAATCACATAACCACGACGTTTGATGAAAGCATAAGTACGGGCAGCCAATGCCAGGTTGATAGAGGCACGGGGAGAACCACCGAAACCAATCATATCTTTCAGTTCCTTCAGATCATATTTCTCCGGATAACGAGTGGCAAATACAATATCAACAATGTAGCGTTCAATCTTCTCATCTAGATATACCTGACGAACGACTTTACGTGCTTCAATAATCTCCTGAGCTTTCAGAATAGGCTTCACATTGAATTTATCGCCATTGATGTTCTGGCGGATAATCAGTTTTTCTTCTTCCATCTTCGGATAGTCGATAACCACTTTCAGCATGAAACGGTCTACCTGGGCTTCAGGCAACGGATAAGTACCTTCCTGTTCGATAGGGTTCTGTGTAGCAAGTACAAGGAAAGGTTCAGGCAACGGGAATGTTTCCGTACCAATAGTTACCTGACGTTCCTGCATTGCTTCCAGCAAAGCACTCTGTACCTTGGCCGGAGCACGGTTAATTTCATCTGCCAGAACAAAGTTGGCAAAAACAGGTCCTTTCTTTACTAGAAACGTTTCGTCTTTCTGACTGTAAACCATTGTACCGATAACGTCGGCAGGCAGCAAATCGGGAGTAAACTGTACACGACTGTATTGTGCATCGATCAGTGAGGCAAGCGTCTTAATCGCTAATGTCTTTGCCAAACCGGGCACACCTTCTAATAATACGTGTCCATCGGACAGCAAACCGATTAACAATGACTCTACCAGATGTTTTTGTCCTACAATGATCTGGTCCATACCAGCAGTAAGGTTGGTAACAAAAGAACTTTGTCTTTCAATCCGCTCGTTCAGTTCGCGGATATCAATTGTTTCAGCCATAAATACTATTATTTTTATTGTTTAAATTCCATTGATTTCTCCAGTATGCTACTGGTAATTATTTTTTTCGCTCCCAAAAGTACAGGAATAAATTAACCATACCAACTAATTTTTATTAAAAAACAATTAGATTAAACTACTTTCATAGAGTTTAGTAGTTAACAATAGTTTCTGAAAAGAATTTCAAATTCGCAGACAGGGATAAATAGCAAATCACCCCTGCAAGTGAAGTATTATCAACTTGCAGGGGTGCAATATTTTCTTTTATTTCTTTTCGAGCTCCGGTATCTTGATTACAGTACCATACGGCACATGATCGGGATTCTTTATAACACCCGAATTATGCTTCACAATATAGGGCCACAGAGCCTTAGTTCCGTAAAAGCGAAGTGCAACCTTTGTCAGAGTTTCTCCTTCTTGGATAGTATAAGTAGTTTTCGTACCTACAATCTTATAATTTACAGAGTCTGGCTCAAAAGGAGTTGCAGCAGCCTTCTTTGTCTCTTTTTTAGGAGCAACAACAGGAGTTTCCTGTTTTACAACCGGCTTCGGTTCTTCAACAACTTTAGGAGTAACAACTTCTGCCACAGTATCTTTCTTCGCAACCACAGTTGCGGTATCTTTTCGAGTAATACTATCCGTCAGAACGACTGGAGCAGCTGGTTTCTCTACTTTTTCATCAGCAACTTCCTCTTTTGATGGCGTAGACATCCTATCCAATAAATCCGGATAATACATAAAAGTAACAGCACCTACACACAGTAATACAACAAGTACTACAATTCCGATAAAAAACTTCATGGTAGAACTGTCTGCTTTATTCACAGGAGGTAATGGAGGCTCAGGAACCTCATAAGTAGGCACTAAATCTTCTTCATCTTTTTGTTCTACAGGTTCTTCTTCCACAGGCTCATCCATTGAAATTACTGATTCTACTACAACTGGGTTAGATTCTTTGGACGATACCACTGATTCCTCGGATGAAAGCGCTGATTCAGCCTGATAAACAGAGGGGGCTTCTTCCGAAACCGGCTGTTCTTTTATATCCTCCACGACTTCCTCAACAGTCTGAATCACTTGTTCTTCAACTGTCTCTATCAATTCTTCTTCAGCATTTTCAGTTTTCTCTTCAATTACTTCAGCCGTTTCTTGAACAACAACCTGCGATTCTACAACAACTGTAGAACTTTCAGGCTCTACAAAATTCTCTTCTTTTTCCTCTTCTTCAGAATTATCCCCCATTGCCGTATCTTCTAACACTGTTTCATCGTTCAATACCACAGTTTCAAAATGCGAAAAAGGTTTGTTTATCAAATCTTTTAAAGTTGGCTCCGGAGTAAATGAAACCTTTGTATGTCCTTGTATTTCAAAACGTTCACCCGTGTTTATATTTACGCTTTCACGACTATCCACGTCAATCAGCTTAAATGTACCCAAGCCTTTAATCTTCACATACTTATCGCTCTCCAATGATTCTTCAATCAACTGAAAAAATTCTTTTACGAAGCTCTCAGCATCCGTTTTATCCATGCCATGCTTTTCGGCAAGCATTTCTATTAAATTCTGTATGTTCAGCTTTTCATTCATATTTATGAAGGGTTACTTGAGTAGAAGACGACATTATTTAAACTTATCTTTCAGAGTCGTACTGGGTCTATAGGTCAGCACCAACTTAGGTGGAACCAACATACGCAACTTTGTCGTTGGATTGATGGTAATACGCTCCGCTTTCTTCTTTACCTCAAAAGTACCGAAACTTTGTACGGAAACAATATTCCCTTCTTGCAGCTGTTGTGTCATATCCGACAGTAAAGATGCAATAAGTTCGGATGTATCCTTTATGGTATATCCCAATCTTCGTGACAGTTCTGAAGTAAATTCTTTATTATTCAAAATCCAGCTATTTTTATAAAGTTCGGTGCTATATTAGCAAAACTTCCGCATATACACAAATTCTTCGGGAAAATTATTTAAATAACCTGTCCAAAAAGGTCGAAATCATCGGAACTTATTATCTCTACCTGGTAAAAGTTACCAATAAGCAATGTTTGTTCACCACACTCTATCAATACTTCCGGATCCACTTCAGGAGAGTCAAATTCAGTACGACCGATATAATAATCCCCTTCCAGACGATCAATGATAACTTTTATGGATTGCCCCACTTTTGCAGCGCTCAATTCGGCAGAAATACCTTGTTGAATGAACATCAACTCATCCAAACGCGCCTGCTTTACTTCCTGAGGTATTTCATCCGCATAATGCGCAGCCGCGTAAGTACCTTCTTCTTCCGAATATGCAAAAGCCCCCATTCTATCGAAACGCACCTTACGAACAAACTCTTTCAACTCTTCAAAATCCGCCTCTGTTTCTCCGGGATGCCCTACCATTAAAGTCGTACGCAAATGGATACCAGGCACTTCTTTGCGGAATTGTTCTATCAGTTGATAAGTTTCTTCCTGAGTTACATGACGACGCATTTTTTCCAACATCGGATTGCTAATATGCTGAAGAGCTATATCCATATACTTACACACATTAGAACGCTCACGCATCACCCGAAACAAATCTGTAGGAAAATGTGCGGGATAAGCATAATGTAAACGAATCCATTCTACCCCGGGAATTTCAGATATACGTTCTATAAGTTCAGGAAGCATTTGCTTCTTATACAGATCCACACCATAGTAAGTCAACTCCTGAGCAATTATCTGAAACTCTTTTACTCCCTTATTCACCAGGTAACGGACTTCATCCAAAATTTCCTCCACCGGTCGCGATACATGCCGTCCTGTAATAATTGGAATAGCACAATACGAACACTTCCGGTCGCATCCCTCCGATATTTTCAGGTATGCATAGTGCTTAGGAGTAGTGAGAGTACGCTCTATATGAAGTTCTTTGTGATAAGCTTTACCCAGATCCTGCAATAACTCCGCCCAGTTAAATTTACCATAAAACTTATCCACCTGCGGAATTTCAATCGCCAATTCTTTCAGATAGCGTTCAGAAAGACAACCCATTACATATAACTTTTCCAGATTTCCTTCTTCTTTTGCCTGTGCAAATTCCAAAATCATATTAATGGACTCTTCTTTAGCATCACCGATAAAACCACAAGTATTGATAACGGCAATCTCTCCTTTAGGCTTTTCCGTATCATGAGTCACGTGATATCCGGCTTCTTCCAGCTGGCGCATCAAATGCTCCGAATCCACTAAATTCTTAGAGCACCCTAAAGTTATAATATCAATTGTTTTCCGTTTCATGCATTCTCCCCAAACAACGAGTCAACAAATTCTTTCTTACGGAACACCTGTAGATCTTCCATACCTTCACCCAAGCCAATATACTTAACAGGTATCTTAAACTGATCAGAAATGCCGATAACAACTCCACCTTTCGCCGTTCCATCCAGCTTAGTGATAGCCATCGCGGTTACTTCCGTAGCTAACGTAAATTGTTTAGCCTGTTCAAACGCATTCTGCCCAGTAGAACCATCCAGCACCAATAGTACTTCATTGGGAGCATCAGGAACTACTTTCTTCATTACATTTTTAATCTTAGTCAACTCATTCATCAAGCCAACCTTATTGTGAAGGCGGCCGGCAGTATCAATAATTACCACATCAGCATTATTAGCAACAGCAGAGCTTAATGTATCGTAGGCCACGGAAGCCGGATCAGCTCCCATCTTTTGTTTTATGACAGGTACTCCTACACGTCCACCCCAGATATCCAACTGTTCCACAGCTGCTGCACGGAAAGTATCCGCCGCTCCCAAATAAACGCTTTTACCTGCTTTCTTGAATTGGTAAGCTAACTTACCAATAGTAGTTGTTTTGCCAACGCCATTCACCCCTACTACCATAATTACGTAAGGTTTCTTCGCAATCGGTGCTTCAAAATCATCTACATCGTCCGAATTATTTTCCGTTAACAAAGCAGCGATTTCATCGCGCAAGATAGTATTCAACTCCTGCGCATTCATATATTTTTCAGATGCGGCACGCTTTTCTATACGTTGAATTATATTTAACGTCGTCTCTACCCCCACATCCGAAGTAATCAGCACTTCTTCCAGATTATCAAGCACTTCATCATCTACTTTCGACTTTCCTGCCACAGCACGGGCAATCTTTCCGAATACACTTTCTTTCGTCTTAGATAATCCTTTATCCAAAGTTTCCTTCTTTTCCTTTGAGAAAAAACTAAAAAATCCCATATCCTATTTTTTTGTACAATACATTATGCTACAAAGATATAACAAAGTAATGAAAGTACGGGGATAAAGTACAAAAAAAATCCCCTTACCGGAATACGATAAGAGGACTTTATAATCAAACGTCTTTCGACGGACTATCTTATTTCTTGAAAAAGTCTTGTACTTTTTCGTTCAATACCATTTGTTCATCAAAGATGTAAGCACCAGTCTTCGGAGACTTAACCATCTTGATAACCTTTGTATAAGCACGACCTTCTTTAGAACCTTCGTGCAAACTTGCTACAGTTTTCTTTGCCATGGGTTATACTTATTATTTAATTTCTTTATGTACTGTTACTCTCTTCAGGATCGGATTATACTTCTTCAATTCCAATCTTTCAGTTGTATTCTTTCTGTTCTTAGTAGTGATATAACGAGAAGTTCCCGGCATACCGCTATCTTTGTGTTCTGTGCATTCCAGAATCACCTGTACTCTGTTACCTTTTGCTTTCTTTGCCATAATCAGTATTCTCCTCTACTTTTTAGCCAATTACTTTAATGCTTTTCCAATCACAATAACCTTTTGCTACTGCGTCGTTCAAAGCAGCGTCCAGTCCTTTCTTATTAATAATACGCAGACCGTTAGCACAAATGCTAAGGCTGATCCAGCAATCTTGCTCTACATAGTAGAACTTCTTGTTAAACAAGTTCAAATCAAAGGTTCTCTTAGTTCTTCTCTTTGAGTGTGAAACATTGTTGCCAATCATGGCTTTCTTTCCGGTAATTTGACAAATCTTCGACATTTCTATCTTATTTTTATAGTTTTTATCTATACTTATTTCAAACAGAGCGCAAAGTAAGTACTTTTATCGATACCAAACAAGTTTTTCATAAAATAATTCATTGTCTGATAGCATTTTTTCTTCATTTTAAGCACTCACAGAGCATCATTAGAGCATTTCGAATGGCTTTTTGTACATTTCCACCCCTTCCATCATCTCCCTCTTGTCTGAATGTTACAATTTCATTTTTATAGGCAGCAGCAATCCATACCGTTCCGACAGGCTTTTCCGCAGTTCCCCCTCCGGGGCCTGCAATTCCTGATGTAGCGACAGCGCAATCTGTTTTCAACGCTTTCATCGCACCTTTTACCATCTCGATAACAGTCTCCCGACTGACAGCTCCATATTTCTCCAAAGTTTCAGCAGAGACATGGAGCAGAGACATCTTTACCTCATTAGAATATGCCACAATCCCTCCGTTAAAGTATTCCGAGCTCCCTGGAACTGAAGTCACCAAAGCTGCAATACTGCCTCCTGTACAACTTTCTGCGGTGGAAAGGGACAAATTCTTCGATTTTAATAACTCCCCAATCTTTTCTTCCAGCTTCATATACCTTATTATATATATTATTTCTGTATTTTGTTCCACTTTTCCTCTCCATATCACCAAATCCGTATCAACTCCGTGTTTGCTCCGTATCTATACACTTGGACTTGGTATGGAGTTGGTATGGACCAGACACGGACCAGGTACGGTGCAGGCCGAAAAGTGCTCTAAAACTCCTTTTATTGCAACGTTACACGTGAGTAAGCCGGTGCATCTATCGAACAGAAATCTTTATCCTGATATTTGAAATAACCTGTAATCGCAATCATAGCGGCATTATCCGTCGTATAGCTGAACTTGGGAATAAAAATCTTCCACCCATACTTTTCAGCATGTTCACGAAAGGCATTGCGCAAGCCATTATTAGCAGAAACACCACCAGCCACGGCTACTTGCTTTATCCTATATTCTTTAGCAGCCTTGCGGAGCTTATCCATCAGGATATCCACTACGGTAGCTTCGAGCGAAGCCGCCAAATCTACCTTGTGATGCTCGATGAAATCGGGGTCTTCCTTTATCCAGTCACGCAAAGAATACAGGAATGAGGTTTTCAAACCGCTGAAACTATAATCTAATCCAGGGATATGAGGTTTGCTAAAAGTAAATGCCTTCGGATTTCCCTGACGGGCCAACTTATCAATAATCGGACCACCGGGATACCCCAATCCCATTACCTTCGAACACTTGTCGATGGCTTCTCCAGCAGCATCATCAATCGTCTGCCCTAAAATCTCCATATCATTGTATGCCTTTACCAGGATAATTTGCGAATTTCCTCCCGATACAAGCAAGCAAAGGAAAGGAAATTCAGGCTGAGTATTCTCTTCACCTTCTGCTTTAATAAAATGGGCTAACACATGACCTGTCAAATGATTAACATCAATCATAGGAATACCTAAAGAACGAGCAAAACCTTTGGCAAATGACACACCTACCAACAAAGAACCCATCAATCCCGGTCCTCTGGTGAACGCCACTGCACTCAATTCTTCCTTAGTCACTCCGGCGCGTTTCAATGCTTCATGCACCACCGGAACTATGTTTTGCTGATGTGCACGTGAAGCTAATTCGGGAACTACACCGCCATAGGCTTCATGCACCGCCTGACTGGAAACGACGTTTGATAGCAGGTATCCATCTTTGATGACGGCAGCAGAGGTGTCGTCGCAAGAGCTTTCTATTCCTAAAATTATTGTACTCATATCGTTATTTACGTTTAAACGCTGCAAAAGTAATGATAAAAGTAGGATTGATAACGTATTATTTCATATTTTTGTTGGCTAATTCAAACAAACCGCCTATCAGAAAGTTAAAAAAGACAGTTCGCTGGGTGCTCGGTATTATACTTAGTTTGTATATCGGGACTATATTGTTGTTGAACATTCCTTACGTTCAGCGACAAATATCTGTGTTGGTTGCAAACGAATTAGCTAACGTTCTGGGTACACAATTGACCATCGGGCGGATAAATATGGGACTGCTAAACCGCATCATAATTGATGACTTATTATTGAATGACCAGTCCGATAAAGAAATGCTGAAGATATCCCGTCTTTCAGCTAAATTCGATATATTACCCCTATTCAAGGGGAAAGTTTCCATCAGTAACGTGCAGTTATTTGGTTTTAACATCAATCTGGAAAAGAAAACACCGGAAGATATACCCAATTTCCAGTTCGTACTTGATGCATTTGCCTCTAAAGATACCATCAAAAAAGAAAGTAATCTGGATATCCGCATCAATTCTTTATTGATACGGCGCGGCAAGCTGTCCTACAATGTGCTGTCGGCAGAAGAAACACCGGGAAAGTTCAATGCACAGCACATACAGCTACGTAACATTATTGCCAATATCTCCTTAAAAGCACTTCAAAATGATTCTATAAATGCTGCTATCAAACGTTTAAGTATAGAAGAAGAAAATTCCGGATTTGAGTTAAAGAGGCTGAGCTTAAAGGTTGTTGCAAATAATCAGAAGATGAATATCGAGAATTTTGCAATCGACCTGCCCAATACTTCACTTGCCATGGACACCATACGTATGGAATATGACAGTCTGGGGGCTTTTGGTAATTTTGTTAATGACGTGCACTTCTCGTTCCGTATGCTGCCTTCAGATATCGTACTTCGTGACTTGGCAGCATTTGTTCCCGCATTTTCTCCTTTTAAAGAAAAGCTGCAAATAGCTGTAGAAACAAACGGTACCATTAACCAGCTGAACTGTCCCCACCTGTCAATCACAGGAGGACCGCATTTCCGTTTGAGAGGAGATGTATCTTTACAAGATCTATCCCGTCCTCAGGATGCATTTGTATTTGGTAACCTGTCCAATTTATATGCCGATCCGGAAGGGGTTGCTTTTTTTGTACGCAACTTGAGTAAGAATTACGAGGGTGTTCCTCCTATATTACAACGTTTGGGCACCATTTCATTTCATGGAGAAGTATCAGGCTATTTCACGGACATCGTAACTTATGGTTTGATATACACAGACATTGGCTCCATCAAGACAGATTTGAAAATAAGTTCAGATAAAGAAAAAGGTTATTTTGCATATTCGGGTGCCGTAAAGACTGAAGAACTCGAATTGGGCAATATGCTGGATAACGAAAAGCTGGGAAAAGTAACTTTCAATCTTGACATTGAAGGCAGCCACTATGAAAATCAATACCCTTCCATTGTGATGAAAGGATTGATTGCTTCCATCGACTATAGTGATTATAATTATGAAAATATCACACTGGACGGAGAATACAAACAAGGCGGTTTCAATGGAAAAGTAGCATTGGATGACGAGAATGGTTCTATTCTGCTGAACGGTAATATCAATACCGTCAGCCGTATACCGACTTTCAACTTTCACGCCAGCATTCGCAATGTGCGTCCGCACGAACTCCACCTAACCCCCAAATATGAGGATACAGAACTTTCAGTTCAATTAACAGCCGACTTCACAGGTGGATCTATTGATGAAATGAATGGAGAAATCAATATCGACAGTCTGCAATTCACTGCACCCGATAAGGAGTATTTTCTGGATAACCTGAAAATCGCTGCCAGCCAGAGGGATAGTTCTCATAAGCAACTGACAGTAACCTCTAATTTCCTGAATGCAAGCATCGAGGGGGATTATTCCTATCGTACCCTGCCTGCCAGTGTAATGAATATCATGCGGAAATACATTCCCGCTCTGATATTACCGGACAAGAACCCCATAGAAAGCGAGAATAATTTCCATTTTGATGTAAACATCTTCAATACGGATTTATTGTCCACCGTATTCAATGTTCCCATTAAAATCTACACACACTCTACTCTAAAAGGTTATTTCAATGACAAAGCGCAACGCTTGCGGGTAGAGGGCTATTTTCCACGTCTGCGTTATGGAGATAAATTCATTGAATCCGGAATGCTATTATGCGAAAATCCGGGTGACAAAATTCATGCCCGACTGCGCTTCAATAACCGCAAGCCGACAGGTGCAATAAACATTGCATTGGAAGCTCAGGCCAAAGACGACCTTATTCAGACTTCCCTAAACTGGGGTAACAGCAGTTCCGTCACCTATAGTGGCAAACTGGCTGCTACTGCACATTTTCTCCGTGCACAAGCCGAAGAACGAGATAACAAGCGTTCCCGCAAGGCAGTTTCGCCCTTGAAAACGGTCGTAGATGTACAAAAGACAGATATCATTCTGAATGATACTCTATGGGAAATACACCCCTCACAAGTAGTCATAGATTCCGGGAAAATACATATTAATGATTTCTATTTCAGCCATAAAGACCGACACTTGCGCATCAATGGGGTCATTTCAGAAGAACCCAATGACACGGTACGCCTGGACTTGAAAGATATTAATATAGGATATGTATTCGATATAGCCAACCTTGGGGTTAACTTCAAAGGCGAAGCTACCGGTCCAGCCTATGCCAGTGGAGTATTAAAAACTCCCGTTATGTATACCGACCTGTTTATCCGAAGTCTTGGGTTGAACGACGGATTATTGGGCGATGCCAATATTCATGGAGAATGGCATCACGAAGTAAAAGGAATTTATCTCGATGCACATATTCGTGAGAAAGACATAGCCAAAAGTCATGTATATGGATATATCTATCCCATAAAACCCACAAGTGCACTCGACTTACAGATTGAAGCGGACAGCACCAATCTTAAGTTTATTGAACACTACATGAGTAGTATTACACCGGAATTTAACGGACGAGCCAGTGGCAACGTACATTTCTATGGTAAATTTAAAGGGCTTACCATGGAAGGACGCGTACTTGGCGATGCTTCCATGAAAGTAGACGTATTGAACACCACTTTCTTCATAAAAGACAGTATTCTCATAGAGCCGAACGGGCTGACTTTCCATAATAACCGCATTTTCGACCCTCAGGGCAACCAGGGACACGCAAACGGTTACCTGCACTATGAACACTTCAAGAATCTGGAATATCGTTTTCAGTTTGACGTAAATAATATGCTGGTGATGAATACAAAAGAATCGCTTGACTTGCCTTTCTATGGTACGGTATATGGAACAGGCAATGCTCTGATTGCCGGAAATGCGCGAGATGGCGTAAATATAGATGTAGCTATGACTACCGACCGAAATACTAATTTTGTTTATATAAAGGATAATGTATCTTCAGCTGCCAGTACCCAATTCATCAAGTATGTAGATAAAACACCTCGTCGTGCTGTGCTGGACTCCATCAATTTGCCCTCTGATTATGAGCTGGCACAACAAGAAATACAACAGGAAGAAGAAAGTCATACCGATATCCGCCTAAATCTGCTTGTAGAAGCTACCCCGAATGCAACCATGAAGATTGTTATGGATCCCATTGCAGGCGACTACATCAGTGGACGAGGGTCCGGAAATATCCGCACAGAGTTTTACAACAAAGGCGATGATGTAAAAATGTTCGGTAGTTACCGCATCAGTCAGGGAGTTTATAAATTCAGCTTGCAGGAAGTGATACGCAAGGATTTTACAATAAAAGACGGAAGTACTATCAGTTTCAACGGTCCTCCGTTGGATGCCACCATGGATATTCAAGCAAACTATATGGTGAATTCCGCAT
Organism: Bacteroides sp. AM16-24; assembly: GCF_003471885.1. Taxonomy (NCBI): domain Bacteria; kingdom Pseudomonadati; phylum Bacteroidota; class Bacteroidia; order Bacteroidales; family Bacteroidaceae; genus Bacteroides; species Bacteroides sp. AM16-24. Next base: position 478,982 of record NZ_QRKI01000002.1, read on the forward strand.
CATTGAATGATCTGGTACCCAATGCAAGTAGCTATGGAATCCCTACGAATATCCGGGTAAACTGTACCATGAATCTGACAGGTCACCTCACTTCCCCTGACATTAAGTTGGGACTGGAAGTGCCTAATGAACGAGATGAAGTACAAGCACTTATACGCAACTATATCCCTACGGACGAACAAATGAATATGCAGATCCTCTATCTGTTAGGTATCGGCAAATTCTATACACCCGAAAATGTAGATGCCACGCAAAATTCGAATATGATGACTTCCGTGCTTTCATCGACCCTTTCAGGACAACTAAACAATGCACTTTCCAACATTATTAATAGTAACAACTGGAATATAGGTACCAACCTCAGCACCGGAGAAAAAGGCTGGACGGATATGGAGTTCGAAGGAATGCTATCGGGACAATTACTAAACAACCGTCTGCTTATCAACGGTAACTTCGGATACCGCGACAATCCGATGGCAAATACGAACTTTGTAGGTGACTTTGAAGCAGAATGGCTTGTGAACCGTAGCGGAGATATCCGTCTGAAAGCATATAATGAGACGAATGACCGCTATTATACAAGAACCAATCTGACAACACAAGGCATTGGCATCATTTTCAAGAAGGACTTCAACCGATGGAAAGAGCTTATGTTCTGGAATAAGTGGAGGTTGAAAAGACTGAGACGGGAAATGGAACAAAAGGAAGCGGAAAAAAATACCGAAGAGCAAACGGAAGAAACTAAGACTACTGCTTCCCATGCGGCAGCAAAAGAAAAGAGAGGGGGAAGTTAATTTTCCCCTTCTTTATTTTCATATCACTTTTCTTATTCATATATCAATTTATAATCATTTATAAAGTCTGTTCCTTCCACCGTTTCTATACAGTTCAGTAACCGCCACTCGCAACTGCGTACCCAGCTACGGAAATTCTCTTCGGGTTGATACTCACTCCGGGCGAATTCCAACAAACGGTCTACCTCAAAATTATCGGAAATAATACCTGCTCCGCCGCGTGCCGCATCATAAGCGTTACAATCCTGTTCAATGTGTGCCGGTACCATCAGCAAAGGCTTACCCAGATACATAGCCTCGCAAACGGATTCAAAACCTGCCGTAGTGGCATACGCCCGGCAACCCGACATATAGCGAAGGAATTTTTCGTCATCCAACTGATGGAATGACAATGTTTCATCCATTCTGCATACTTCCGGTTCATCCGGTTTGTCCCAGAAGAAGTGCAAAGGCACTTCGGGGTGCTGCTCATGCCATTGGGAGATACTTTTTCCAAATCCGGCATTAACCATATAGCCATGTACATACTCTCCGGCAACAGCTTCGCAACAAAGCACTTCGCGCCGCAGTAAAGGCGGTACCACGCGTATATGCGCTTCTTCGTCCGTTTCCATCGGACGGAATGAGAGAGCCAGCTTCTTTTTGGCTCCGATACACGTGAGTCGTGTAAAAAAGCGGAGCATCAGCAGACTCACGGGATTCTTTTTGGGAAACTCAAAGTCATGATGTAGGAAAAGATATTGATGGCCGACACTGATCTGCGGTACAGAAGGGCGGAAAAAAAGATAAGTCAAGCCCGTCAGTAACTCATAAAAGTTGATTACGAGGTCCGCATCAGTTTCATGGATACGCCGGTGAATATAACAGATGCTACGCATATAAGCAGGAACCTGCATCAGATTATATGCGATACTGCGAGACATACTAACCCGCTTATTGGCAAGCGTAGGCAGAAAGTTCGGACTGAGAAAACGTTTCACAGGTGCCTGTATATTACGGTTAAAGAAACCCGGCAGGCGACGGGTGTTACTCTTCCCCACCAGTACTTCTACTACCTCGTGACCGTTGCGCCGTAGAATTTCTTCCAGCGTGATGGCCTGCGTCAGATGACCGCGGCCTTCTCCTTGAACAATAAAAAGAACCTTCATCTTTATATTTATAATTTTTAGTAATTTATAATACCATCGCATTTACGTGCGTGGACAAACTTCACCAGTTCCTCTTCAAAATTGGGAATATAAGAAACTGCGAATGTTGTAGGCAAAGGTCAGCTATTCGTATTACGCCGGTATGTAGAAAATATGACAAGTCTCTTTCATTTTTTTCGCGAACCTCCTTATCTTTACAGAAGATAAGCCGCATCTCAGCATAACTTTTTCATGCAAGCATGAAAGTTATACCTTCAATTTGCATTATCTTTACCCCTCAAAAGAAACTCTCGTATGAAAAAGCCCGGAAATATCCTTATTGTTGATGATAACCGCGGTGTGCTCACCGCAGTGCAATTGCTGTTGAAACCCCATTTCGAAAAGATCATCACGCTCCCTTCACCTGTCACACTAACCTCTGTGTTACGTGAAGAAAATCCATCAGTGGTGTTACTTGACATGAATTTTACCTCAGGTATCAATACGGGAAACGAAGGATTATTCTGGTTACAGGAAATCAAACGCCTTCGTCCCTCCTTGCCTGTGGTTCTTTTCACTGCTTATGGAGATATTGATCTTGCCGTGCGTGGCATTAAAGAAGGAGCTACAGACTTTATTGTCAAGCCATGGGATAATCAAAAGCTGGTGGAAACCTTACTGAATGCAGCCCAAGCCATTCATAATAAAAATAACGGAAAAATCGCCTCTCCTGTAACCCCTGCCATGTATTGGGGAGAAAGTCCCATCATGCAGCAATTGCGCTCGCTGGTGGAGAAAGTCGCCACAACCGATGCAAATATCCTTATCACCGGAGAAAACGGTACGGGAAAAGAGATGCTGGCACGTGAAATTCATGCACTTTCTTCCCGCCGTACGAAGGAAATGGTTGCCGTAGATATGGGAGCCATCACCGAAAGCCTCTTTGAAAGTGAGCTTTTCGGGCATACAAAAGGCTCTTTCACAGATGCATACGCTGACCGTCCCGGTAAGTTCGAAACAGCAGACCATAGCACACTGTTTCTCGATGAAATCGGCAATTTACCCTATCACCTGCAAGCCAAACTACTGACCGTATTGCAACGCCGCAGTATTGTCCGTGTAGGCAGCAACCAGCCTATCGCTGTTGACATCCGTTTGATTTGTGCCACCAACCGCAATCTGAACGAGATGGTACAACGCAATGAATTCCGTGAAGACTTGCTTTACCGCATCAATACTATCCATCTTGAAATTCCTCCTTTGCGCGAACGGCCGGAAGACATTCTTCCTCTTGCCGAACGCTTTATAACACGCTTCTGCAAGCAATATGATAAAGCATTATTACGGCTTTCCGGTGCTGCCTGTACCAAATTGAAAACACACCCCTGGTACGGAAATATCCGCGAACTGGAGCATGCCATAGAGAAAGCAGTCATTATCTGCGATGGCAACGAACTGCCGGCGGAACTGTTCCAGTTGCCTAAACGTACTGAAACCTCACGCACCGGAAGCGATGCCGGTACAGAAGCAGCCACCCTTGAAGAAATGGAACGGAAAATGATACAGAAAGCTTTGGATACCTGTAACGGCAATCTATCCGCTGTTGCCGCACAACTCGGCATCACCCGACAGACTCTCTATAATAAAATGAAAAAGTTCGGATTATGAAACATTACTCCCGATACATCACCGACCGCTACCTTTTCCGCATTGTCATCTCTCTCCTGCTGACGGGAGCCGTCACGGTATCCATTATTTATAAAGACTTTCTATGGATCGTCATCTCTTCCTTGCTGTTGTTGACGAGTCTGCGCTGGCAATGGAAACTGTATCGTCGGCATACACAGAAGGTTTTGTTTCTGCTCGATGCCATTGAAAACAACGATGCATCCATCCATTTCTCCGAGCACGAAGACATTCCGGACAACCGTATTGTAAACCAAGCCCTGAACCGCGTTGCATCCATATTATATAATGTAAAGAGCGAAACTGCACAACAGGAAAAGTATTACGAACTCATTCTCGACTGCATCAATACCGGTATCTTGGTACTGAACGATGCAGGTGCTGTTTACCAGAAAAATAATGAAGCCCTCCGCCTTTTAGGGCTGGAAGTCTTCACCCATGTCAGCCAACTTAGCCGTATTGATACAAACCTTATGGGACTTTTCGCCCATTGCCGTCCCGGAGATAAGTTGCAAACCCGCCTGTCCAACGAACGCGGTACGGTCAATCTCTCCATCCGCGTCTCCGACATAACCATCCGTCAGGAGCATTTTCGTATCCTTGCCCTGAATGATATCAATAACGAACTGGATGAAAAGGAAATCGACTCCTGGATACGCTTGATCCGTGTACTGACACATGAAATCATGAATTCTGTGACTCCCATCACTTCATTGAGCGACACATTGTTGACACTGATACAGGGAAGTGAAGAATTAAAAGCGAAAAGTGAATCCATCTCTTCCGACAAAGAAACTGCTGACGAGATCCGCAATGGCCTGCACACCATCAGCACCACGGGCAAAGGGCTCCTCTTTTTCGTAGAAAATTACCGCCGTTTCACCCGTATCCCCAAACCGGAACCTTCCTTGTTCTACGTCAAAGGTTTTATCAATCGTATGGTGGAACTGGCACGGCATCAATATCCTAATTCACATATCACCTTCCACTCCCACATCACTCCGGGTGATCTTATTCTTTATGCAGATGAAAACCTTATCTCGCAGGTACTTATCAACGTATTGAAAAATGCCATTCAGGCCATTGACGCAGCAGGAATTCCGGAAGGCATCATCACCCTACACGCTTATTGCAATGAAAATGAAGCCGTACTCATCGAAGTATCCAATAACGGCCCTGCCATTCCTCCTGAAGTAGCAGAACACATTTTTATTCCTTTCTTCACCACAAAAGAAGGTGGCAGCGGCATCGGTTTGAGCATTTCCCGTCAAATTATGCGGCTGTCAGGTGGCAGCCTTTCCCTGCATCCCGGAAAGGAAACCATGTTTATACTAAAATTCAATTAGGTAACGTCTAAAAAACAAAGTGGTATTAATGATTTTTTTCTCCTACTGGAGAAAAACTTTTTCCCAATAGGAGAAAAATAATTCAATAATAGACTAATAATACGAATCAAGATTTGGATTATGTTCATTATTGCTGAGTTATGAACAAAATGTGATAAGGTGGTAAGGTGATAAAGTGATAGCGGGATAAGACTCTGTGATATATAGCGCAGCTACTTTATCGCCCTATCACCTTACCACCTTATCACTCCTTTATTCTTTCTTTTCCGATATGAGTTAAATGATGATTCATCGTACATTTCATCAGTTAATAATTATGTTTACAAAAAAACGTAAATTTCTTCCTTTTCCGCAGCTACTCCTCCGACTCGTTGAGTGAATCTGATTCAGTCAGGGACTGAATGCCTTTCACTCACTGACTGAATGCCTTTCAGTCCCTGACTCATTGTACCCCCATTCAGAAGGCATCTGAGAGGGGGTGGAAAAAGTGACAAGACAAGAAAGGAAAAAAATGAAAATTACACACAAAAAACATAGATTGATTCATTTTGGACGGAATCTGAACATTTTACCCCTTGCAATTGTTTAAAAATAGGTGTAACTTCGCTTTGCGATAACTAAATCCTTGAATAAACAACTTAAATAATACCTAATTTATGATTTTTACAGCAGAAAACATTCTTTTAATTGGTTCTATCTTACTTTTCATTAGTATTATTGTCGGCAAGACCGGCTATCGATTCGGAGTCCCTGCCCTGTTACTATTCCTTGTCGTCGGCATGATTTTCGGTAGCGATGGTTTCGGACTACAGTTTCATAACGCTAAAGAAGCACAATTTATTGGTATGGTTGCTCTTAGCGTTATTTTGTTTTCCGGCGGTATGGATACTAAATTCAGCGAAATTAAACCGATTCTTGTTCCGGGTATTGTCCTCTCCACATTCGGCGTACTGCTTACTGCCGTCTTTACAGGATTTTTCATCTGGTGGATTGCCGGCATGAGTTGGTCAAATATTTATCTTCCTATCACTACATCCCTACTGCTTGCCTCCACCATGTCATCTACCGATTCCGCTTCTGTATTCGCCATCTTACGTTCGCAGAAAATGAATCTGAAACACAATCTTCGCCCCATGCTGGAGCTTGAAAGTGGTAGTAATGACCCGATGGCTTACATGCTTACCATCGTGCTGATACAGTTCATACAATCTGGTGGAATGGGTATTGGAGGTATCTTCGGTTCGTTCGTTATCCAATTCATAGTAGGTGCGGCTGCCGGATACCTTCTTGGCAAACTTGCCATCCTCATGCTAAATAAACTCAACATTGATAATCAGGCCCTTTATCCCATTCTTCTGCTTGCATTTGTATTCTTCACTTTCGCCATTACCGATCTTCTGAAAGGAAATGGTTACCTCGCTGTTTACATTGCCGGTATTATGGTAGGTAACAACAAGATAATGCATCGTAAAGAGATTTATACTTTCATGGATGGATTAACCTGGCTGTTCCAAATCATCATGTTCCTTTGCCTCGGTTTGTTGGTAAATCCTCACGAATTACTCGATATTGCTTTGGTGGCAACACTTATCGGTGTATTTATGATTGTTATCGGTCGCCCACTCAGTGTCTTCCTCTGTTTGCTACCTTTCGGCAAGAGGATCACAAACCGTTCGCGACTTTTTGTTTCCTGGGTAGGTTTGCGTGGAGCAGTGCCTATCATCTTCGCCACTTATCCGGTAGTAGCGCAAGTACCGGGTGCCGATGTGATCTTCAATATCGTATTCTTTATCACGATTGTTTCTCTCGTTATCCAAGGTACTACCGTTTCCTTGGCCGCCCGCATGCTGAAACTTTCTACTCCGTTGGAGAAGACCGGCAATGAATTCGGTGTGGAATTGCCCGAAGAAATAGACAGCGATCTCAGTGATATGACCGTTACCACGGAAATGCTGGAAGAAGGCGACACCCTGAAGGATATCACTCTGCCTAATGGAGCACTCGTAATGATTGTGAAACGAGGCACGGAGTTCCTGATACCGAACGGATCACTGAAATTGCATTTGGGGGATAAGCTGTTGCTGATTTCGGATAAGAAGAGTAGTGATTAATATGTGTGTACTTTTTCTTTCGTTTGCCCGAAAGAAAAAGATGCCAAAAAGAAAGGGCACGGGCTACGTCTACGGTGCTACTCCGATACTGCCATGCGCAGACGGGGCTCAAACTCGTTACGCCCAAACAGATCGCCCCTTACCTGCGCCTGACAATATCTCCGCCTAACGCACCTACGCCTATGCCTGAAGGCTGCGCGATAGAGTGCTCGCAATAAAGCGTTGCGCGCACAAGACTGTGAAGCACCTATGTGATACAGAATCACGTAATATTTCCTCATTCACGCCGAATGGTCTCCCGGCCTCACTGTAGGGGCGTTAAGCGTAGAAAGTATTTTCGGCGTTAAGAAGGGCAGGCTGTTTGAGCGAAGCGAGTTCCTGCCCTTTAGCTGAAAATACTTTCGGAGTAGCCCCGGAAGTGCAGCCTTGATTTTTTCTTTGGTATCTTTCTTTTGCATCAAGGCAAAAGAAAGTACAATTGGTTATTTTTTCTTTTTCTTTCGCCTCCCACCAAAGAATAAATATATAAACTTGCACGCCATCACATTTAGCTCTATATTTGCGCAGTTTTAACTAAAGTGTGCAAATTTAACAGATGGAACAGGAACAACACTTCATTGATTACATTGAACAAAGCATCATTCGGAACTGGAACTTAAACGCCTTGACTGACTATAAAGGTGCTACTCTCCAATATAAAGACGTGGCTCGCAAGATTGCAAAATTCCATATTGTACTGGAAAGTGCCGGTATCCAACCGGGTGATAAAATTGCCGTCTGCGGTCGTAACAGTGCACACTGGGCAGTTACTTTCTTGGCATCCATCACTTATGGAGCTGTTATTGTGCCTATCCTTCACGAATTTAAAGCGGATAATATACATAATATCGTCAATCACTCAGAAGCCAGACTGCTTTTTGTGGGAGACCAGGTGTGGGAAAACCTGAATGAAGACGCCATGCCGCAATTGCTGGGCGTTATTCTGATGACTGAATTCACCCCTGTAGTCTGTCGCGACAAACGATTGATGGAAGCTTTTGAGCACCGCAATACTCTATATGGACAGCGCTATCCTAAAAACTTCCGCCCCGAGCATATCTGTTACCGGAAGGATGAGCCGGAAGAACTTGCCATCATTAACTATACTTCCGGTACTACCGGATATTCCAAAGGTGTTATGCTCCCCTATCGCAGCCTTTGGTCCAACGTAAATTACTGCCATGAGATGCTTCCGGTGAAACCGGGCGATAACATAGTTTCCATGCTTCCTATGGGACATGTGTTCGGAATGACTTACGATTTCCTTTACGGTTTTTCAGCCGGGGCACACATCTACTTCCTCACTCGCATGCCGACTCCTAAAATTATCGCACAGTCTTTCGCTGAAATCAAGCCACGTGTCATCTCATGTGTGCCTCTGATTGTAGAAAAGATTATCAAAAAGAATATTCTGCCCCGTGTAGATAATAAAATCGGTAAGTTACTGCTCCATGTTCCTATCATCAATGACAAGATCAGAGCTCTTGCCCGCAAAGAAGCAATGGAAATATTCGGTGGTAACTTCGATGAAATTATCATCGGTGGAGCCCCGTTTAATGCAGAAGTAGAACGCTTCCTCAAACAGATAAGCTTCCCCTACACCATCGCTTACGGTATGACGGAATGTGGCCCGATCATCTGTTCCAGCCGCTGGGAAACCATGAAGTTGGCATCATGCGGTAAAGCAGCCACACGCATGGAAGTGAAGATAGATTCGTCTGATCCAGAAAAGATAGCAGGAGAAATCATTTGTCGGGGTACCAACCTGATGCTGGGATATTATAAGAACCAAGAAGCAACTTCACAAATCATTGACGTAAATGGCTGGCTGCATACAGGCGATTTAGGCACAATGGATGCGGAAGGTTATGTAACCGTTCGCGGGCGCAGCAAGAATATGTTGCTCACTTCCAGCGGACAAAACATCTACCCGGAAGAGATTGAAAGCAAACTGAATAATATGCCTTACGTTTCCGAGTCACTCATTGTGTTGCAAAAAGAAAAATTGGTAGCACTGATTTATCCGGACTTTGACGATGCATTTGCCAATGGACTGCAACAAACGGATGTAGAGCGTATGATGGAAGCTAACCGTAACGAACTCAACCAGCAATTACCGGCTTATTGCCAGATATCAAAGGTGAAGATACATTTCGAAGAATTTGAAAAGACAGCCAAAAAATCTATTAAACGGTTTATGTATCAGGAGGCTAAAGGTTAACAAAGATATAAGATTAAGTCTATATTTTTAATTAATGTTATAGAACATACTTTTTTATTTGGATAATTTGCAGTTATCCCGAAAGTACGTATCTTTGCATTGTGTTTTTCATAGTATTAGATTTAAGGTTAACAAAGGTTGGAGTACAGCGGTACTCCTTTTTTTATGTTCGTACTTTCCGGAATATTTATATCAGAAGCGGAAGTTGCCACAAAGTATCATCTTCTCCTTTCACTATCTGCACAAAGAAAAAAACAAATAGGAAGAAACAAGAAATGCGTGCTTTCATAATCAATATGGAATTATAGTTTTCTATGCAAAAATAAGTAAAATCCTCAATAATCCGGCAATCAATTGTTATCTTTACTTCCAAACCAAAACTCTGTTATCATGGATATACATACTTTTATGACTAATTATCGGGAAGCATTTGGTGAACGTGCTGAACTTCCCATCGCCTTCTGGTACTCTGACAAACAGGAAAACGAAACAGAAAAAATCAGCGGTTGCTTCTTCAAGGGCCTGCAACAGGTAAGGGAAGGTAAAACCATCAGCCTGAACAGCGACGTCATAGGATGTGGCGGCGGAAAATTCTACACCGGTTTCACGGAAATGCCGATACACGTACCTAACTTCGTATCCCTGAAAGAGAAGTACAAAAAGACTCCTGAAATGGTAACAGATTTCATAAAACAAATCCAGGTACCACGTACAGAAAAAGCCTATCTGCATTTTGCTCGGATAGATAAACTTGCTTCTTTCGATGATGTAGAGGGTTTGCTGTTCCTTGCTACGCCTGATATCCTGTCAGGACTTACCACATGGGCTTTTTATGATACGAATGCATTCGATACCGTAGCTGCTCCTTTCGGTTCCGGTTGCAGTTCTGTTGTAACCCTTACTGTTCTTGAAAACCAAAAAAACGGTAAGCGCTGTTTCCTCGGCTTCTTCGATCCGTCCGTGCGTCCCCACTTTGAAGCCAATCTGTTGAGTTTCACTATTCCCATGTCCCGTTTCAAAGAAATGTATCACACCATGCGCGAAAGTTGCCTGTTCGATACACACGCCTGGGGAAAGATAAAAGAGCGTATCAACGAATAAAACCTTGAAAAAAAGTAAAGAAACAGTATCTATCTTTTAATTAGTGTTATAAAAACACTTATATTGACCTAATCATTTGGAAATACGCAGAATATCCGTACCTTTGCACTGTGTTTTTCATAGTATTAGATTTAAGGTTAACAAAGGTTGGAGTACAGCGGTACTCCTTTTTTTATGTCCATACGTTTGGAATATCCTCGCAAAAGGCTTTTCTTTGTGGTAATACTTTAAAATAATAATGCCATGAAAAGAACACTGTTACTCATCAATCTTCTTCTACTCTCCGTATGTGTATTCCCGCAAGAGAATATCGAAGTAAACTATGCTACTATTAAAAAGTATGTGGAAAACCAGTCGGATGATTACCAACAGCTGATTGAACGCTTTGAAGTTAATGATAGCTTATTATCCTTAAACGATTACGCGCTCATCTACTACGGTCATTCTTTCACCCCAAAATACAAAGGGAGTATGGAGCTTTGGAAAGAGCTTGAGACGCTAATGGAAGAAAAGAAATGGGAAGAAGCCTATGCCCTATTAAAGGAATGTCGGAAAAAGAATCCTGTATCTCTTAAATTACTCATTTATGCCATGAATCTGGCGAGTGAGTTGCAAAGAGAAGAAGAAGTTCAGGCTTATATAGATAAATACATAAAACTTTCCTCTGCCATCATATCCAGTGGAGATGGCACAAGCGAAGATACAGCATTCAAAGTCATCAGCGTCAATGATGAATATCAGATATTAAACAATGTTTTCAAAGTAGAAGGCCTGAAGCAACAATCATTGGTGAACAATTGCGACCTGATGGAATTTGAAAGCAGTCCATACTATGAGGGTACTCAAATCTACTTCGATATCAGCCGTTCATTGGACTATATGGAAGATTTATTCAAATAAAAAACAATATCCCCTTCCTCCACTCCTAATTACCGTACTTGGTGATCGGAGAATTGAAGAAGGGGATTTTTATCTATCAGATATTCCGGTTTATCAGATATAACCGGACAGTTTTTTCAATCCTTTCAATTCCGCCTTATCTTTCACCTCCATAATGCTGATAGCGTAGCCACCACCCGGAGCCGCTTTCAATTTCAGTACGGTTTTAGGAGAAACAATCCCTTTACGGATTACGTAAGCCTGCGGATTCGTTTTATAATCAGCATCCTTTGCGTCCGCATAAACAGTAGCTATATACTGTTTATCAGCATCCAGAAAATCCAATTTCAGAGTAGAAGCATGTCCCTGCTCACTACTGGTACAACCTATAAACCAATCATTCGTACCTTTCGCCTTGCGGGCAGCCGTGATATAGCGTCCCGGTTCTGCTTCCAGGTATCGGCTGTCATCCCAATCCAGAGCCACATCTTTAATGAACTGGAAAGCATCCATAAAGCGTTCGTAGTTCTCAGGCAGATCGGCTGCCATTTGCAGAGGGCTGTACATCGTGACGTAGAGTGCCAACTGACGCGCCAATGTAGAGTTTACATGAGCGTGACTATTCGGATTCAGTTTATTCATATCCATTTCAAAGATACCTGGCGTATAATCCATCGGTCCACCTTGCAGACGGGTGAAAGGAAGAATGGTCGTGTGGAAAGGCTTGCTGCCTCCGAAAGCTTCATATTCCGTACCACGGGCAGATTCATTTCCTATCAGGTTCGGATACGTACGGCACAAACCAGTGGGGCGTACAGCCTCGTGGGCATTCACCATAATTTTATGCTTGGCAGCTTCGGTCACGGCATACAGGTAATGGTTGTTCATCCACTGCCCATAATGATATTCACCGCGCGGAATGATATTGCCCACATAACCGCTTTTCACGGAATTGTAACCGTATTGGTTCATCAAGTCATAGGCGGCCTCCATGTGGCGTTCGTAGTTGCGTGCGGAAGCTGATGTCTCATGATGCATCATCAGTTTGACACCTTTGGAGTGGGCATACTCATTCAGATATTTGATGTCAAAATCAGGATATGGAGTGAGAAAGTCGAAAACATAATCCTTACTGTTGCCGAACCAGTCTTCCCAACCGGTATTCCAGCCTTCTACCAATACCTGGTCGAAACCATGCTCCGCAGCAAAATCAATGTACTTCTTTACATTCTCCGTATTGGCGGGATGAATACCATTCGGTTTCACTTTCGTATAATCCGTTTCATCCAGTTTTACAGAAGGGAGATCAAATGTATAAGCCCACGGCTTGCCTGCCGCAATCATTTCCCACCATACGCCTACATACTTCACAGGCTTAATCCAGGAAGTATCCTCATACTTGCAGGGATCATTCAGATTCAGTATCAGATTGGAAGCCAGCATTTCACGGGCATCATCACTGACTATCACCGTACGCCACGGAGTATGACAAGGTGACTGCATATACCCTTTATCACCCTGTGCATCCGGTGTCAGCCAGGATTCAAAGACAAGGTTCCTATCATCCAGATTCAGGTGCATACACGAATAATCCACCAAAGCGGCTTCATGGAGATTCAGATAGATTCCGTCAGCCGTTTTCATCTGGAGGGAAGTCTGTACACCTGTCGGTGAAAACTGGTTTTGTGACGCATTATCAGTAATGGCTCCCTGCATCAAACCGCGAATTTCCGAAAGTTTGGATTCCGTATAATCATATTCCTGAGTATCGTAATCACCGGGAATCCACCAGGCGGTATGATCGCCCGCCATAGCAAACTGGGTATGTTCGTCCTTTATCACAAAGTAAACCAGGTTCTTCTGTTGTGGAAACTCATAACGGAATCCTACGCCATCATCATATACACGAAAACGAAGGTTCATATAACGATCTGTAGCGGGCTGTTTCAATTCAACCAGCAATTCGTTGTAGTAATTACGAATATCTTTCGTCTCTCCCCACACCGGTTGCCAGGTTTCGTCGAAGGTAGAGGTAGAAGCTTTCAGGACTTCAAAACCATCCAACAGATTATTGGCATTCTTCAATTCCAGTCCCAAGGTGCTGGGCTTAATCACGAATTTCCCTTTATACTCCACCTGATAGGTTGGAGTGCCATTCTTTGATAATTCGAAATCCAGCTTCACCTGGCCCGAAGGAGACGACACTCCTTCCGCTTTCCCCGCTAAGGCAAAAAGAAGACAAATTGCACTAAGCATTAACTTTCTCATAACTATACTTTTTATGGTTGGTATTAATAAATAAATTCAATCGTGTGTTTCACCCCGTCATCCGGCAATCTCAACATACAAAGATTCTGTTTCTTATCCGGACACCATGCGGTAACCTTGAACTCCGTTTCCATCCCTTCATTCAGTTTTTCCGCTTTCATCTTCCTTACTTTCTGTCCGTCAATAAGCGCTTCCTTCGGCATCTGCCCGGTATAAATGCAAAACATTAGGTTGCGTTCTCCCGGAAGGGCATACTTTTCTCCCATCTTTTCCCCGACTTCAAATACATATCCCTTTTCCGTTGTCCGGCAAGATACAGGAGTACGCATAAATTCTCCACGCTGATACCCCAGATCAGTTCCTGCATCTTCATACAGGGAGAAAGACGTTTCACCGCCCACCGCAGCCGGAAATACCTCAAATGTAATCGGATAAACCGCTTTTTCATCCGTATAATTCATCACAGGCATCTGAGGGATGATACTTCCTTTCCGCACAAACATAGGAATGGTATTCAGGGGAGCATTTGCCGTAGTCCACTGTTCACCGCTATATTCCGTGCGCTTGTCATTATAATCTATCCAGATACCTTCGGGCAGATAAACATTCTTATTAGTTGCCCCCTTCTTCACCACCGGAGCCACCAGCAGTTCGCTACCAAACATGAATTGTGCATCCGTAGAGACCGTTTCCAAATCCGCCGGATATTCCATAAACATAGGGCGCATAATCGGCAAACCCGTTTCATACGCTTCGCGGGCATAAGTATAAATATAAGGCAGCAAGCGATATTTCATTTCTATGGCAGCTTTAACGTTCTTCTCCGCTTCCTCCCCAAAGAGCCACGGTTCTACCGCCACATCTCCTTCATGGTGAATACGGCTCAGAGGATTGAACGCTCCCAACTGTACCCAACGGGTATAAAGTTCCGCCATAGCGGGATAATTTTCAATGTCCCCGCAATAACCGGAAATGTCACATGCCACGAAAGGAATTACTCCCAGTCCGGCAGATAAAAGTACCGGGATCTGATTAGCCATCTGTCCCCAGCCTTGCAGCACATCATCTCCATTGCCGCAATCTCCGGTCCAGCCGAAGGTGTAACGCTGTAATCCTGCATAGGCGGCGCGTGTCATCTGGAAGACACGAAGATCCGGATTCCGTTTCTCAAACTGTTCCTTTACCACCTTGTCCCAAGTCAGACCATACACGTTATGAATTTCATCGTGCATACCCAGATGGTGTTTCATTACAAGACGTTCCGTTTGTTCCTCATTGCTCCAGGCAGGTTCACCCATATCCGTCCAGAAGCCGGCAATGCCGTCATCTATCGGTTTCTGCTGATAGGCTCCCCACCAGTCCGCCACTTCGGGAATGGTAAAGTCCACCACACCACAGTTGCCACCCCACGGCCAAGGCATATCATAGCTTCTACCCGTGGTGGAGTCTTTCACCAGATAGCCGAGGCGGTCCGCTTCTTCCCATTGCTTTTTATTGGCCTGGGAGATGACAGGGTCTTGCGAAACAATCACCTTGAAGCCCATCCTTTTCAGGTCGGCAAGCATCTTCTTCGGATTCTGATAGTTTTCTTTCCGCCAGTTGAAATCCTGTAGGTATTGTGTCCAACCGATATCCTGATAGATGATGTCACAAGGAATGCCACGCTTGCGATATCCTTCGGCTATTTCATAAGAGAGCTTCTCGGTAGTCAGCAGACCACGGCATTGTGCAAAGCCCAGTGCCCACTTCGGAGGCATGATGGGTTGTCCGGTCAATGCGACATACTGCTTCATGATTTCCTTATAATCCTTACCAAAGATAAAATAGTAAATCATCTCCCCACCGGGAGCTTCAAAGCTGTAATAATCACGGCTTTCAGTACCGAATTTAAATTCTGTCTTATACGTGTTATCCAGAAATATACCATAGCGATAGCTGCTCATAAAGAAAGGGATACTCTTGTACAGGGGATCCTCCACAATGCTGTAACAAGGTTTATCACTGTTCCACATCTTATAAGATTCGCCTCGGCGGTCCAGCTTGCCAGTCTTTTCACCCAAACCGAAAAAATGCTCATCCCGACGTAGAGTCTTATACTCCACTTTACGCTCTCCGTCGCTGATATGTCCCTTGTCGGCATAGTCACTGAATAAAAGCTTCTGATACTTGTCGAATATCTGCAAGCTGAACGGAGCCTTGTTGACGCGGATACGCAGTTTAGGCGTAAATATCTCATAGCAGGCATTCTGTTCGTCCACCCGAACAGTGCCTACATCTTCCAATTTTTCATTAATCACCGCAAAGGAAGGATTTCCCCGCTGCAACTTACCGTCCGGCGAAAACCAGACGCGCACAACGGAGGAACTGCAAAGTTGCAACTGCACAGCCGAATTATCGTCTATATGAAACGTAACATCTCTCCCTTCCTGCGAATAAGAAGTACAGTTTCCCGTTACATTTCCGCCATATAAATGCAGAGACAGGCAACACAGCATTAAAAATAAATATATATATTTTCTCATGGTTCTATATCTTTTATAATCTGTTCTTTCTGTAGCGATTATGAACTGAAAAAACAGGGTAGTGGTGTATATTGTTTACAAATTATGTATATTCCCAAAATAGTCGTATACTGAACCTAATTCAGTCGTATACTGAATGCCATTCAGTCGTATACTTAATAGGGTTCAGTCGTATACTGAATAGGGCGTGGTTTAGTGGTATTGATAATCAGAAAGTTACAAAAGCCACATTGCCGTTAATAAATTCTAACAAATCTCTGCGATATATAACGCAGCTACTTTATCGCCCTATCACTTTACCCCCTTACCACTCTTTTCTTTCCAATTTATTTTGAATCAACCCCAATAACCGTTTATTCTATTATAATCATGCTCCAGTATTTCAGTGAAGGAAGCGTAAAGGTTATCGTTCCGTCTTTCTGTTCAAAAGCTAATTCCTGCGAAGCTCCGGCATGTGCGTCTGGAGTAGCCACCCACACTTTGCTCACTTTCCCCGCAACATTCAACTTCAAGGGCACTTTAGTCACCAACCGTGGTTCGGGCATTGTCCCGTTCAGGTCTCTCCAACTTAAACTGTTTGCACTAAGGAAGTTCAGCAGATGAACCACCTGTTTACCGTTCACCCTTCTGGCGAAAGAAGTAATGGCTGATTTCTGTGGTGGCCAAGTGTTCAGATTCAGATTCTTGCTCGCATCCGTACATACCAAAGTTACCTCGTCTTCCTTCCCGCCATCGCGAAGAAGATTCTGATAAGCAGTCATAAAGTCATAATAGCGCACAACAGCCGTCTTCAAGGCATCACTCATCTGCAAACGGGTATTCGGGAAGTATTCGCTGCACAACATGTGGTCGCCTCCCAATTCTAGGTGCGAACCGCCCAGAGCAAACATCACCGCATCCGTCAGCAAGATTCCCGGCATATTGAATTCACCGGAACTCTTCTCATAATTCATATAAGCCGCAAACACCGTCTTCAGTGCCTGATTTCCGTACTGATGGTTCGCTTTCAGGATCGTATATAAGTCCGTGAAATCAGCTTCATCCCCCCAAACTTCATTATACAGGAAGTCGACTTTGCCCGTACCTGCAATCTGGGATGCCCCGTAGCTACTTACTGCATTCATCACCAGTCGTTTATCAGGATGTTTCCCCTTCATGGCTTCAATAAACGAAACATAAGTCTTAGGCAGATTCACCTTATTCCCCTTGTAATCATAGCGGTCGCCACGGTTGCCCAA
The DNA here is from genome assembly GCF_003471885.1 of Bacteroides sp. AM16-24. Taxonomy (NCBI): domain Bacteria; kingdom Pseudomonadati; phylum Bacteroidota; class Bacteroidia; order Bacteroidales; family Bacteroidaceae; genus Bacteroides; species Bacteroides sp. AM16-24. The sequence goes on from NZ_QRKI01000002.1 coordinate 496,314, forward strand.
CTGGTCTATCTGATAGCCATCAAAGTCAAGATTGGCATAGACATCATCGTTGCGCTGGGCAATATATGCCTGCCACTCGGCATTACCCGGATCGAGCAAATAGATATTGCTTTTCCAACTGTCGGGCAACGTATGGGCATCCTTATCCGTATGTCCTGTGCCTTTAAAGATGTACCATTCTTCTTTCACACCGTCACCCGCTGCATCATCGAGCGCACCGAAGCAAAGATTATAGAACATCGCCTTCATTCCATACGAGTGCTGGACGCGGATATAATCCTTTACCGACTGTGTATAGATATCCCGGTTGGCAATATCCTTATATACTGCATCGAGATGTTCGCGCGTACCGCCCAACGGCCAGTGGTGCTTGTTGTGCCAATCCTGAAACTGCACACCATTGATATGGCAACGGTTCAGAAAAGCCATTTCCTCCTGAATTTTACTTTCCGTTTTAGAAGCGTCGAAAGTGGCGACAAAGCCATAACGCGGGAAGCGTGTCCAGTCGCTGGATACATCGACGGCAATAGTACCGAGAATAACTTCCGTACCGTCTTCTTTAGTGCGATAAACGTCCGCCAGATATCCGGTGAAATCCGTTGCAGGGGCAGTCCACGTCCAAGAACTGCCTGCAGCTGCCTGTTCGGAGATTACCTGGTTCAAAGTGCGGTAACGTACCTTTGCTCCCGCAGGCAGGACATCGGCTGTGAAGGAAACGGTTTCACCCGGTCGGTAGCAAGCCTTGTCAGTGGTCAGGTTCACAGTCAAATCGGAGGTAACAGGAGTGACATCAGTCACTCCTCCTGTTTCTCCTCCACCACCGTTACCACCGCCGGTTTCATCATTGTCTTTGCTGCACGAAGCCAAAAAGAACGTGGCAGCCATTGCATAAACTATATATTTCATCGTTTCACTGTTTCACTATCGAAATCGTCTCTTCCAGTTGATTCAGGGTAATCTTATAAGAACCTGCCGTCGTGATCTTCCATTTCTGGTCGATGCCTCCAATCATTACATCCGGATATTGAGCTTTGAAAGCATCACTGGCCTTATCCAGGAACAGCATTGGTTCCGTCTCGCCCGAAGGCTGCCGGTCGGCTACGGTCGGCATAAACCAGGCACCGTTCCAGTCCTCTTTCTTATCACAGGTCAGCTTCAACTCACCCACATTCAGTACACCTTGCCAGGTAAATACATACGGACTATCTGTGGCCTGCATCGGTGTGGCATCTCCAATGCTCCATCCCGCAGGCGTAGCATCCCCTACCATATAAATCATCTCATAAGGAACAAATTCGCTCATCATCATACGCTCTTTCCCTGCACGGATATCGACACATATCTTATAAGCCTTACCACATTCGACATCTTTCAGCACCCATTTATTGTCAGGATCGAACCCTTTCACAAATACCATTTCCGTATCGGTGTAAGCGGCATCGGCATTCTTTGCCTTATACATATTCTCCCAGCTTCCTTCCGAAGTTCCGAACTTAAATTCCCCACCCTGACCAGCATCGAACAAACGGGCATAGCGGAACAGGAACGGATCGAGCACATCCTTTTTCATCGGCACAAATCCCCAGTCGTTCATACCTCCTACGAAATAAAGTTGATCGTAAGCCGGTCTGAGGTTCTCGGTCTGAGTCAGGGTAACAACACCAGTAAACAGATTCGCTTCAACAACATAGTTGAACTCTTCTTCAATCGTAAACGGTTCGTCCGGCTGATCAGCACTGGTACGAAGCACCAGCTTTCCGTCAGTTCCTTTGTTGTATGACGGCAAGAAAGAACCCAGCGTAGTGATAAACTTGAAGGAACCCGCAGTCATTTTTCCCGTCCATGTAAAGATACCATTGTCTTTCCGGGTCATTTCCGTTGCATCATCCGCACTCCAACCGCCGGGAGTGGCATCCCCTATCAGGTAAAGAGTGGAAGTCAACGGTTTGTAGGCAGTGACACTAAAAGAGGTGGTGGCTACCTGCGTCTCTTCCCGATCCGTTACTTTGGCTGTTAAGCGTGCTTCCAGAGAGATGTTTTCAGTAGCTTCCGCACCGAAATATTCACGAAGGATGTTATTCAATTCCTCCACGCTCTTCTTCCAGGTATATTCCTGCACGACATCCTCCAAAGCCACATAAGGAGCGGTAAAATTACTGCCCGCCTTGGCTAGTTCCAGTGTATAGGAAATCTTATTTCCCGTACCATAATTCGTGCCCGTTGTCCAAGAAAGTTCCAGGGCATCATCGCCATGCGCCTGTTCGTTCAAAACGACTTCCGTGTTGCTGGTGGAAAGCGCCAGCTCATTGTGCCCCTTGTCCAGTTCCATATAGTCATTGTCCACGCATGCAGACAATACCATGCAACCCAGCAATGCAAATACTAGATGTGAGATATATCTTTTCATATTCTTCTTCTGATTTAAGTGATTAATAACCCGGATTCTGTGTCATCAGTATATTCGCATCCATTTCCGTCTGCGGAATGGGGAACAACAGGCGATTCTTGTTCACACTGTTCTTCCCAATGGATTGCAGGAAGCGAATGGCATACTCTCCATTATTGATGCGGATCATATCGAACCAGCGATGTCCTTCGAAAGCCAGTTCCATGCGACGCTCGTGAATAATCTTCTCACGCATCGCCTCCTGCGACAGGCCCGAAACTTCAGGCAATCCGGCACGTTTGCGAACGATATTCAAGGAAGCGGCAGCCTGCCCGGGTTGTCCCATTTCATTCAGCGCTTCCGCTTTCTTTAGCAAGACATCCGCGTAGCGGTACACAACAAAGTTATTGGGATTCGTATTGTATTCCGGTGAAATAGTCTTGGAAACCAGGAATTTGCGGACATTATATCCGGTATTGGAATAAGAACTCTTGTAAGTCTTCCCGTCGAAGTCCGGACAACCTGCATAAAGAATCGTCAGATCCTTCCGTTTATCACCTTCTTCATACTGGCTCACAAATTCATCCGTAGGCTGATTCCAGCCGTAGCTGCCTGCAACAAAGTCCGAGTTACGAGGCCCCATGAAAGTGGAAAGCCAAGAAGACTGACCGTCCGTTCCCCAGAAATCATATTCCGTACTTCCGGAATACTGAACCTCAAACAGAGATTCAGGACCGTTATTGATGGTAGCATCGAAGTTATTTTCATACTTGCAAATGGAAAGGTCGTACCCCAGGTTCGTAATCTCATTGCACAGTTCCACCACGTCTTCATAATAGCTCGTATGGTTGGGAGCCAGTGTCAGGTAGATATCCGCCAGCATGGCAAGGGCAGCATCCTTACAGGCACGTCCTTTTTCTTCTTCATTATATTCCGCTTTCGCCGGAAGCAAATCGACTGCATTCTTACAGTCCGAAATGATCTGCTCATAAGTCTGATCCAACGTAGTGCGTGCTATTGCAGTAGATCCACCCGGATTATAAGGTTCCAGACGCAAAGGAACACCGCCATACAAACGGGCTAAGATATAATAGTAATGGGCACGAAGGAAATATGCTTCACCCATACAACGGTTCTTTATGCTTTCCGATACGGCTTCGGCCTGCGGAAGACTGGTCAGTACAATGTTGCACTGCCCGATGCCTACCCACGGAGAACGCCACATATACAGAGCCATCCCATTATCGCTCTGCGTGATAAAGTTGGATGCCTGTATGGTTTCCAGACCATCCGTACCACCACCTGCACCTACCAGACTGTTACCCGCAACGATATCCAGCGACCACATACGCTGATTGTAGAGATTGGAAGACTGAAGCGCCTTGTAGCAAGCGTTTGTCAGTGCCACGGCCACATCATCGGTCACGGTTGTTTCAGGATCAACGGCATATTTGGGCGACTTATCCAGGAAGTCGTTACATGATACCAGCGTCAATACAGCCAGCACGTATAGTAAGTTTGTTATCTTTTTCATATCCGAATCTATTTAAAAGTTAAAGTTTAATCCTACACTGAATGTACGGGAAATGGGATAACGGGACAAATCAATACCGTTAATATCCACCTCCGGATCGAAACCGGAATATCCGGTAATGGTAGCCACATTCTCACAGGAAAGGGAAAGGCGTGCATTCTCTATCTGTAACTTCTGCAACCATTGTTTCGGGAAGGTATAAGAGAGTGTGATGTTCTTCACACGCAAGTAAGATCCGTCTTCTACAAAGCGGTCGGATACACGGCAGTTCTGATTAGGATCACCGAACACGGCACGCGGCATGGAGTAGCTTGTCCCCTCTCCGCGCCAACGGTTCAGCACATCAGTCGTCTGGTTGTATGCGGCAGCCATTCCGACGTTGTCGATATTGTTGGCGTTATAAATCTTATTGCCGGCCACTCCCTGAAAGAATACGGAAAGCTCGAATCCTTTGTAAGACAAGTTGTTGTTCATTGAGAAGAACCAACAGGGATTAGGATTGCCAATCACCGTGCGGTCACTGTCGTTGATGACACCGTCGTTGTTCAAATCCCTGAAACGGATATCGCCCGGTTCAGCTCCCGGCTGCACGGCATGCGCATCCACTTCCGCCTGATTTTGGAACAAGCCGTCCGTCACGTAGCCGTAGAAGGCATTAATCGGATAGTCTTTTGCCAGCATCGTCACATACGAGTTATTGATCTGGTTGATATAGTAAGGAACCGCGCTGTTCAGGTCCTTAATCTTATTCTTATTGTACGTGGCGGTCACGTTCGTTTCCCAGCCCAGTTCTCCAGTCAGGTTGATAGTGTGCAGACTCATTTCCAAACCTTGATTGCGCACTTTACCGGCATTCGTATAAGTGGTGGTGGTATCTTCAAATCCCGATGTGATGGGGATGGATGCCTTTACCAGCATATCCCTTGTCTCTTTCAGATAAGCATCCAGTGAGAATACAATCCGTGAATTAAACAGGGACGCATCGAAACCGATATTCGTCTGTGCCACCTCTTCCCAATGAATGTAAGGATTGGCAAGCGTAGAGGAAACCAATGCGGTCTGATTGCCGCTCGTTGTTCCGAATGGATATACACTGGTGTTGTAAGATGCCAGGTAACTATAATTACCGACACTTGCCTGGCTACCCGTCACTCCATATCCTGCACGTATTTTCAGGTCGTTCACAACGTCGTTCTTCGGGAACCAGCTTTCCTGCGAAATGCGCCATGCGGCAGATACAGAAGGGAAAGTACCCCAGCGGTTCTTTTTACCGAAACGGCTGGAACCATCACGGCGGACAGTTGCCGTCAGCATATAGCGGTCTTCGTAAGAGTAGTTGATACGTGCCATGTAAGAGAGCAACGCCCATTCATTGGAACTGCCGCCAATGGCGTACATCTCCTGACCGTTATCCATTTCATGTACATTGTCGAACATGAAGACATTCTTTTGCGCATTCAGGTAATCATTCTCATTCCACTGTGCAGACGAACCCGCCATTACTCCCACACGATGCTTTTCTGCAAAGGTATGGTCAAACAGGAAATAGTTATCCCACAGATAAGTGAATGATTTATTATCGCTCTTGTAGCGTGAAGTTTCTTCCGTCGGAATAGGTTTCCAGTTATATTTCGGCGTGAAGTTATCGATGAACCAGAATTTGGCATCGTAGCCGAAAGTGCTCTTGAATTTCAGCCATTTGGTAAAAGTCAGTTCCGCCGTCAAGTTGGCAAGGAAGTTATAACCTTTCGTCTGGCTCTTGTTCAGTTGCGTAGGTCCTATCGGGTTGCGGATGCTACCGTACCATTCTGAATTACCTTCCGGACCACTCCATGAACCGTCTTCATTCTTCACCGGAAGAACGGGAAGAGCCTTCAGCGCATCACCGATATTATAACTGCCCGAATCCTTCGTATCAGTACTGAAAGTTATATTATTGGAGAACTTCAACCACTTCAGCACCTGTGCGTCGCTGTTGGACTGAAACGTAAAACGGCGATAGTTTACACTACGCACCGTACCCGACTGATCGAGAAAACCACCGGATACATAATAATGAGACTTCTCGTTTCCTCCGGAATAACTTACCGTATAGTTCTGCATCACACCCGTGCGCAGCAATTCGTCCATCCAGTCGGTACCTGCACCCAGTTCCGAAGGATTTGCCCAATTCGGGTTCGGGTTGCGACCGCTGTTCACCATCATATCATTACTCAAATCAGCATACTGGCTTGCGTTCAGCAAAGAAGGAACGTTCGTGGCATTCTGGAAAGCACAATTAGCGGATACTGACAATTTGCCTTTCCCTTCCGTTCCGCGCTTGGTGGTAATCATCACTACCCCATTGGCTCCACGCGAACCGTAAATGGCTGTAGCCGATGCGTCTTTCAATACGTCCAGGCGTTCCACATCCGCCATGTTCAGTGAAGACAGCCCCAGGTCGGTAGGCACACCGTCAATCACCACCAGCGGATCGCAGTTGTTAATGGAACCCAGACCACGAATCTTGATAGATACATTGTCACCGGGCTTTCCGGCATCCACTACTTGCACACCGGAGATGCGGCCCTGAATGGCTTGTCCCAGATTAGAAACGGGAGCATCTTTGATGTCCTTGCTTCCCAAGGAGGAAACAGCACCGGTGAGGTCACTTTTCTTCATGGTTCCATAACCGATAACCACCACTTCGTCCAGCATCTCACTGTCTTCCGAGAGTGTTACCATAATCTGCTTCTGTCCTTTCACGGGAACTTCCAAAGACTTATAGCCTACGAATGAAACTACTATAACGGCATCCGAAGGCACATTCAGCGAGAAATCGCCATCAATACCCGTTATCGTACCGTTCATTGTGTTCTTCTGCACCACACTGGCCCCGATAACGGTTTCTCCGGTCTGGTCTTTCACTACACCTTGTACTGTGATTTGCTGTGCGAACATGCACATCGGAAGTAACATCCCTATCAGACAAACCATGATTCGAAGCCTGATCGGCATTTTGTACTTTTGCATAATATAAGAGTTTAAAGTTAGTAATAAAATATAGATTCACATGCATTTGTCCCCTCCGTGAAGGAACAATGCAAATGTATCTGATAAGAGGAAGCAATAAGGGGGAAAAGAGTGAAAAAGTAGTAGTTCAAGGCGTTCATTAAGGCATAAAATACTGATAATCAATATCATCAAGAAAATACATTGTGCTAAAAAAGTAGTAAAAATATAAGCGTAAAAAAGACACTTATATGCCTTAAAAGTGTGGTTTTAGTCTCTCGACTTACCTATTTTCATTACTTCCTGTTCCAGTTGGTCACGGTCGCCCGCAGCTTTATTACGAACTTTGGTACGGTAATTATAAATGGTAGTCACAGAATAGCGCAGGAATTGGGCAATCTTCACACTGTCGGTAATTCCCAAACGGATAAGGGCGAAGATACGCAGTTCGGTACTCATTCGTTCGTTGGCCTTGGGGTAAATTTGCTCCCCTTCGGCAAGCAGGGTGTTGAAGTCTTCTACAAAAGTGGGAAACAGTTGCAAGAAGGTATTATCAAAATTGGCATAAAACTCTTTCAACTCCTCCTCTATGAACTTAGAAGATTTGATGTTTTTGTATAGCTCATCTACCTTGCCCGTAGCGGCTATCTTGCCCAGCGAACGGCGATAGTTGTCCATCTTTTCCAAATATACGGAACACTGGTCCATATAGCGGCCGATGTATTCCTCTTTCAGGTAGGAGTTTTCGGCAATGATGTGGTTGGCTTCTTTCAGTTGCAGATTGTAGCGGTGGAGTTCTTCATTCAATTCTTTCAGACGCTTGTTGGCATCTATCACTTCATGGCGTGCAGCTGCTACGCGTTTCATCTGCTTATACACATAGAAGATGGCGATCAGCAGGAAGATGGACAGCAAGCTGATAGAGATTAACGCCCATTTCATTTGTTCCTGTTGCTTTTCAGCCTTTTGCTGATAAGTGTCGTTGATGAGGGGAAAGATTTGCAGGATTTCCAAAATACGCAACCGGGCGTTGCAGAACACGGCATCGTCCATACACAGTTTCAAATACGAATAGGCACGGTCTATGTCTCCTTCCTGATAGAGCAACACAGCCAGTTTCCTCAAAGAAATATATTCGCGCACTGCAGACTTCATATCTGCAATGGAGGAAAGAATCAAATACTCCTTCTCTTTTTCAGTGTCTTCTTTCAGGCGGTATGACTCTGATAAAGTGTAGGCACAGATTGCCACATCGTGCACATTGTCTATCTGCCCTGCCAGGTAGTCGGTCAATAACTGGATGGCTTTATCGAACTCGCCCCTCACATTGTGCTGGTCGGACTGAATCAGCGTGTACACTAGAAGATTATCTTTGTTGACCAGTAACAGGGAATCACGGTATCTATCCGTGATCTCGGCATAGAGTTTTTTCTCCTGTTCCGTAACGGCGTAATCGGCCATGAGCCCATAGACTGTACGGTAAATATGGTAATAATACGGGTGCAGGTCATCCGATAGATGATTGATTTGTACGTTGTGCATCAGGTCGATTGCTTCTTTATACATGCCTGCCGTGCCCATAATCTCGGCAGTGTTCATGAGGGCGTTGTCTTGATGTTCCTTGTTTTTCAGTCGCAGGGCTACCTGGTATCTCTCACGGGAAATGTAAAGAGAAGAATCAGTGTTGTAGGAACGGTATTCATCCAGATATTCCCCCAACAGGGTAAAGCGGTTTTCATCAGAAATGCGTTGTCTCAAGGCTTGTCTCAGGTCGTTCAGCTTCTTTTCTTTTTGCTTGATGTATACAGGGCGGTTTTGAATTACATGGTCCAGTTGGGATAAGAGAGAGTCTACAGCATTGTTGGCGGCATGGAGCTGACACATACATACACAACATAACAAATATAAGGATGTGACTATTTTCTTCATCTGAGTTTCGATTGGTTAAAGGTTACTTCTGCAAGAAGTTCTATGCAAAAATAAGTAAAATTTAATAGAATCCCATGCAGATAGCACTTAAATCACAATATCTTCAAAGCAAAAATGATACTTTTTTAAAAGATAAAGATACTTACATATACATGTTAGTATAGTCAACATGTATATGTAAATAGCACCGACATGCGGCAAGACAAATATTCATTTAATTAATCTAAAAAATAACCGTATTTATTTTGCTATTTCAAACATTGTTCGTTGTTTTGCGAACAACAAATAAAAGAGATATAAAGTGAAAACCAAACAGTACACAACAGAGCAGGAACAGATAGCTCGCTTTGCAAAAGCACTGGGACACCCTGCAAGAATGGCTATCCTTAATTTTTTAGTCAAGCAGGAAAGTTGCTACTTCGGAGACATTCACGAAGAACTGCCAATAGCCAAAGCGACTGTTTCCCAACACCTGAAAGAGCTGAAAGATGCCGGACTGATTCAAGGTGAAATAGAAACACCGAAAGTCAAGTATTGCATTAACCGTGAAAACTGGGAACTTGCCCGCAAGTTGTTTACCGGATTCTTCGGTGAATGTAAATGTACTTCGTGCTGTGAATAAACAGCACCTTTTTTTTATAAGCAATGTTCGTTGTTCTACGAACTACGATTATATATATTATTCATTTTAAAGCTATCTGATAATGGAAATTAAAGTATTAGGTACAGGTTGCCTCAGTTGCAAAACTTTGTACGAAACCACCTGGAAAATCCAGTGTAAGCTGCCCCCTAAAACCAAGCGATTCTGCCCCCTTG